>NZ_CP134876.1:5745995-6048416 GCF_032108445.1 Micromonospora halotolerans | reverse complement strand
GACCGGGGTCACGCCAACCAGCCGGAGATGACGAATGTCAGCTTCCGACCCCACCGGCGGCTGGCCGGTGACATCTCCCGCGGGACCGCACCGCCACCAAGGAGATAGAGCATGATCAGTAGACGCAGAAGGAGAGTGCCCGTCTGGTCGGCCGTGGCCGCGCTGGTGATGGGAGGGGTGGTCAGCCTGCCGTCCGCGGCGCACGCCGACACCCCGATCCTGCCCGGCAACGAGGGCGACGTCGGGGTCTACACCAACGGGCAGAACCACGTCATGGAGATCGGGGACCCGGCCTACACCAACCTCGGCGACGTTGCTGCGCAACTCGCGCCCGGCGTGCCGTACACCGCGAAGAGCATGCACCAGTCGATCTTCGACAAGGATCTCGCGGCCGGCGGCACCGACTACTACCTCGACCGCGTGCTGGGCGTGCGGGGCACTCTCGGGTCGGCGGTGCTGATGACCAGAGGCCGCTCCCTGTACATGCGCGGCGCGAGCAACAACAACTTCACCACCATGGGCTTCGCCGGCAGCACCTACGTCGGCGGCCCCAACAACCTCGGCAACCTGTACACCGTCACCGTGCCCGGGCAGACCGTCACCGAGGTCAGCGCGAACCGGTTCAACGCGCCGAGCCATGCCAAGGGCCGCTACACGATCGGCGCCACGGGAGTCACCGCCGATCTGACGAAGTTCATCACCTACGACAACGTCGCAGTCACGGCCATCGACTTCACCAACCCCGGTGGCTCGGCGGCGACGTTCACCGTCCGGGCCGCCTCGCCACTGGCCACCCAGGCCGGAGACGGTGCAGCCGAACTGACCGGCACCCGCACCATCACCAGTGGCGCCAACAACGGCCTCATCGACACGCCGTGGAACACCGTCACGATCGACCTCACCGGCGCCGGCTTCACCCGTAGCGGCGCCAACCTCGACCGCCAGATCACCGTGCCCGCCGGCGGCTCGCTGTCGCTCTCGGTCGTCGGCGCCGTCTCCTCGGCCACCCTGCCCAAGACGGTCGAGAGCTACCAGGAGTACGCCGCGATGCCGTCGGCCCAGGCCGTGCGCACCGGCATCACCGCGTTCAACCGCCGTTGGGCCGAGGACATCCCCTACATCGACGTCCCCGACCCCGCCCTCGAGAAGGCCATCGTCTACCGCTGGTGGGGCGAGCGCTACAACACCCTCGACGCCAACGCACCCGGCTACGCCTACCAGTACCCCACCACGGTCGAGGGGTCGAACCTCTACCAGAACGCGATCGCGCTGACCCAGCCGATGCACCTGCAGGACACCAAGTGGCAGCGTACGCCCTACCTGCCCTACGGCCAGATCCTCAATATCGGCGAACTGTCCGGTTCATCGGCGTTCCTCGACAGCCCCGGTCACACCAGCTGGAACAACCACTACTCGCAATACATCGGCACCGCCGGGCTCGAGGCCTACAACGTGCACGGCGGGGGCAAAGAGATCGCGAGCAAGTTCGCCCACTACTTCGAGGGCGACGGCGTCGGCCAGCTCGAGCACTACGACGGCAACAAGAACAAGCTGATCGCCTACGACACCAACTTCATGCCGGGCAACGACGCCGACGCCATCTCGTTCGGGTTCCCGAAAGCCAATGCCGGCGCCCCCGGCGCACGCACGATCGATCGCCCCGAGTCGGCGTACGTGTGGGGCGCGCTCGACGCCGCCCGGCAGCTCTACCAGATCGCCGGCGCTGACCAAGCCAAGATCGACGAGATGGCCACCGCCGCCAACGGCACCCAGGACGCGATCCTCAGCCAACTGTGGAGCCCCGACATGCGGATGTTCCTGGCCCGCACGTCCTACGGCGCGACCAGCGCGGCCAGCTCCAACGGCAAGGCCAACCCACTGCCCGCGTCAGCCCGTGCCCTGATCCCGGCCAAGGAGTCGAACCTCTACGACGTCTACGCCGAGGACCTCATCCCGTTCGACCAGTGGCAGAAGTACGTCGACGGGTTCCGGTTCCTGACCTACGGCGACAACTTCCCGATCTTCCCGTTCTACACCGCCAACCAGTACGACCGCGCCGCGTACGGCATCGGCGGCTCCAACAACTTCTCCAACATCAACTTCACCGTGCAGTACCGCGGCGTTCGCTCGGCGCTGCGCCACTACGACCCGGAGCAGAAGTACATCACCCCGGCGTACGCCAAGCGGCTGCTGGACTGGATGGCCTGGAGCATCTACCCGAACGCGGACCTGCGTGCCCCGAACCAGGCCGAGTACTACTCCAACTGGAACCCGACCACGAAGACTTACAACCGCAACAACCCGAACCACGTGATGCTCGGGAACATGAACTACATCTTCGTCGAGGACATGGCGGGCCTCCAACCCCGATCCGACGACAAGATCGAGCTGTGGCCGATCAAGTTCGGCTACGACCACTTCATGGCCAACAACCTGCGCTACCACGGGCACGACGTCACGATCGTCTGGGACCCCGACGGCAGCAGGTACGGTCTGGGCGCCGGCTACAGCCTGTTCCTGGACGGCGAGAAGAAGGTCAGCACCGACAAGCTCGGCAAGCTCACCTACGACCCGAACACCAACAAGGTCCAGGCCGAGAACGGCCTGACCGTCACCTTCACCGCGACGGTCGGGACCAACTTCCCGAGCGCGGTGAACACCGCCATCAAGGACGACCGCGTCGCCGAGTACCTCAAGACGGCCGACATCGACCTCACCGAGGACGCGCCGAACCTCGCGACGAGCGCCACCCTGCACTCGTCGTACACCCAGCAGGGCGCACGACCGACGCCGTGGCGCCAGTTCCACACGCCCGGCTGGAGCACCACCACGATGAACTACACCCCCGGCGCCATAGCGGAGACCGAACGGCCGGTGTCGCTGGCCGCCGTGACCGACGGTGTCACCGCCAACGAGCCGTACTGGGGCAACTACGGAACCACCGAGAAGAACGGCTACGTCGAGCTCGATCTGGGATCGGCCAAGGCGTTCGACAACGTGAAGGTGACCTTCGTCAGCGACCGTCAGGCCGGGGGCTACCACGAGCCCTCGCGCTGGTGGGTCCAAATGCCTGACGGCAGCGGGGGATGGAAGGAGGTGCCGAACCAGTTCAAGAACCCGACGGTTCCGGCAGCCAAGTTCAACGAGGCGCTCTTCAAGACCGTGACGTCGAACAAGGTGCGCATCGCCTTCACGAACAGCCCGACCTTCTACACCGCGATCGCCGAGATCCAGCTGTTCAACTCCGGCCGTGAGGTGCCCCCCGTCTCCAACCAGGCACCCGTGGTCACCGCCACGCGCGACGGCTCCTCGGATGGCAACCTGTCCACCCGACTGGTCGGCACGGCCTCCGACGACGGCATCCCCTACGACAGCGAGCTCACCTTCGGCTGGGAGACCGTCTCGGCGCCTCAGGGAGCGGGGGTGATCTTCGCCGACCCGAAGGCGCTGGCGACCCGGGTGACCGGCACGGTCGCCGGTGACTACGTGTTCCGATTCGTCGCCAACGACGGCGACAAGCGGTCGGAGGCAACCGTGGCGGTGACCCTCATCAAGCGGGCGGTCGCCGCGGAATTCGGCTCCTCGGCAACGGTCACCACCAGCGGTACCGCATCGTGGGAGAACCACCAGCGCGTCAACGAAGCCAGCAACCCGAGCAGCTCGAACCCGGGCGCCGGCAACGGCTGGGGCAACTGGGGCCAGACGCAGAACGGAACCAGCGTCGCTCGGGAGGCGTGGATCCAGTACAGCTGGACCTCGCCGGTGCGGCTGTCGTCCACCGACATCTACTGGTACGACGACAACGGCGGCACCCGTCGACCGACCGGAACGACCTACGCCGTCGAGACCTCCTCGGACGGCACCACCTGGACGCCCCTCACCCTCACCAAGGGATCGACGTACGCCAACGGGGTGGCCATCAACGCCTACAACCACTTCGACTTCGAACCGATCACGACGAGCCGGTTGCGCATCCGCATCTGGGGCGTCATGGGTAGCGGCGCGGGCACCGGCGTGCTGCGCTGGCGCGCCAACGGTGAGACGGTCGACTCGGTGCGTTCGCCGGTGCTGATGCGGACCGGCGTGGGTCAGGTGCCCGCTCTGCCGAATGAGCTCGACGCGGTCTACGCCAGCGGCGCCCGCGGGAGGGTCGGGTTCAAGTGGCAGGAGATCACGCCCGAGATGGTCGCGGAGCCCAACGTCGATCCGTTCGTGGTCTACGGCACGAACGACGCCTACGGCCTGGTCGCCGAGGCCCGCATCTACGTGAGGCCCGAGATGTCCCAGGGCGGCATCTCGATCCAGGGTGCCGAGACATTCGAACAGACCCTGGAGGTGGGCGAGCTGCCCTACCTTCCCGACAAGGTGGCGGTCTCGTACAACGACGGCTCCCGGGACAACCAGGCGATCGGTGTCGACTGGAACTTCGACGAGAACATCGTCAAGACCCCCGGTCGCCACACCGTCGTCGGCGACCTTATCCTGCCCGACTACGTCAGCGAGGCCGGCACCACGCGGACCACGTTGACCCTCACCGTGGGCAAGGACACCGTGGCCCCGACGACGACCCTGACCTGGTCACCGGCGGAGCCTGACGGCGACCACGGGTGGTACACGACGGCCCCGTCCTTCACCCTCCACGCGCAGGACGCGTTCGCCGTGGCCAGCACCCAGTACCGGCTCGACGGCGGTCAGTGGACGGCCTACCCGGGTACGCCCGTCATGGTCGACCGGGACGGCACCACCCGGGTGGAGTTCCGCTCGACCGACACCAGCGGCAACGTCGAGGAGCCCAAGGAGTCCACGGCCAAGGTCGACACCCTCGCGCCGACGGCGACGTTCTCCTCGGCGATCGGCGAGGTGTACTTCGGCTCGGTTCCGCCCGCCCCCACGTGCACGGCGAGCGACGCCCTCTCCGGTCCGGCGGGTTGCGTCGTCAGCGGCTACAGCACCGACGTCGGCACGCACATCCTCCTTGCCACGGCGACCGACGCCGCGGGCAATGTGGGCACCGCCGTCCAGTCGTACACCGTGCTGCCGTGGACGCTGAAGGGCTTCTACAGCCCGGTCGACATGGACGAGGTGTACAACACGGTCAAGGCCGGCAGCACCGTGCCCATGAAGTTCGAGGCCTTCTCGGGCACCACCGAGCTGACCAACCCGGCGCTCGTCACGATGAACGCCAAGCAGGTCACGTGCGGCACCGGCGCACAGAGCGACGAAATCGAGGTGCTCGCCACTGGTGCTACCTCGCTGAGGTACGACTCCACCGCTGGCCAGTTCGTCTACAACTGGAAGGCCCCAGCCACACCCGGCGCCTGCTACACGGTCACCGCCACGACACGTGACGGGTCGAGCCTCACCACACTGTTCAAGCTCCAGTAACCGCCAACGAATGCACCGGAGGGGCTGCGACCCGCAGCCCCTCCGCTGCCTGGCTCAGCGCCCCGCGATGGCCGATCAGCCGTCGCCCAGTTACCCGCCACCGCGTTGGGCGGCCGCATCACCTGACGCTGCAGTCGGTGCTGCTGCACCTGGGAGATGGACTGCCTCAGCGGGCAGGCCTCGTCCATCTGGCCCGGCGACTCAACGGTCCACTGGGTCGCCGGTCGCGGGCTGGTCGTTGAGGCCACGAAGTGGGAACGCACGTACGTCGACAGCCAGGTCCGCCTGCATCGGAGCCAACTTGCGGAGCTGGCCGCAAACCACCGAGCCGGTACGCTGCCGCCTGATGCCGTCTCGCCGTGGCGGCTCAGGTAACTGTCCATCGACGGGCGGGCGCATCGGCGCGATGGCGCGCTGCATCTGCCGGTCCGCAGGACTGGCGAGCGTCGCCGCGGCCCCTGGTGACGATGACGTCGCAGGTGAAGGCGGCGATCCGGTCTCGCTGGGGTGGAGTCCGGCGCTGACCTTGAGGGCGCACGGTCCGTCCGGTACGGGTCCGGGAATCCGCACCCTAGTGCGCGTCGGGGCGCGGATGGCCGGGTGATTAGCGGGCGGTCCCGCCGCTCATCGCGATGTCGCCGTTGAGGCCGGAGGGATAGAAGCCGCCGGAGTTCGCCGGGCTCGCGTTGAGGTACACGATATTGAGGACCGACTGGGCCGAGCGGCCGTAGGCGATGCCGTTGTCGTCCGTGGGAACGAGGTTCGCCTCGGCGCTGGTGCCGATACCCTGGTCGTCGTCGACTGGTCCGTCGAGACTGTTGCGGGCGTCGGAGAGCTTCTGCACGCCTGCGAAGACGGCATCGTCGATCATGCCTTCGTTGTAGAGCGCGGAGCGGACGATCCCAGCGTGGTACGCCTCCGTGGCGAGCAGACCCGCGGCAGCGTCCAGGTACGTCTTGTTGGACAGCAGCGGTGCCGCTCCTTTGAAAGCGGAGACCCCGACGTCCTCGAACAGGAACGCGGCGAAGAGGAAGTTGAGATCGTTGGCGTACGGGTCGAACGTCTCGCCCGACTTGATGAGCCCGGCCGCGGTGGCCGCCGCGGTGAAGCTCGTGTCAAGAGAGATCGCCGGACGGGAAACGGCGTGCTCCCCGAGGGCGGACCGCAGGAAGGCCACATGCTGCCGCTCGTCCGAGGCAATCTCCCGTGCGAACTTGCGCACGTGCGAGTTGCTGAAGTTGACCATGCCGCCACCGGTCACCTCACCCCGGGTGCCGGTACCGGTGGTCATCTCGTCAGGTAGTCCCTGCCCTGTGGTGGCGCGAAGATAGAACTCGGCTTCGAGGTATTCGAGGTTGAGGGCGAAGTTCAGGATCGTCTCGTCACTCGGTCCGGCACCCGGCTCTGCGCTGCCCGACACCGCCTCTTTGATGAACTTCTTTACCATGGAATTCGGCCCCCGTTCCCATCCACGACACGCCGGGTACTCCATCGATATGTCGCCGGTGTGCCGCACGTTACTGCGGTCGGCGCTCACGCTAGTAGGTGGCTGTGTCGGGCCGTGCCCCTTTCGTGAACCTTCATCACATCTGCGGGATGTGCACGGCGGGGGATGGCCGCACCACGGCGCAGGTCGACAGGTCGGGAAATCCAGATCGCCATCTCGAGGGCGTCGAGGACGAGGCTGGTCTTCATGCTGGTGGCGGCCTGCCAGCCGGCGTTGCGGGCGAGTAGGCGTCGATGACGAACGCGACGTAGACCATGCCGGACAAGGTAGGCACCTAGTGAAGGCGGCAACCCACAACGCACCGGGCCACCGGCGCCCTTCGACCTAGGCCTGGCGCACCCACTTCCGCAACGTCGCCGCCGTGCCGATGCCGACCTGGTGGGCCACCGCACCGATGGCGCGTACTCGGACTCGTAGTTCGGCCGCACCTCGGCGAACGTTTCGCCCGCGCAACTCACCCGGATAGGGAAGGGTGTGACATGACTCGATCCTCACCAGAGGTCGGGCCGCCAGGAAGCCCGGGGCGGTTCACCCGGTCGGGGTAGGCGGTCATGTCGACCGCATCGACCGGCTGTCCATCGACAGCGTTCCCACTTCGGGGGCAGGGCCTATCGATCGAACTCTCCTGACATCGGGCAGCGCACTGGCCGCCGCCATCTCGCAGCGGCTACCACATGTCGAACGAACAACTCGGAACAAAAGTCCAGTCGCACTTATGGACGCCATGGTCCGTCGCACTCCTGCTGGGAAGCGTCCACCAAGCAGTGGACGCGCCGCTACGGCTATCAGACACGCTGCTGTCACTCCAGACCGCTGGTGGCCGGCGCGGTTTGCCGAGCGATGCCACGCCAGCCTATTCTGGACGCGATGGTCCAGCTAATATATCTCGGATCGGGGGCGGCCACGTCCTCACCGCAGAGAATCTCATCACCGGGGCACTCGCTGACGCTGACGTCATGGGTGGGTACCACATCGACATCCACCGGCCGCGTGGAAGCACGGTTGGCAGCGGGATCGCGGCCGCCCGGCCACATTGGGAGGGGCGCATGGCAGTGATCACACGCGGCTTCGGCGGCCGCAGACGCGACGACACCGATCTCCCGCCCGGCCAGTACCGCACAGACGACTTCCCGGTGCTGTCGGCGGGACCGACACCGCGCATCGGCCTCGACAAGTGGGAACTCGCCGTCGTCACCGAGACCGGCGAGCGGAGCACATGGTCATGGGCGGAGTTCACCGCCCTTCCTGCCGACGAGCCGACCGTGGACATCCATTGCGTCACGCACTGGTCGAAGTTCGGCACGAGATGGCGAGGCGTCTCGGTGGACACGTTGCTGGCCGACGTCGAGACCGCGGCCGAGTACGTCGTCGCCCACTCCTACGGCGGCTACACCACGAACATCCCCCTCGAGGACCTTCTCGACGGCCAGGCCTGGGTGGCGTACGAGTTCGACGGCGAGCCGCTGGTGCCGGTGCATGGCGGGCCAGCTCGTCTCCTCATTCCTCACCTGTACTTCTGGAAGAGCGCGAAATGGCTGCGCGCACTGGAGCTGCGTCTCGACGACGAGCCCGGGTTCTGGGAGACGGCCGGCTACCACAACTACGGAGACCCATGGCGCGAGCAGCGGTACCGGGCAGACTGACCTGGCAGGCGGCGACCGTAGCCGCCACCCGGGCGGAGACTGCGACGGCCCGGACCCTGGTCCTCGACGTCGACGGCTGGACGGGTCACGTGCCGGGGCAGCACGTCGACGTCCGGTTGACGGCGCCCGACGGCTACACGGCGTACCGCAGCTACTCGATCTCGTCCGCCCCGGGTCCCGACTGGCTCGAGGTGACCGTCCAGGCGGTGACTGACGGTGAGGTCTCGCCGTACCTCGTCGACGTTGCAGAGCCGGGCGACCAACTCGAGATCCGTGGACCGCTCGGCGGCTGGTTCGTACGCCGACCCGCCGATCCGCGGCCGGCGTTGCTGATCGGCGGCGGGTCCGGCGTGGCGCCGCTGATGTCGATGGTGCGTGCGGCGATGAATCCCACGAGGCTGCTCTACTCGACCCGATCCCCGTCCGATGCGCTGTTCACCTCGGATCTTGCAACTGCACGAGCCGCAGGCGATGGGCTCGTCGCCGTCACACATGTCTATACCAGGGTCGCGCCGCCCGGCTGGCCAGCCCCGCCCCGACGACTGGACGCGGACGCCCTCTCCCGCGTCGCCTGGCCCCGTGATGCCGACGCGGTGGCGTTCGTCTGCGGGCCCACCGGATTCGTCGAGACCGTTGCCGACCTCCTCGTCGACATCGGCCACGACCCCGCGAACATCCGCACTGAACGTTTTGGACCCACCGGAGGATGACCATGTCGACCACCAACGCCGGAGCCGAGGACGCACCCTGGGTGGACGGTAACGCCCTCGCCGGACCGCTCGGCGAGATCATGGGGGCCGACTTCACCGTTGCCGAGCTCACCTGCGCCGGGTGCCGAACGACCCGTCCGCTGGCCGCGATGCGCGTGTTCGACCGAGCGCCCGGCCTCGTCGCCCGATGTCCCCACTGCGAGCACGTCGTCATGCGCGTGGTGCGCACGACCGGCCGTTTCCTGGTCGACCTGCGTGGGTCGCTCGTCCTCAGCCTCCCAGTGCCGCAGTAGTCCGAGGCGGGATACGCCTTCCACTTCATCCGATCTGGTTGGGCACTCCCAGGTCGCTGCCCAGACGCGAGAGCCACGGTCTCGCCGAGATTGCTGGTGGTCTCCCCGCAGGCGCGGGCGGCGGACGCGTACGGGCAGGTCCACAGCCCCGCGGCGTGATCCCGGCATGACGTTTCGAGGGTCAATTGCGGTCGGCCATGATGTCGACCTCGGCGATGGCGCCGGTCGTCCAGCTCGACTTGTCCGACAGCAGGACCCACACCGCGTTCGTGATGTCCTCCGGGCTGCCGGGAACTGGTCACGGCGGCTGCCCACCCAGGTAGCGGACCGATCCGATGACGTCTTCCGGTACGAGTCGCCCGAAGTGGCCACGCGGTTGACGCTGATCCACAAGGAGGGCAGGAACGTCGCCGGCCCCGCGTCCCTACGGCCGAACGCGGATGACTGTCTTCCCGGTGATCCGCTCGGTCGGATTCAAAGCGGCGACGGCGTCGTCGAAGGTCGCGACGGTGCCGATGTTCGTCCGTAGTCGTCCGTCCCGCACCCGCCGGATGACCTCACCCAGTTGCGCGCGATCGGCTTCGACAACGAAGTCGACCGCCAGGCCGTCGGCGGGCCGCGCCGCCGGCGGCCCGACGACCGACACCAGCGTTCCTCCGGCTCGAATCAGACCTGCGGACCGCTTCCCGATGTCGCCGCCGATCACATCGAACACCAGATCGACTCCGCCGACGTCTTCCAGGGTGTCGTTCTCAAGGTCGACGAACTCCTGCGCGCCGAAGTCGAGCGCGGCCTGGCGGTCGGCAGCGCGCCCGGTGCCGATGACGTAGGCGCCGGCCTCGCGTGCCAGCTGCGCCACCATCGATCCGACTGCGCCGGCCGCGCCGTGCACGAGGACGCTCTGCCCCGCCCGAAGGCGGCCGTGCTCGAACAGGCCCTGCCACGCGGTCAGGCCCGAAATCGGCAGGCTCGCGCCCACCGTGAAGTCGACCTCGCCGGGCAGCGGCGCGAGGTTACGCGCCTCGACAGCCACATACTCCGCCAGGGTGCCGTCGCGAGTCCAGTCCGTGAGGCCGAACACCCGCTGTCCCACAGACAGTCCCGTCGTGCCATACCCGAGAGCGCTGACCACTCCGGCCAGCTCGTGGCCGGGGATCGACGGCGTCCGGTCCCGGCCGAGGCGATCGGTCCAGGTCGAGGGCCACGCCAGCTCAGTCGGGACGAATCCCGACGCATGAACCTGAACGACGACGTCGTTCAGCGCCGGTTCCGGCTCGGGCCGCTCCACCAGCCTCATACCGGCCGTTCCCGCAGCCCGGTCCGTCACCACGATCGCTTTCATGGGCATTGTCTCCTTGGTCATTTGTCTTTCGGTGGAAATGTTGTGGGGATGGAAAGCCTGTTCGACGGCCTGCACGGCGTCTCCGCTTCACCCAGTATTAGCGGCACCAGACGTCGGCGTCTCAGAGTCCTTCCATGGGAAGCTCCGGAGTCCTCCGCGAACCGGCGATGTATCGCCCGGTCGGCTCGAGCGGGTCAGATACCTGGGCGGGGCGCACGCGGCGGGTCAATCACCAGGCCCTTCTCGCGGTGCCGCGGCGGCCACCTCGTCCGTACCCGACGAGCCGGCCGGCTGTGCGGGTGCACACGCCGCTACGACCTCGGCGGGCTCGCCGGCCTGCCGCCGCCGACGGCCCCGAAGCGTGATGCCTGACGCCTTCCCGTTTTGCGACAGGCTTCGACCGCGGCCCCTTCAGCCCGCGGAGCTCTCACGCATGACAGTTTCTCCTTCCTCACCGAATCGTGATCGGTGTTGACAGAACCCGGTACCTGAGAGTGGCGCGACGTTCGTGGAATTCGGGGCCGGTTGGTACAAGTCGCACAGTCCGCCGCTAGCGGAGGCACCAGTCGGAGGACGACCCCTGCATCAACTCCGCATCGTTGAGGCTCATCCACCTCATGCCGAGCTGGCGGCTCTCGGTCAACCTGATCCGCGTGCGCCCAGGCGGCGTGTGGCTGGTCCCAGCGGGTATTGGTCCGCCAGCACACCGACCGTCGGAACCGCGACTAGGAGCGAGCGATGGGCACACGACGCGCCTCGGCCGACGACCTCGCCTCCGTAGGCTTCTCGGTCCTGCGCTGCGCACTGGCGACGAACATCTTGTGGATCGGTGTGCTCAAGTTCAAGCAGTACGAGGTGGAGAACGACGAGCCCCTGGTTACCTCGAGTCCGTTGTTCTCGCGGCTCCGCGAGAAGCTGGGTGCACAAAAGCTCAACCGACTCATCGGGGTCACGGAGATCAGCGTGGGCTCTCTCATCGCCGCGAAGTCGCTTGCGCCCAAAGCGTCGGCGTTCGGTAGTTTCGGGGCGGTGGGAATGTTCCTCACCACGCTCAGTTTCCTGGCCACGACGCCCGGGGCTCGGCAGGAAGGGCAGGGGATTTTGAGCCTTTCTCTGCTGGGGCAATTCGTGTTGAAGGACACGGTGCTCCTCGGTGCCGCTCTCCTGACAGCTGCGGAGTCGCTGCGCGCCGCCAGCCACCGATAATCGCCGGCGCCTGTCCGTGTCCCTGCAACTGAGCCGGGACGGCCGTCCGGTGCTTGACACCGAGCTGCCGTTTCCTGTGGCACCCGTTTCTGCACCACTACGGCACCAACGCTCAGGTGTCTGGCGAGGGTCCGTACGACGTGACCGTCCGGGTGGCGCCGGCCGGGCTTCATGCGACACGACCCGATCAACGGGCAGCGGTACGAGGACCCCGCGTCACCAACCCTTCCCCGCACTTCTGCCCGAGCCGCGGACCCAAGGGGACTACCGTGCTGCAGGGTGAGCGATGGTTCCGAGCAGCGTGGACGCGCGGAGGACGCTCGGCTCCACGGCCTGGCACAGCGGCTCGACAAGCCGATGGGCGTCCTGGGTCTGCTCTTCCTCATCCTCGTGCTGGCCCAGGCATTCGTCCACGACGAGCCGCTCAGCACCATCCTGACCGTGAGCAGCTGGGTCCTGTGGGCGGTCTTTGTCGCCGAGTTCGCCCTGCGCGCCTGGCTCGCCCGGCACGACGCGGGCCAGTTCTGGAAGCACCACTGGTGGCAACTGATCTTCCTTGCCGTGCCCTTCCTGCGGTTCGCCCGCGCAGCGGCCGTGTTGCGCGCAGCCCGGGGCGGCGGTGTCGTGGCTGCCGCAGTCCGCGGGTCGCGTTCAGCCGGCCGACTGCTCACCGACCGGCTGGCGTTGCTCGCGGTGGTAACGGTCACGATCATCATCGCTGCCGGGCAGCTCATGGTCCTGACCGGTTCCTACTCCAGCTACGGTGCGTCCCTCCACGACGCCGCGCTGACCACCATCACCGGTGAGCCGCTGACCGCCACGGACACGTTCGCGCAGCTCTTGGAACTCGGCCTGGCGGCGTACTCCGTGGTCGTCTTCGGCACCCTGGCCGGGGCCCTCGGTGCCTTCTTCCTCAGCCAAGAACGCGCAGCCGACGAACACCCGGAAGAGTAAGGACCGAACTCGACCGGCATGGAACCTCGCCCGCTCCGCGTCGTCGCGGCACCTGAACCGTTCCAGCCGCTCGGGTTCGAGATCAGTCCTTCACGAGCGGTGCCGGTGACCGCGGCGCCGAAAGGCAGGCCTCGCTGGCGGACTCAAGAGTCGCGGTCCAGCGTTGGCGACTGGCGGGCGGCGTGCCCGCAGTGGCGGTGTGGCGCCGCGAAGACGGGACAGAAGTGCGTCAGGACCGCATGTCGCGCCGGGCGAATGACCAAACGCCCGCGGCCGCGGCGGCGAGGGCGGCGCCGAGCATGACCGGGGTCCCTGCCCAGTTCGGTGTTGTCTCCGGTACGGCGGCGAGGTGCCGGTAGGGCGACAACCACCCGACCCAGGCGGGTGCCTCCACGCTGTCGGCGGTGACCTTGAGCAGGAACCCGCCCGCGGTGGGCAGCATGCCGACCGTGGCCACCGTGCGCGGGGTCAGGCCGAGCGCGAGGGTGGCCGCCGCGGCGCCGAGCAGCGCGACCGGCAGCACGTTCGCGGCGCCGGCGAGCGCGGCGGCAAGCGGCAGGTCAGCGCTGACCGTCGTCGTACCGACCCACGTGGCGATGGCGGCCACGGCGGCGAGGGCGGCGCTGCCGGCCACGGTCGTGGACACCTCGGCGGTCAGCAGCCGGGCGCGGGTGACCGGTCCGGCGTGCAGCAAGGTCAGCCGTCCGGCGGTTTCCGCGGCGGCGAAGGCGGCCAGTCGGGCGGTGGCGAACGCACCGATCGGGATGGTGAGCAGGGCGAACAGGGTGGCGCTGTAACCCTCGACGGTGCCGAGTCCGGCGAAGCCGGCCTGGGCGGCGAGGTCGGCGAAGCCGGGATTGTCGGTGAGGAAGCCGGTGAGGGAGCTGGCGAGCAGGCCGATCAGCAGGAAGTACGCGCCGATGCCCGCCGACCAGCCGGCGAGGGGCCGCACCATGCGCCGGACGGCGAAGGCGCCGACCGAGCCGAGCAGCCACCGGCGGGACGCCCGGCCGGCGGGCGGACGCAGCAGCCCGGCCCGGATGTCCCTTTTCCCGGCCAGCGCCAGCGCGGTGTACGCCAACACGGTTGCGGTGAGGGCGAGCGCCAGCAGGGGAGCCCAGCGGTCGTCGCGGTAGGGGCGGGACAGGGCGAGCGGCCCGTACGGGGGCAGCCACCGCAGCCAGGCCAGCGCCGGCACGCCGTCGCCGACCATGCGGGCCAGCAGTCCGACGCCGAGGAAGGCCAGCGTGGCGCCGCTGGCGCCGGCGCGGGTAGGGAAGACCTGCGCGGCGCAGGCTGCCGCCGCGACGGCGAACGTGCCGGCCAGGGTCAGGCCGGTGGCGTGCAGCAGTGCCCCGACCGGGGGAGTGCCGGCAGCCGCGAGCGCGCCGGCGAGCAGGACCCCGGTCAGCGCCATCGCCGCGGTGAACACGGCGAGGTGCCGGCCCAGGACGATCGCCGGGGTCAGCCGGCCGGCGAGCAGCAGGTCCCATCGGCCGGTCTCCTCCTCGCCCCGGGTCAGCCGGGTGGTCGCCAGCGCACCCCAGGCGGTGAGCAGGACGGCGAGGACGGTGCCGGTGCGCCACACGGTGAAACCACCGGCGGTATCCAGGGCGACGGGTTCACCGAACAGCGTGCGGATCGCTGGGTTGCCGGCGAGCGCGGCGAGCGCCTGCGCAGCCTTGGCATCGCCGACGGTGCGGGCGTAGGTGGTGACGACGAGGGTGGACATGCCAGCGGTAATCGCCGCGACGATGAGCACCGGGCGGCGCAGTTGGCGTGTCGCGAGGCGAGTGAGCGCACGGCGGGCCGCGTGCGGCTGGGTGAGGCTCACCGGTCGGCTTGGCCGTAGTAGTCGAGGAAGATCTCCTCGAGGCTCGGTTCCCGCACGCTGAGGGCGGTGATGTCGGCGGCGGCAAGGGCCCGCAGCGCCGCAGCGGGCGGTCCGGCCAGGAAGAAACGCAGCATCCCATCCGCTTGGTCGAGCAGTTCGATGCCGGGTAGGTCGGCCAGGTCCGGGGGGTGGCCGGTGAACTGTGCGGTGACCTCCGCGCGGTGCAGCCGCCGCAGCTCGGGCACCGTCGCGACGTCGACGAGCCGACCGGCGTGCAGGATCGCCACCCGGTCGCAGACGGCCTGCACCTCGGACAGTTGGTGGGAGCAGAGGAACACCGTCTGCCCGTTGTCGCGTGCCTCGGCGACGGCCCGGCGGAACTGCAATTCCATCAACGGGTCCAGGCCGCTGGTCGGTTCGTCCAGCACGAGCAGGGGAGCGCGGGTGGCGAACGCGGCGACGAGCGCCACCTTCTGCCGGTTGCCGGTGGAGTAGGTGCGGGCCGGCCGGGAAAGGTCGAGGTCGAACCGGTCGACGAGGTCGGCGCGATAGCCGGAGTCGATACCCGGGCCGGTGGCGGCGAGGAGCTCCAGTAGCTCCCCGCCGGTCAGCTGGGGCCACAGCGCCACGTCGGCCGGCACGTAGGCCAGCAGCCGGTGCGCGGCGGCGACGTCGCCGGCGTCCACGTCGAAGATCCGGGCGCGGCCTGCGGAGGGACGGGCCAGCCCGAGCAGCAGACGGATCGTGGTGGACTTGCCGGCGCCGTTGGGGCCGAGGAACCCGAACACCTCCCCGGCGTTGACGGTGAGGTTCAACCCCTCAAGGGCGCGGACCGATCCGTAGTGTTTGCTCAGCTGGTCTGTGCGGATGGCGGGTGTGGGCACGGCGGGCCTTCCGACGTATGCGGATCAGGACTGCCGACCAGGCTTCCCGGCGCACCACCTGTCACCGTACTCACGGTTCCGCCCGTCCGGAAGCCACCGACCCGCCCGGGACGACCGATTCAGGTTTGCCGGCTCCGGCAGACGTCGCCGGCCGACGCCGTCTCTGACCGCCACTGCCGCCCTCCAATGGGGATCACCTGAGCCGGGTGCCGGAACCCGGTGCCGCGGCGTTGCCACACCGGCCATCGAGTTCTCAGTGCCACGACATACCGGTCCGCTCCGGTGCTGCTGCTGGCGTGGTCTGCCGCGCCTGACTCGCCCGCTTCACACCTGGACTCTGCCATGACCCACCGACGGCGATCAGCGGCGATGTCAACCGGTAACGCTCAGCAGGGCCCGAGGGCACGGTCGATATGATCGAGGAGGTCGTGGAGCGCCGGGAAGTCTGGTCGGCACCGTACCCCGTCGTGCGCTTCGGAAGGTCACCCATGCTGCTGCTCTGCTTCGCCGTCGTCCTGCTCGCCGCCGTGCTGGTGTCGGCGCTGGCGAACCGTACGATCCTCTCGACGGCGGCGTTGTTCCTGGTCGCCGGTTTCGTCCTGGGCGAGGGCACCACCGGGGTTCTGCACCTGCGGGCCGACTCGCCGATCGTGGCGCAGCTGGCGGAGCTGGCGCTGTTCGCGGTGCTGTTCACCGATGGGATGCGGGTGGGTTGGGCGGACCTGCGAAGCGCGTGGCGGTTGCCGGGTCGGGCGTTGGGCTGGGGTTTGCCGTTGACGCTCCTGGTCACCGCGGTGTTGGCGCACTACGTGGCCGGGCTCGGGTGGCCCGAGGCGCTGCTGATCGGGGCGATCCTGGCCCCGACCGATCCGGTGTTCGCGGCCGCGCTGGTGGGCAACGACAAGGTGCCGGCCCGGCTGCGGCACCTGCTCAACGTTGAGTCCGGCGTGAACGACGGCCTGGCGCTGCCGTTCGTGGTGGTGCTCCTCGCCGTCGCGGCCGGTTCCGATGACCTGCATCTGGGTGAGCTGGCGACCGAACTGGCCGTCGGACTGGCGATCGGGGTGCTGGTGCCGCTGTTCGCGATCGCGTTGGAGCGGACCCGGTTCTTCGCCGCGTCGGCGGCGTACGCGCCGTTGAACGGGGTGGCCATCGGGCTGCTGGTGCTGGCGCTGGGCAAGGCCACGCACGGCAATCTGTTCCTGGCCGCGTTCGCCGCCGGCATCACGGTGGCGACCTTCGGGCCGCGGGAGCGCTCGGCGTTCGAGCACTTCGGCGAGAATGTGGCCGAGCTGCTGAAGCTGGCCGCGCTGCTGGTGTTCGGGGCGCTGATCTCACCGGCGTTCCTGGGCGAGATCTCATGGGCCGGTTGGGCGTTCGCGGTGCTGGCGATCGTGGTGGCTCGCCCGCTGGCGCTGTCGGTGTCGTTCCTGCGCTCCGGGTTGAGCCTGCGTGAGCAAGCCGCGGCGATGTGGTTCGGTCCGAAGGGCTTCGCCTCGGTGGTCTACGGACTCCTGGTGCTGGAGTCCGGCATCGGCGCTGCGGACGAGGTGTTCCATCTCGTCGCGTTGACGATCGTCATCTCGATCCTGGCGCACTCCTCGACCGACGTGGTGGTCGCTCGGGCGTTCGACGACAACCGGGAAACGCCGCACTGGCACGGCACCCTGCGCCGGGTGCGTCGCACGGTGGTGCGGCGACCACGCGCCGGCCGCCGCCCGGCGGAGGTCGTCCGCGACGGGTCGGCGGCCGGCGACGGAACCGAAGACGCTCAGCCCAGGGCGAAGTAGCGCAGCCACAGGTACGGCACGGCGAGCCCGACGGTGACCAGGGTGACCAGGATTCCGTACCGGGTGAACTGCCAGAACGAGATCCGTTGGCCGGCGCGTTCGGCCAGGCCGAGCACGACGACGTTGGCGGAGGCGCCGACCGCGGTGGCGTTGCCGCCGAGGTCGGCGCCGAGCGCGAGGGCCCACCAGAGCACCCGTGACTGCCCGCCGCCGCCCTGGGCATGTACCAGGTCGGCGACGACCGGGCTCATGGTGGCCACGTACGGGATGTTGTCCACGATCGCGGACAGGGCCGCGGAGCCCCAGAGCAGCACCATCGTCGCGGGCAGCAGCCGCCCATCGGTGGTGTCGATCGCGGCTCGGGAGATCTGCTCGACGACGCCGGTGTTCACCAGAGCGCCGACCATGATGAACAGGCCGGCGAAGAAGACCAGGGTGGGCCACTCGACGTCGCGGCTGATCTCGCCGGCGTCGAGCCGGGACAGGGCGAGCAGCAGCAGGCCGCCGAGCAGGGCCACCACCGCCGGTTCCAGATGCAGCGTGGTGTGCAGGACGAACGCGGCGGTCACCGCGCCGAGCACGGCCAGCCCGAGTGTCAGCAGCCGCCGGTCACGGATCACCTCGCCCTCACGCAGGGCGGCGATCTGCGCGGCACGGTCCGGGTCGTAGCGGAACGCGCCGCGGAACAGCACTCGGCACAGCCCGAGGAAGACCACCAGCAGCAACACGACGAACGGTGCGAGGTGGATCAGGAAGTCGTTGTACGACAGCCCGCCCCGGCTGCCGATGATGATGTTCGGCGGGTCGCCCACCAGGGTGGAGGTGCCGCCGATGTTCGAGGCCATCGCCTCGGCGATGAGGAACGGCGCCGCCGGCACGCCGAGGCGTTCGCACACCAGGAAGGTCACCGGGGCGATGAGCAGGACGGTGGTGACGTTGTCCAGCGCCGCCGACGCCACGGCGGTGATGACCACGAGAATCACCATCACCCGGTACGGCCGTCCCCGGGCCCGCTTCGACGCCCACACCGCCACGTACTCGAACCCGCCGGTTCGTTTCAGCACGGCCACGATGAGCATCATGCCGACCAGCAGGAAGATCACGTTCCAGTCGATGCCGGCCTCTTCGGAGAAGAACGCGTGCGCCGTGTCGGTGGCGCCGATCAGGAACATGACCGCCGCGCCGCCGAGCGCCGCGGCGACCCGGTGGATCTTTTCGGTGGCGATCAGGATGTACGCGACGGTGAAGACGGCCACCGCCGCCCAGGCGACCGCCGTCACTGGACCAGCATCCGGTCGAGCAGGGCGTCGAGGGTGATGCCCCCCACCATCGGGTGACGGGGCGCGGCCACGGCCACGAGAGGGCTGCGCCTCTGGGCCATCACGGCGGCGACCTCCAGCACCGTTGCCTGGGGGTCGACCACCGGCGGCTCCGGGCGTTCCCGCGGTAGCACGTCAGCCACCGTGCGGCCCTCCGTGCCGCGCAGGAACAGGTCCGCCGACGGCTCGTCGATCATTCGCGCCAGGGTCGGATCCTCCCGGCAGTAGCCGGGGATAACCAGCCGCAGCACCTCGGTGCCGGGTAGCACGGTCACCGGACAACCACGATCGTCGACCACGATCAACCCCGGCAGATTGTGACCGGCCAGCAGCCGGGCCGCCTCCAGCGCCGACGTCGCTGTGGTGATGGTCGGGAAGGGCACGGCCAGGTCTCGGGCTCGCACGATGACTCCTCGGGTCGGGACGCCACGGATCACACGCCGACCAGACTTCCCGGCACACCGTTGATCACCCTAGCCCGCCACGGCGGGGAATTTCACTGAGGTCGCGGGGTGCCGGCAGCGACGGATGTCCCGGCACCGGGAGCCTCGAAGGCGAGACCTGCTCGACGGAGATGGCTTGGGGGAGCGGTGCCCGGCTGCGCGGCGGTCGACACACCCGGGCCGCGCGCCACCGCGACCGGCCCGGGTGGCTGGTGGTTCAGCGGGCCGACGTCGCGGCTGCGCATTCGCCATGTGCCGCCGGCGATGAGCCCGACGGCAACGGCGGCCAGTGCGGCGCCGAACATGGTTGCGCGGGGGCGGTCGGTGGCGGCGCCCTGTTCGCGGAGGCTGACAGCGTCACCGCGCCCGACCTGTCCGAGTAGCTCGGCATCAGTTCGGGAGCGGTGTCCGGGGCGATCAAGATGCTGTCCACCGTCAGGCTCATCGAGCGGGTGCCTCTGCCGGGCAGCCGCCGCGAGCACTACCGGCTTCGCGACGACGCCTGGGCGACGCTGATGTCGGCGCAGAACAGCATGATCCAGGCCATGTTCCAGGCGGCCGACGACGGCATCAACGCCTCCGGCGAGAACAGCCGGGTGGTCCGCCGGCCCACCGAGATGCGGGACTTCTATACGTACATGCTCCGCGAACTTCCTGCGTGGTCATGATCGTGGCAACTTTTTGGGGGCGTAGCAGGCCGTGCCGTGCAGCCGCCTCACGGTAAGGGGCGCGTAACCCGGTGAAGCATCGGCTCGGCATTTGGGCTCATTGTTCAGCCCGGAAGGCGGGATGTTGTGCAGGTGGGCGATGCGGCATGCCTCACCGCCCGATGTGCTCTCATGTTTGAGGCGGCATCTTGGCTCGCCTTCCGCACCTGGTGGCGGAGTCCGTGACATCCGCCGCCACCGACATTGCATCGAGTGCCTGGGGCGAACGGAGATGGCTGTGCAACCGACGTGGCTCCTGGTGCTGGCGTGGGCTTCGCTCTTTGTGGTGTTGGCCAGCACCGCCGTTGTCGTTGTTGACCAATTTGTTCTTGGATATCGTCAGCCGGCCAAGATCATGGAGATGGTCTGGCCGGCAACCGCCCTCTACCTCGGCCCAGTAGCCGTCCTGAGCTACAGAAAGTGGGGTAGACCCCAGTCTCCCCGGTGGCTGGACCGGCACGGCAACCCGCCCAGGGCGTCGCGACATGCTCCTACGACAATCCAAACTTATCATTGTGCGACGCACTGCACTCTGGGTGTCATCATTGCCACGCCTATCACCTACGGCGTCGGCCTCGAAATTTTTGGCAGCACACTGTGGCCCGAAGTCGTCGGCGACTATGTAGGCGCAGTGGCCCTCGGCGTTGCATTTCGCTACTCTACCGAGGCTCACACGGGTGGTCAAAGAGCGTTGGCCGCAATGCGGAAATTTCTCAGGAGCGACCTGCTGACCGTGTCCGTCTTCGAGCTCGCCCTATTAGGTTGGCTGGCGCTGATGCATTTTCTTGTTTTCCACGAGACCCTGCGGCCTAGTAGCCCTGTCTTTTGGCTCATTGTCCAGGTCGGGTTGATCATCGGCTTCTTCGCCGCTTGGCCGCCAACCTTGTTGCTGATCCGGCGCGGCGTCAAAACGGAATTGCTGGGCACGCCGCAGTAGGTGGTGGTGACGCGCCGATTGCCCTCGGGCGGAGGGATGTAGCTTGATTTCTCGGTCCTGCGCTCGTGCTGGGCGGCGAACATCTTGTGGATTGGTGCGCTCAAGTTCCAGCAGTACGAGGTCGAGAATGACGAGCCGCCCGTCACCTCGAGTCCGCTGTTCTCGGGGTTTCGTGGGAAGCTGGGCACCCAAAGGCTCAACCGGCTCATCGGGGTCACGGAGTTCACCGTGGGCTGTCGGATCGCCGCGAAGCCGGTTGCGCCCAGGGCATCGGCGATCGGTAGTTTCGGGGCGGTCGGGATGATCCTCACCATGCTCAGCTTTCTCGCCACGACGCCCTTTGATGATCGGGGCATATGAGAGATGGTCGGACGCACAGCAGTCCGGCACGGGCCTGCGAACGCGCACCGCAGTGCGCGCCCCGGGACGCGGCGACGACCCAGGTGAGGCGATGGCCAGGTGATCAGCTCCCGGCTCCGCCGCTCAGCGCGATGTCGCCGTTAAGGGACGGCGAAACCAGACCTCCAGGCGGGCGTCAGCGCACGTGCGGGCCTCGACGGTGAGGAAACGCCCCGGTGACGAACGCGCACAGCGCCCCGGTCGCCCGCTGCTGTTGCTTGTCTCCTATGACTCGCGGGCCTCCGGCGCGCGGCCCGTAGTCTCGGCCACGGCCTTTCTCAGCGCCGACTCGGCAGCAGCACGATCGGAGTAGCCGGGGTGTCGGGCGTCGACCAGATCGGCATAGGCGGTCGTTCGCCTGAGGTAGTCGACCACGAAGGGGCAGATTGCAGTGACCGTGCCCTCGCGGGCGCGGATCTCGTCGAGTACTCGGCGCACCATCGCGCCCGCCACGCCCTGGTGTTGATGACTCGACTCGACTTCGGTGTGCCGGAGGGCGTACCGGTTGGGCTTCAGGTGGGTGTAGTAGAGCCAGCCGACCAGTTCGCCGTCGCGGAAGAACTCAAAGCGGCCATGAGCGAGGCTGTCGATCAGTTCCTCGGTTACCTGTGCCTGTCCTTCACTGCTCATCGGCTCACCCGTCCAAGTGTAGTTACGCCACGTGACCAAACTATCTAACCTGGACCTTGAAGTCCAAGTGCTGCGCTTGATTGCTCCGCATGT
Organism: Micromonospora halotolerans; assembly: GCF_032108445.1. Taxonomy (NCBI): domain Bacteria; kingdom Bacillati; phylum Actinomycetota; class Actinomycetes; order Micromonosporales; family Micromonosporaceae; genus Micromonospora; species Micromonospora halotolerans. The sequence goes on along the minus strand of NZ_CP134876.1, from coordinate 6,026,340 downwards.
GTCGCGTCGAGCGCCGCGCTGTGAACTAGACGGTCCTGTTAAAGCGCGTCGTGAGAACCGCCCGGGGCCACACGAAGACCAACCCGGTCATGACCTGTTACGCCCTGGTGGAGCTGAGCCAGCGCCGGACCAAGGTCGGCCGCGGGCTTGCCGCCGGCTACGTCCAGGACCACCCAGGGCAGAGGGGCGCGTTGACCTCAACCGCTCCACCCGCATCGCCACTCGCGCCATGCCGGACGCGACCAGCGAGCGCTGAGGCAACGGACGGCGTCGGCTCGATGGCGCCCAGACAGGCGAGCGTCCGATCCAGCCGAGTTCGTCGGTTGTCCAGTTGGTCATCGGGTGTCCCTGTCGATCACTTGACCAACTCGCCATGCTGGCTGTTCCTGGCGGTGCCGATGTGCGAGGTGCGTGCAGCGAGGACAGTGATCAGGGTGGCGACGAGGGCAAGTGCGCCGTATCCGAGGACGATCTGCGGTAGCGCGAAGGTGTTCGAGAGTTCCCCGGAGATGAGGCTGGGGAAGGCGGCGCCGCTGTAGCAGAGGACGTAGACCACGCTGAAGATCGATGCCCGATCGGCCAGAGTGCTGCCGTGCAGCAGTCCGCGGGTGGCGGCGCTGATGGCGATGCCCTGACCGGCGCCGGCGACGATGGTTGTGGCGATGAACAAGGCCAGCGTGCCGAAGGCGATCGCGGTGATGATGCCGATCCACCCGGCCAGAAAGATGATCATGCCGACGCCTTGGGCCGCCGCCGATGTGAAACGGCCGCCGAGGGGGGCGCCGAGAACGCTGGGGGCCATGTAGGCGGCGAACACCAGTCCGAGGATGAGCGGGCTGTGAGTGTGGAGCTGGTCGTCGACCAGCGCGGGCACGAAGGCCTGGTAGAAGGCCCCGGTCGCCCAGGTGGCCAGGAACACCGCAGCCGCGACAGGGAGCAGATGCCTGACCCCGGCCGGTACGCGGACCCGCGGTAGCAGAGATCGCCAAGCGCCCGGCGTCGGCTGTGCGGTTTCCGGGCTGATGACGATGAGTGCGGCGGACAGTACGAGGAGACCGGCGCACACCAGGTAGATGAGGTCGCGTGGCCAGGGACCGAACTGGACCAGGGCGCCGGAGGTGATGGCACCGAGGGTGAGGCCGAGCATGGGTCCCTGGCTGGAGGCGACGGCGGCCAACCACTCGGGCCTGGGGGGTGCGGCGTCGACGATGTAAGAGGTGAGGCTGGTGCTGGCCAAGCCGGCACCGACCCCCATCAGTAGCCGACCGGCCAGCAGGGTGCCGATGTCGTGCACGTTCAGCAGCAGCAGACAGCCCAGCAGGAGCAGGCCGAGACTGGCGAGCGCGGTGCGCCGCCGGCCCAGATGACTGGACAGTCGCCCCAGCACCAACAGTGCGGCAATCGTACCGACGGCGGTGGTGACGACGGCCATCGAGATGCCGGCGTTGGTGAACCCTTCCTCAGCCCGGTAGACGTTGAACAGGGGGATCGGCGCGGCCGACGCGGCAAACGTGGCCACCAGGGAGACCACCGCAGATAAGAATGCCAGCCGGAGCGTTCCGCCCCGGCGAGCCTGGTTGATCACCGGTGCCATGCGTTGCATCGATATGTGCCTTCTCCTTGACGTGAACCGCCCCCAGAATCTCTGGAGGCTCCGAGTGGGTGCGCAGACACCCGGCCGGTCCGCTGAGGGGTGCCCTACGAGTCGTCCGACCCCGCCCACATAGCTGCCGCTGATCCAGGCGGGCTCGATTGCTGGCCCCGAATCCTCACGGACGAACGCGGATGAACGTCTTCCCCTTGTCCGCTCGGTCGGGTTGAGGGCGGCAACGACATCGTCGAGGGCCGCGACGTTTGCCGCTCTCCGTCCGCAGCCGAACGAGCCCGGACCTGCTGGGCGGCCCGAGCCGTGTCTCAACGCCGGACGGTATGAACTCACACGACCGGGCAGATGACGGTGATCTTTTCCTGCTCGCAGATCTCGCTCAGCAGGCGAGCGACGAGTTCCCTGGCCACCCGATCACGCCGTTGGGCGGGGTCCGCCCAGGTCGTTGGCAGGTGGGTTCAGGGCATGCGGGTGCGACCCTGGGCTGCTCCCGGGTGCTCGGGGTCGATGAGGCCGGCGTACTCGGGGTTGTGGTCGATGAAGGTGCGCACGATCGGGCACATGATGGTGACCGTCCTGCCTTGCGCACGCACGTCGTCCAGGACGCGTCGGATCAGCTCGGTGGCGATGCCCTGTTTGCGGAACTCGGGGATCACCGAGGTGGCCAGCAGCACGAGCCGGTCGTCTCCGGCGACGTTGTAGGTCAGCCCGGCCACCTCTCGGTCCCCGACGATGGCGTCGTAGATGCCGAGTTTCTCGTCGTTGACGACTCGGACGTCAAGCGCGGGGGCGTGGGGTTCGCCGATCACCTCGTCGATGAGGACAGTCTGGTCCTGGGTGAGGCCGTCGGGGTATCCGGCCCCGGCGGAGTGCGCGAAGGCGGAGCGGGTCGGCTCGGCAGCGTCGGTCATGGCGGGTGCGCCTTCGTTGATGGTCATCAAGTCACTCCCGGATCGTGGCGGTAGTCGTACTCGCCCAGCCGTACGTCGTCGACGGGAGGCGAAGGCCATCGACGCACTTCTCGCTCGTGAATCCTTACGAGCGAACGCGGATGATCGTCTTTCCCTTGGCCCGCTCGGTCGGGTTGAAGGCGGCGACGGCGTCGTCGAGGGCCGCGACGGTGCCGATGTTCGTCCGCAGCCGGCCATCCCTGATCCGCTGGACGACCTCACCCAGTTGCGCGCGATCGGCCTCGACAACGAAGTCAACCGCCAGGCCGTCCGCCGGCTGTGCTTCGGGCGGGCCAGCGATGGTCACCAGGGTTCCTCCGGCTCGGACCAGACCCGCGGAACGCTTCTGGATGTCGCCGCCGATCACGTCAAAAACCAGATCGACGCCGCCGACGTCTTCCAGGGTGTCGTTGTCGAGGTCGGCGAACTCCTGCGCGCCGAAGTCGAGCGCGGTCTGGCGGTCGGCGGCACGTCCGGTGCCGATGACGTAGGCGCCGGCCTCCTTGGCGAGCTGGGTCACCATCGAGCCGACTCCACCGGCCGCACCATGTACGAGAACGCTCTGCCCCGCCTGGAAGCGGCCGTGCATGAACAGGCCCTGCCACGCGGTCAGGCCTGAAATCGGCAGGCTCGCGCCCACCGTGAAGTCGACGTCTCCGGGCAGCGGCGCGAGGTTGCGTGCCTCGACGGCCACATACTCCGCCAGGGTGCCGTCGCGGTTCCAGTCCGTGAGGCCGAACACCCGCTGTCCCACAGACAGTCCCGTCGTGCCATACCCGAGAGCGCTGACCACTCCGGCCAGCTCGTGGCCGGGGATCGACGGCGTCCGGTCCCGGCCGAGGCGATCGGTCCAGGTCGAGGGCCACGCCAGCTCACCCGGAGTGAATCCCGACGCATGAACCTGAACAACGACGTCGTTCAGCGCCGCTTCGGGCTCGGGCCGCTCCACCAGCGTCATCCCGGCCATTCCCGCTGCCTGGTCCGTCACCACGATCGCTTTCATGGGAGCTGTCTCTCCTCGGTCATTTGTCTCTGGTGGAATGCTGCAGGCAGGGAAAGCCGGTTTCGGCATCTGATGCCAGGGCTGTAGGACGCAGCCGGCCGATCTGACAGCGCCGGCTCGCCACGCGCGTAGATGGACGCGTGTCGCCCACGACGGACGCGAAGAATCATCATCCCAGTCGGACGCCCCGAACCTAGTCGCGCTTAAACTGGTCTGTCAAGTCCAGTTACGAGTCCAAGCGGATGCTACATTGGGACCGATTCAATCCAGGCCATCCGCTACGGCAATGGCATATGGTCGGCCGTTCCTGAACCAGATGTGCGGACCATGAAGTCCAGGTAGAGAGGGCCCAGGAGATCGCAACCAGCACATAGGGTGCGTTTCACCTGATTCCTCAGCTTCGCGCCAGAAGGCCGGGAAGGGCGAGCTGTGCACCAGCAGGCCTTGGAGAGTGCCGGGTACGGCGAATACCGCACCCTGTTCACGAGTGACACCAACGCTGACACCGAGGACAAGTAGGGAGACGACGTGACCACCGAAAAGGCGATCCTCGCCGGCGGCTGCTTCTGGGGGATGGAGGAGCTGTTCCGCCGCCAGCCCGGCGTCGTTTCCACGCGCGTCGGCTACAGCGGCGGCGACGTCCCGAACGCCACCTACCGCAACCACGGAACCCACGCGGAGTCCATTGAGGTCGTCTACGACACCGAGAAGACCGACTTCCGCGCGCTGCTGGAGTTCTTCTTCCAGATCCACGACCCCTCGACGAAGAACCGCCAGGGCAACGACATCGGCACCAGCTACCGCTCGGCGATCTTCTACACCAGCGACGAGCAGAAGCGGGTCGCCGAGGACACGATCGCCGACGTCGACGCCTCGGGCCTGTGGCCCGGCAAGGTCGTCACCGAGGTCACCCCGGCAGGCGACTTCTGGGAGGCTGAGCCCGAGCACCAGAACTACCTGCAGACCTACCCCGACGGTTACACCTGCCACTTCCCCCGCCCGGGGTGGAAGCTCCCGAAGCGGGCGACGGCCTGACCTCCGGCGCGCGGACCTGAGGTCCGCGCGCCGACCCGGCCGAGGTGTCATTGGCAGAATGAGCGGGTACCGTGGCCGGGTCGACTGAGCGGTGGCGCCGGCACGGCGAGGACCGGATAGTCCGGAAAGGCTCGCCCCGTCGATGATCTCGCGGACATGGGGCGCGTTCGGGCCGAACTGTCGGCGGACGCAGCCGTCATTCACCAGGACGCGAATGCGACATGACGCCGAACGGACTTCAAGGTCCCATTTTCCGGGGATGATCTGGTGCGCTGGATACACTTGACCGATGAGCGACCAGCAGGCGGCTGCGCCGACGAATCGGCGGAGGATCAGTCAACGGGGCATCGCGACCCGAGAGCGGATCCTCGAGGCGGCGAACCGGCTGATGTTCGTGCGCGGAGTGAACGCGACGACCCTTGACGACGTCCGCCAGGCAAGCCAGACCAGCAAGTCGCAGCTTTACCACCACTTCGCCGACAAGCAGGAGCTCGTGCGAGCGTTGGTCAAATATCGGGGCGCCCTTGTGCTTCAGCGCGAGCGCGCAGGGCTCGAACGACTGAGATCGTTCTCGGGCCTGGTCCGGTGGCGCAACGCGTTGGTCCAGGCCAACTCGCTGAACAACGGCAGATACGGGTGTGGCCTCGGGTCGATGGCGGTCGAGCTGTCCGACCAAGATGAGCAGGCTCGATCGATGCTGTTGGAGACGTTCGCGGCGTGGGAAAAGCTGATCAGTGATGGTCTGCACCGGATGCGGGACAGCGGTGCTCTGCGCCAGGACGCCGACCCGGAGAAGTTGGCCACGGGGTTGATGGCAGCTTTGCAGGGCGGCTACCTGCTGGCGAACGCCGCGCACAACGTCGCACCCATGGAAGTTGCGCTTGACATGGCGCTGGGGCACATCAAGTCGTACCTCTCGGAGCCGTCCGGCGAGCCGACCCGCTGATCGAGCCCTCTTCATCGCGATCAGACTGGCACGGCGGGTGCGGAGCAGCCCGGAGATCGATGACGGCCAGGCTGCGGGTGTCCCGCTGCGCCGTCTGTGATGAGCGCTCCAGCACGCCCGACGAGCGTCGACTGGTCAGGTGCCGGCCGGACCGGGGGCGCCGCGACGGGGGAGCGACGCTTACCGGCTCGTAACGGACTGGCGAGTCCATCCTGAGGTATGGCGTTTCCGAGTTCAGCTGGGAGCTCCTTGGTCCTATCCGCCTCTCAGCGCAGCTTACACCCCCAGTTGGAGAGCTGGGGAAAGGGCTGAGCGGCTCTGACGGCGAGCCATCAATTGGACTCTTCAGTCCGGCGGGAGCTAGCCTTCGGACGTACTCGGTCGCGGGGTGATACGCCCGGCCGCAGCCCTCGCTCAGACTGCGGCTCGGCTGCTGCTGGGTCCGCATACCTGGGCCGTCACCAGCAGGATCTACAGGAAGGCGCGGCTGATGGAAACCAATCACGATCGTGTCGTCGCATCCGCCCGAGCTGTCCTTCCGGCCAACGAGCGCCGGCGCACGGACATGACCACCGGCAGCTTCACGTTCGTCGCCGATGAACCGCACAACGGCGCGCTCGGCGACGGCCCGACGCCGACCGAGTACCTGTTGATGGCGCTCGCGTCGTGCACTGCCCAGACGCTGCGGCAGTACGTCGACTACAAGTACGACACCGCCGGTGACATCACCGTCGAAATCGCCTACCACGAACCCGAGCAGGAAGGCGAAGAGCGTTACCTCCAGCGCACGATCACGCTAAGCGAAGAACCGGACCCCGACGACTTGAAGGTGATGCATGACATTGCCGAGAAGTCCCCGGTGACCATGCTGATTCAGTTCGCCTGGAGCGTGAGGACCGAGTTCGTCGGGCCGCGCTGAAATCAGGCCCGCTTGCTGCTCGGCGATCAACGCCGAGCAGCAAGCTGCTCGGCGTTGTCTGTCACTTCGGCCAGGATCGGCGCGACGTCCCGACCATGAGCTGACTGATAGCCGCCGCATCCCGAAGGGCATCGGCGGGCCGCGTCGCCCGCTGCGCAGCCGGCCACAGCTGCGGCAGCCCGATCAGTACTGAACCGAGCGGTCGCGTGCCCGCATTGCGGCACGTGATCCAGCTGTCCATGCTGGCCCGGCCAGCGCGCCGGAAGGTGACGTGTGACCGAAACCAAGATGAGCGGCCGGACGATCTGGAAGCGGAATCCAGCGGCACCGCTGCAAGCCTTTCTGCGGACCGAGTCCGGCAGCGCCGGCGTGCTCGTGGCCGCCATCGTCGCCGCACTGCTCTGGGCCAACATCGACCTCGGCTCCTACGAAGCCCTCTGGCGCACCCAACTGTCCCTACGCCTCGGGCACCTCGAGCTCTCCCGCGACCTGCACACCTGGATCAACAGTGGCTTGATGACGCTGTTCTTCCTGGTCGTCGGCCTCGAGACGCGGCGCGAGTTCGACCTCGGCGACCTACGCGACCGGCGACGTTTCGTGCTGCCCGCCGTGGCCGGTCTGATCGGCATGCTGATCCCGGTGCTGATCTTCCTGCTGATCAACCACGGCGGGCTGGGCGCGCACGGCTGGGGCGTGGCTATGTCGACTGACACCGCCCTCGCGTTGGGCCTGCTGGCACTGCTCGGCCGCGGCGTGCCTGACCAGGTCCGGATTTTCCTGCTCACCGTGTTCGTGGTCGACGACTTGATCGCACTCATCGTCATCGCCCTGGTCTACAGCGACGACATCAAGATGATGCCCATCGTGGTGGCCGTAGCGGCGTTCGCGGTCATGCTGGCCGTCCGCGCAGCCGGCGTCCGACGTGGCTCGGCGTACGCGCCGGTCGCCATCGTGATGTGGGGCGCGCTGCTGGTCAGCGGAGTCGACCCGGTGGTGGCCGGACTGGCCATCGGGTTGACCGCGTTCGCCTACTCTCCCGGTCGAGCTGAGCTCGAGCAGCTCAGCGGGCTGTTCCGGTCGTTCCGTGAGCAGCCGACGCCCAAGCTCGCGCGTACGGCTTCGATCGGCCTCGCGAACACGCTTTCGCCCAACGACCGCCTTCGGCGCATCTACCACCCTTGGTCCAGCTACCTGATCGTGCCGCTGTTCGGCCTGGCCAACGCGGGCGTCAGCATCGACGGTTCATTCCTGGCCCAGGCGTTCGCGTCGCCGGTCACCTGGGGCGTACTGCTCGGGTATGTCGTCGGCAAGCCGCTCGCCGTGATCGGCACCTCGGCCGGGCTCACCTGGATCTCACACGGCCGCATCCGTCCGGCCGTGGGCTGGGCGGGCGTGCTCGGCAGCGGCACGATCGCCGGTGTCAGCTTCACGGTGTCGCTGCTGATCGCCAGCCTGGCCTTCACCGGCGACCAGCTGGCCGAGGCCAAAGTCGGGGTGCTCAGCGCCGCGATCGTCTCCTCGGCGCTGACCTGGACCGCGTTCCGCCTCACCAACATGTTGCCCAAGGACAAGCGCACCCGGGCGCTCTTCGGTGACATGACGGAGCTGCTCGACCTCATCCCAGACGTCGACGAGACGCAGGACCACGTCCGCGGCCCAGCCGATGCGTCGGTAACGCTGGTGCAGTACGGCGACTTCCAGTGCCCGTACTGCGGGAAGGCCGAGCCAGTCGTCCGGGAGTTGTTGGGCCACGCCGACCTGCGTTTCGTGTGGCGTCACCTGCCTCTGCCAGACGTGCACCCGCAAGCCCGGCTGGCAGCCGAGGGCGCCGAAGCAGCGGCCGCTCAGGGCAAGTTCTGGCAGATGCACGACCTGTTGCTCGACCACCAGGACAAGCTGAACATCACTGATCTGATCACATACGCCGGCGACCTCGGCCTGGATCAGGAACGCTTCCACGAGGATCTGACAAGTCACGCCCACGCCGGCCGCATCGACAGCGACATCGACTCGGCCGACAACAGCGGAGTGTCCGGGACCCCGACGTTCTTCATCAACGGCCGCCGCCACTACGGCGCCTACGACATCGCGACCCTGACCGCCGCCGTTCGTATGGCCCGAACCCGGGCCCGCCTCACGGCGCCCAACGCTGATGACCAGGCGCTGCGCCGGCCGGGCGTTGCTCCCGGCAGGCACGCTGCCTATCTGGTGCGGCCGGACGGGTACGTCGGTTACCGCGCAGGCGGCACTGACCTGACCGGCCCACGTGCCTCCATGCGCCGCTGGTTCGGACCCCGAACGCTTGAGGACGTGCACGCCACCGCCTCCGACGCAAGCGCCGATACTGGCGCGGAACGTGCCGTCGCCCGAGCCGGCGACGCCGGAGCGGCTCTGGACGCCGCGGAAAGCGGCACAAGCGGATGCGCCGGTTCCTGCTCTGCTTAGAGCGTTGTGACGATCGGAACGGTACGCCGGGCGATATCGGCCACGGCTGGGCGCGCTCGTGGCCGAACGTATGGTGACGGATCAGAGATTCGGCCTGATCCCGTAATCAGGCCAATCGGTGCACTCGCGGTCGGCCGCCTGCTCCTAAGCTCTCCGGCGTGCCCCGCCTCAAGATCTCTTCGCTTCTCGGACTGCCGAGCTACGACCTCGTCGACCACCACCCCGATCTCGCGCCGTTGCGACGCGCGCTGCACGCCGAGGACTGGCCGGCCGTCGTCGCCTTCTTCGACCAGCTGCCGGAGCACGACGACCCGACAGTCGCCACCGCGATGGTCGCCGAGACGAAGGGCGTGGAGACGTTCCTGCGCACGGCAGGAGGCGGACCGGCCGAGTCCACCCTGGCCGGTACGTTGCTCGGCGCCCGGTTGGTGTGGATGGCGTGGCAGGCCCGGGGAACGGCGCGCGCCCGGTACACCAGCAACCGCCAGTTCGCGTCCTTCCACGAGATTCTCCGCGAGGCCGAGCGGGTGCTCGGCGACGTGACCGCGGAGGAGCCGGGCAACATCGCCGCGTGGACGGCGCGGCTGCGTACCGCCCGGGGCCTCGGGCTGGGGCAGGCGGAGGCGAACCGGCGGTACGAGCGCGCCGCGAAGGCACGGTCCGATCCGTTCTACGCCCAGCTGACCCACGTCCAGCAGCTGTGCCCGAAGTGGGGCGGTTCGCTGGACAAGCTGCTCAGCTTCGCGCGGCGCTGCGCCGAGACGTCGCCGCCCGGATCGCTCAACGCGGCGGCCGTGGCCGACGCCCACCTGGAGTTCGCGTACGAGTCGGGCATCGCCCACCTGCGTTCGCCGGCTGTGCTCGACGAGATCCGGGACGCCGTGGCCAGCTCGGTCGGGCACCCGGATTACCGGCCCGTGCACGGTTGGGTCCAGGCCGAGTGCAGCTTCTCGTACGTCCTCTGGCTCGCTGGTGACCTGTCCGGCGCCGCCGCCCGGCTGGCGGCGCTCGGCAACCGCATCACCATTTACCCCTGGGGCAGCCCCCGGGAACTCAGGACCGTCCGGCGGAAGCTTCGTGGGGCCGGTGCGCGATGATCCGCCGTGAGTCGACGGCGTACCCGCGCTGTTCGGCAAGGCAGGTGGGCCGGTATGCGAGGGTCTGTGGAGGAGGAGATCCTGCTGACCGAGGCGGCCGGCCGCAGCAACGGCGTGAACGCGAACCTGCTGCTGTGGCGCTACGGTGCCCAAGGCCGCGCTGCCTCGTCCGCAGGTGGCTCTCCCGCTCCCGGCGGCTCGCCTTGCTGTCGGGCCCTGTGCGACCGGCGGCAGCGCGGCGGTTAGGCTTCTCGGATGCAGGAGGCGGTGTCCTGGGGCGACCTCGATGGCTGACGCGGACGACATCCGTCACCTGGCGCTGGCGCTGCCTCACGTGGTCGAGATCGACAGTGAGGGCTTCGACTTCCGGGTCGCCGACAGGGGTTTCGTCTGGTCCTACCCGGAGCGCAGACCCGGTACGCCGCGCCGCATCCGGACCGACATCGCGGTGCTGTACGTGGGCGACGAAGCGGAGAAGCAGGCGTTACTCCTCGGCGAGCCCGAGGTCTTCTTCACCACGCCCGCGTACGACGGCTTGCCCCTGGTCATGCTGCGGCTGGGGCAGGTGAGCGTCGATCGGCTGAAGGAGCTCGTCACGGACGCGTGGCGCATGCGTGCCCCAGGCTCGCTCGTCGGTGACCTCGATGACGGCGGTGGCGACCCGTCCACGTGAGCGCTCACGAGCGCGCGACACGCTCGCCGGAGATCGGGAGGGCTCAGAGCCAGGGTGGTGGACCCTCGAAACTGAGGGTGTGCACGTCGAACAGGACCGCCGCTTCCACGCCCAGCGCCGGCCCGCCCTGGCGGGCCGCCCAGGTCAGGAACGGCCCGGGTTCCGGTCCGGCCACACCCAGGCCCCTGGTGTATTCAGCGTGTGCGGCCAGCGAGGCGATGCCGCGCTGCAACGGTTCCCCGGTGACCTCCACGCCATGCGTGGGGCGCTCGGCCCCGCCGAAGCAGACGTAACGCACACCGCCCCAGGGTGGCAGCCCGTCGTCCACCAGTTCCGGGAAGATCCACCGGTTGCCCGCGTCGCGGGCGGCGTCCAGCGTCGCCAGTCCCACCGCCCGGTGGTCGGCCTGGTTGGTCATACCGCCCACCATGCGGACGGTGAATGCCCCCGAGACGATCACGTCGGGCCGGTGGCGGCGGATCGCCCGCACGATGTCGCGGCGCAGGTCCGGACCGTACTCGACGACACCGTCGCGGTGGTCGAGGAACTCCACGACGTGTACGCCGACCTCGCGGGCCCCGGCGCGCTCCTCCTCCTCGCGCAAGGGCCCGGCCTGATCCGGGTGCATCGCGTCGATCCCCGCCTCGCCCCGGGTCGCCAACAGATAGGTGACCTGCTTGCCCTGAGCGGTCCAGCGGGCGATCGCCGAGGCCGCACCGTACTCAAGGTCGTCGGGGTGCGCGGCCACCGCGAGACAGCGGTCCCAGTCCTCCGGCAGTGCCGGCAGAAGCTCGTCCACGATCCCGACCGTAGCCGCCCCTTCGTCCGTCCGGCACCGCCGTGTCGGCAACACTGACATCCGCCGGGCCAGCGATACTGACCAGGTGGACTTCAGGCGGCTCCACCCGCAGGCGCGGGCGGCGATGCAAGTCCAGCAGCGTGTCCCGCTCACCCGGGCCAACCTGCCGGCGGCACGGCTCAGCATGGCCCAGGCGACTCCCACCGAGGTGGGCAGCGGACCGGCGATCCGGTCCGTGGTGACCGTCGACGCCGGCGGCGTGCCCGCCCGCCTCTACCGCGACGGCGACGACGACGCGAAGCCGGTGGTCCTCTACGCGCACGGCGGAGGCTGGGTGATGGGCAGCGTGGACACCCACGACGGGCTGTGCCGGCACCTGGCGGCCACGTCCGGCTGGGCCGTTCTCTCCGTGGACTACCGGCTCGCCCCCGAGCATCCGTACCCGGCTCCGGTGGACGACATGGTGCGCGCGCTCACCTGGCTGCGCGGGCCCGAGGCGCCTCGGCACGGCCTCGATCCGGACCGGACAGCGGTGGCCGGTGACTCCTCGGGAGGGCACCTGGCGGCGGTGACCGCCCGGCGTGCCCGGGACGCCGGGATCCGGCTTGCGGGACAGATCCTCGTCTGCCCGGTCATCGACCCCGCTGTCGACTATCCGGCGCTGGACGAGTACGGCCTGGACCGGGAGGAGATGCGGTTCTTCTGGGACGCGTTCGCCCCACCCGACGTGGACCGTACGCAGCCGGACCTGGACCTGCTGCGGGCCGACCTCACCGGCCTGCCGCCCGCCGTGGTCGTCACCGCCGAGCTCGACCTGTTGTCCGCCGAGGGGGAACGGTATGCGGCCGGGCTGCTGGCGGCGGGCGTTCCTGTCATCGCAGCCCGGTACCAGGGGCTCATCCACAACTTCCCGCGGAAGCTGGCCCTGTTCGACGCCGCCCATGCCGTCCTGGCCCAGTTGGCCGCTGTGCTGCACCGCTGGTCAGAGGAGGAAGCGTGAGCACCATCGAACGGCGAGGCCCGGTGAAGGCCGGCATCACCGTGTCGTTGGACGGCGCTGAGCGGCTCCACTACTGGTGATGGGCGGGCCGTGGACCTACGAGACGGAACGCGAACCCGGCGCCGGCATGACTGACGCTGACCGTGCATACTTCGAGCGCTGCTCGAGGGGACGAGCGCCGGTCTCTGCGGCCGGGGCATGTACGACAGCGCCGGGGCCTGGGGCGGCCGGAATTCGTTCGGAGGCACGATCGTCGTGCTGACCCACCGCACCGCGGACCAGCCCGACCCGAGCACCGGCACAGGATGACCAGCGGCAGCAGGGTCAGGTCAGCAGATGCTGGCGCGCCGGCTGGTGATGGGCGGTTCAGTTGTCGATGGACGGGGCGTACATCCGGCGCTGGCGCGAGGACGTCACCGCGTGCCTGGATCGGCTGCTGCCGGGATTCGAAGTGCGGCTTGGTTACCCGCCGGGCCGGCACATGGTCGGCGGCATGGCGGGGGAGGAAAGGTTCGCCTCGCTCGCGAGCACGCGCCCGTCCGGTGATCTGCTCGAGTGGTACCGGCAGGTGCGCGAAGTGAGCCTGCCGGACATCGGCAGCGGTTACTTCGTTCACGACCCCGGCCTCGTCGTGCGTCGGGAGGTGGCGTCTGTCCGGGGGCGCTTCACCGCGGATGTGGTCGTGTTCGCCAGTGATGGCGGCGGCACCCTGTTCGCGGTGAGCGCGGTGACCGGCTCGCCGGTGTACCGGCTTCCTGCTGGCGAGATCGTTGCCGGTGTCTACCGCAGCGATGACCCACGATTCGACGTGGTGGCAGAGGATCTGACCGGCTTTCTCGACCGGCTACACGACGCGGTCGAGGTGTTCGCCGCCACGGGCGCAGCCGGCGACTTATAGAAACAGTGCCTCAACGCGTGCTGGGCGCAGCGGGTGAGAGCAGCGGAGCCCTCGGGTGACTCTGGTACATGTCCAGCCCGCGCTGCGCTGCGGGGTCGATGACCGGGCCGAATCGAGTTCGATCGGGTTTGTTGGCTCGGGCAGGATGGCGGGGTGATCTGGGGGAGACGGGGCAGCGGGGTTCAGGGGTCGGCGGCGGGGGAGGCCGGGCCGCTCGGGGCGGTGCACGTCGCGGTCGACGGTGCCGCCGCGGGGCGGTGGGAGGCGTTGAACCATCTGGTCGAGGTGCTGATCGAGGCCGATGCTGTCGGTGACGAGGTGGCGGCGCGATCGGCGTTGACGCTGGTGGCCGGCGTTGCGGGTTTGGTGGCCCGGCTGGACCGGCACGCGCGGCAGGCACCGTGGTATGGCCCGTATCAGGAGCCCGCGTTGCGGCGATTCGGGGCGGGTTTCTCGGTCGCGACGTCGGGGCCTGTCGCGATGGCGCTGGCGAGCATGCACGGTGATGGGCGGATCCGGGAACGCGCGGTCGCGGCGATGGTCGATCGGCCGTGCCCGGAGGTGATGCCGTTCCTGGTGCTGCGTACCGGTGATTGGGTCAAGCCGGTACGGGATCGGGCGCGGGCCGGGCTGGCGTTGTTGCTCGCCGACGATCCGGGTGGCTATCTGCCGGCGGTGCTGCCGATGGCGTTGCGCCTCGACGCGCGCCTGCGAGGTGGCTTCGCCGTCAGCCAGATACGGGCGGCGTTGCTGTCGGCGCCAGCGGGGGTGTGGCGCGGGCTGCTCGGCTCGGGTGCCCGCCGGCAGCGGCGGTTCGTGTTCGACATCGTCCTGGCCCAGGGCTGGCTGCGTCTGCCCGACTACGTGACCTGCGCCGAGACTGACTCGGATGTGGGGATTCGGGTCCGGGCGGCGGACGCGGCCTGCCGTGAGGCGGTCTGGACCCGCCGGCATGACGTTCTGCGTCGCCTGGCCCGGTCGGTTCGTGCCGAGGTGCGGGTGGTGGCGTTGACCGGACTGGTCCGGGTCGGTCAGGACAGCGACGTTGCCGCATACCTGGACGATGACGCGCCGCTGGTCCGCGCGGTGGCCCGGGACGCGGCCCGCCGGCTCGGCATCGACGCCCGAGAGCATTACCGGACCGCGACCGGCGCCGGTGAACCGGCACTGGGTGCGATCGCTGGGCTTGCCGAGACCGGCTCGGCAGCGGACGCTCCGCTGCTGCGGCCGCTGCTGACCCACTCGCAAGCCAGGGTCCGCGCCCAGGCGGTACGAGGCCTGCACCTGCTCGAGGCGGTTGTCGCGCACGAGGTGCTTCCGCTGCTACAGGATCCGTCCCCGGCGGTGGTCCGAGGGGCGACCACCGCGCTGCGGCCCTTGATCGGTGCCCTGCCGCCAGGCCTTCCGTGGCAGTTGCTCGGGGACGCCCGGGTGGAGCTGCGTCGAGCCGGTTACCGCCTCCTGCGTGGCCACAGCGCCGACGTCCAGTTGCGCGCTGCCCTGATGCTCACCCTCGACCCGGACCCTCGCCTGGCCGAACGTGGCAAGGCCGACGTAACCCGCCTCGCCCGGGACGGCGCACGAACCACCTGGCGCCGCACTCCACCACCCGAGCTGCCGGTCACCGCCGCGCAGCACGGCGAGCTCGCCGCGTTGACGGCACGAGCGGCGGCGGCACTCGGCGAGGACACCAGCCGGATGCTCACTACCTGGCTGGCGCGTACCCGCCCCAGCGCATGAGTGCGCTCCTGGCGTCGCCCGCGGGTTGGCCTTCGAGTACCGGCACAAGCGCCCCGCCGCACAATGGTCCGTGACCGATCCCGGGCCGACGGATCTGCCCGTGTGCCTGCGTACGGACACGTCAGGTGTCGAGATTTGCCCATCCTGCGGAGGTTGGCAGCCCTCGTAGTCCGTCGGTGGGCAATCGCGCGCCGGCCGAATCGAGGGTCTCGGGCAGGCGATTGAACTACCGATCTGACATGCTGCGGGATCTCGACCCGGTCCCCCGGCGACGTCGTAGTCGACCGACCGGCGCAGACGGTCAATCCACGGGGTCGTCGATCTCGGGCGCTCCGGGCCCCGCGACCGACGACGGGTCGCGGGGCCCCGCTGGTGTCACCAGGTCGTCGGCTTGCCCTTCTGGTAGAGCCACACGTCGAAGAAGGCGTCGAGGTCCTGCCCGGACTCTCGCTCAGCCATGGCGATGAAGTCGGCCGTGCTGGCGTGGCGGTAGCGGTTGCTCGCCGCCCACTCACGCAGGATGCGGAAGAAGGTGTCGTCGCCGACCTTGCCGCGCAGCGCGTGCAGCGTCATCGCACCGCGGTTGTACGGGATGCTGCTGAACATCTCCACGGGGCCCGGGTCGGCGAGGACGGTCTGCCAGAACGACGACGACGCGGCCCGTCCGTAGTTGCTGCTGCTGTTGAAGGTCTGGCTGACCGACGCGCCGCCGTTGTACTCGGTGTACATCCACTGGGCGTAGGTGGCGAAACCCTCGTTGAGCCAGATGTCCGACCAGCGCTCCGGCGAGACGCTGTCGCCGTACCACTGGTGGGCGAGCTCGTGGGCCATCGTGCCGACGCTCGCCGTGCTGGAGAAGATCGGCTTGGTCTGGGTCTCCAGGGCGTAGCCCACGTTGGGGGCCCGATCGATGATCGCCCCGGTGGAGGCGAACGGGTACGGGCCGAACTTTGTGGAGAAGAAGTCGATCATCTTCGGGATCTGCGCCACCGCGGCGGCCGACCCGGCGACCAGCCGCGGGTCGACCGCGACGTACACCGGGATCCCGCTCGGCGTGGTCGACTCGGTTACCTCGAAGTTGCCGATGGTGATCGTCGCCAGGTAGGTGGCCATCGGCTCGGTCGAGTCCCAGACGAAGGTGGTCCAGCCGTCCCGGGTCTCCCGGGAGAGGAGCTGGCCGTTGCCGACCGCGGTGAGCCGCTCCGGCACCTTGGCGGTGAACCGGAAGGTGGCCTTGTCGGTCGGGTGGTCGTTGGTGGGCAGCCAGGCCGGCGCGCCCTGCGGCTCCCCGGCGACGAAGACGCCGTCGTCGGTCGGCACCCAGCCCTCGATCGACCCGTCCGGGTCGGTGATCGGGCCGGGTACGCCGGCGTACTTCACCACGACGGTGAACGTCTGGCCGGTCTTGAGCTTGGGGCGCGGGGTGACGATCAGTTCTTGACCCTCGCGGGTGAAGTCGTGCGCGTGCCCGTTGACCGTCACCGAGGAGACCTCCGGACCACGGAAGTCGAGGTTGAACCGGTCGAGATCCTGAGTCGCGACAGCGGTGATCGTGGCGGTGGCGTCCATGAGCCGGGTCGCCGGGTCGTAGGAGAAGGTGAGGTCGTAGTGCTGGACGTCGTATCCGCCGTTGCCCTGCTCAGGGAAGTACGGATCATGGACACTCGCCGCACCAGCGGAGTAGCGCGGGGCGCCAGGGTTGCCCGGTGCCGCACCGGCCGCGTCCGGTGCCACAGCCGACCCGGCGGCCACGAGGGCGACCGTGGCCAGCGCGGCACCGCGCAGGCGTGGGATTGTCATGGTGCGAATCCTCTCTCTTGGAAGGCCGGGGCAGCGCCAGCCTTCAGCTGAGTACGTCTATCCACCCGCACCGACGCGAAGTCGTCAAGATCTACAGACCCTGATCTGGGCTTCCTGCTTGGTGGCCTCAAGGTGGCTCAGTGCGCTGTCAATCGAGCAGTGCCCGCAGGAACATGCGTTCGGACTCCGGGACGTATGAGGCGTAGTAGTCGTAGAGACTCTGGCGGGCGATGCGTGCCGCCGCAGTGCCGTCGCCAGCTCGTACCGCCTCGAACACCTCGGCGTGGTGGCTGATGCTCTCCTCCATCTGCGCGGTGCGGTCGAGCGCGTGCGCGATCTTCTCCGCGATGAGGGTGAGCGCCACCGACCGCACCACCTGATTGCAGACCTGGAGCAGTCGATTGCCGCTGGCTCGCGCAACCGCGTCGTGAAACGCCACATCGGCCCGGCTGAACTCCTCGTATCCAAGGGACACGCTGTCGCGCATCACCTTCAACGCCGCGTCCATCTCGACGAGCTGTTCCTCGGTGCGCAACTGTGCGGCGAGCAGGTTGGCGGAGGAATCCAGCAACATCCGGAATTGGATGAGCTCGGTGAGGGTCAGCTCGGAGAGTCGGGCCAGGGTGGTCATCGACTTCTGCAAGGTGACCGGGGAGAAAGGCATGATCTCCGCACCCGCCGGGTCGCCCGCCCGGGAGCGGACCATGCCGTTGCTCTGCAGGACCCGCAGCGCTTCGCGCACGGTCGCGCGGCTGACCGAGAATTGCTGGACCAGGTCTCGCTCGGACGGCAGTCGTTCGCCCGGGCGCAGGTCACCGCGGAGGATCGCCTCCTCGATTTGCTGCACGATCCGTTCGTACGCCCGCACGGGCTGGACCGGCTGAAATCGCGGCCGTTGGGCCACTGGCTACCCCTCGTCTTCAAAGTGTGCAGAAGCGTTCGCGACGCGGCGGAATCGCCGTGGTGAGGCGAAGCGATCAGACCAAATGCGACCGTCTGCCCGGAAAATCGTAACGCCCCATCGCGCTCGGCCGGCGCGACGGTCAGGTCGCGCCGGCCGCTTCCGCGACGTGTGGTTCTCCGGGTCGAGGTCAGCTCCTGGTGGCTGCTCGGCGTCGGATCAACGTGGCGCCGGCCAGCCCACCGAGCCCGACCAGGGCCAGTCCTCCGTTGAGAAGCAGGGGGGAGGGATCGTCGCCGCCGGGAGGGGCGGCGCTGGTGAACGAAGCGGGCTGGCGCGATTCGTCGGTCTTGTTCTCCTCCGCCGCCGGGGCGCCGGACTGGGCGGCCTGCCCGGTGGCCGACGAGCCGCCGACCGGCGGGGTGCCGCCGGAGACCTTCCCGGTGGCCGCGGAAAGCGACTCGGCGGTCACCTCCGGGGCCGTGCCCCGCTTGTCCGCCGGCAGCGGGGCCAGCTTCTTGCACGCCGAAGGGTACCGGTCGCAGTAGCTCTTCGCCGTGCCGACGGTGGTGGCGTTGAGAATCGCGTGTCCGACCGCCCGGGTCAGCGTGTCGGCGGCCGCGTTGAAGATGCCGTTGAGCTGGCCACCGTCGGCGTTGACCCGCAGCGGGGTGCCGTCGCCGGTCGAGACTGCGAAGACGGTGTCACCGTCGCTGAGGGTGTGGATCGGGTTGATCGCCCGGGCCAGCCCGTCGTGCGCGTTGGTGGCCATACGGGCGGCGGCGGCCTTCTCCAGCGGCGCGTTGGTCGCGACCACCGCAATGGTCGTGTTCATCGACGGCTCGTCGGCCTTGGCGCCGGGCGGGTTGCACTCCTGCTTCTTCGGCGTCTCCAGGCCGCGGAACTCGCCGGCCACCTCGTAGCGCGCGGCGAGCAGCGAGCAGTCTCGCGGGTCCACCGGGGACCCGACCGAGTTCACCACCACGATGGCGCCGACGACGATGCCGTTGTCGAGCACCATGCTGGCCGTGCCGACGCCGCCCTTCAGGCCACCCGAGCGCGCCCCGGTGCCGCCGCCGACCACACCCTGCGCGACGGCGCCCGGGTTGGCGTTCTCGGCAGCGAGCCAGCCCCAGGCGGGGGTGGTGCGAGCGCGGAAGTTGCCTCCTCGGCCGAGATCGAAGATGTCCGCGGCCGGCACGATCGGAGCGACTCCGTTGCCGACGCGGACGCCCTCGCCGCGTTCCTCGAGCCAACGGATGACGCCGTCGGCGGCGGACAGGCCGTACATGC
This sequence comes from Micromonospora halotolerans, assembly GCF_032108445.1. Classification (NCBI taxonomy): domain Bacteria; kingdom Bacillati; phylum Actinomycetota; class Actinomycetes; order Micromonosporales; family Micromonosporaceae; genus Micromonospora; species Micromonospora halotolerans. Next base: position 6,007,235 of record NZ_CP134876.1, on the reverse strand, counting down.
TGCTCCCGCCGAGCATCACCGCGTTGACGCCGGGGTTGGAGTTGAGCGGATCGAGCAGGTCGGTCTCCTTGGTGGCCGGTGCGCCACCTTCCTGATCGACGCCGGTCACCGACATGCGTGGGGTGTAGACGACGGTGCTGCCGGTGAGGTACGGGGCCCGGGTGGACTGGACCTGGCCGACCTGGATGCCCGGAACGTCGCTGATCGCGTTGTACCTGCCGGGCAGGCCGGGGGTACCCGCCGCCACGGCGGGACCGGAAACGCCGACGGTGGCGACCGAGAACATCAGCGCCCCGGCGAGCAGTGCGGCGGACCGCGAGGCCATGGATGCCATGAGTTCCCCTCTCTGTGGAGTACGTGCCGGATCCATGGCGGGGCCTGGATCGGTGGCCCCGGTTCCGGCGAAGACCGTGGGGGTTGAGCTCTTGACCTTCTCTGCGGACGAGTGAGAGCGTGAGGTGCACTGAGGCTACTGGTCAGACCAGACAAGGTAAAGAGCGTCCGCAATGAACGGAGAGCTCGGCGTGCAGGACCTCCGCGTGGCAGTGATTCCCGGCGACGGCGTGGGCCCCGAGGTGGTCTCGGCCAGCCTCCCCGTGCTCCGTGCCGCCGCCGAGCGTGCCGGCAGCCGGCTGGACACGGTCGAGTTCGACTGGGGCGGTGATCGGTATCTGCGTACGGGTCGGGCGATGCCGCCGGACGGCGTCGACGTGCTCCGCGGCTTTTCCGCAGTGCTGTTCGGGGCCGTCGGCCGACCGGACGTGCCCGACCACGAACTCATCTGGGGCCTGATCATCGGCGTCCGGCAGGCCCTGGACCTCGCGGTCAACGTCCGGCCCGTCCAGTCCTGGGCCGGTGTGACCACCGTGCTGCGCGAGCCGGACGGGATCGACCTGGTCATCGTTCGGGAGAACACCGAGGGCGAGTACGTGGGCATCGGCGGCCGCGCGCACGCCGCTACCCCTCACGAGCTCGGCATCGAGGTGGCCGTCCATTCCCGGCCGGCCATCACGCGAGCGACCCGGTACGCCTTCGACCTCGCGCGGACCCGCAGGGGCAGGGTGAGCCTGGTGACGAAGTCGAACGCGCTCCGCCACGGCTACACGCTCTGGGACTCCATCGTCGCCGAGGTGGCGGCGGAAAATCCCGACGTGCAGTGCGAGCACGTGCTGGTTGACGCGATGGCAGTCCGGCTCGTGCAACAACCCCGTGAACTCGACGTACTGCTGTGCAGCAACCTGTTCGGCGACATCCTCTCCGACCTCGCGGCCGTGCTCGTCGGCGGGATGGGCATGGCGCCCAGCGCGAATCTCCTACCCGGCGGCGACGTGCCGGCGCTCTTCGAGCCAGTGCACGGCTCGGCTCCGGACATCGCCGGCCGTGACGTGGCCAACCCGGTCGCGTGCATGCTGTCCGGAGCCATGCTCCTCGACCACGTCGGCCTGCCGATGGCCGGGCGAATCGTGCGGGACGCGGTCGCGACCGCGCTGCGCGATCCTTGCCTGCACACCGCCGATCTCGGTGGCACTGCCACCACGAAGGAACTCGCGGCGAAGATCCTGGCCGCCGTCGAGACCACCACCGCACCGTGATCACATCCCACCCGTCCGTTCGCCAGTCCGGACCGGCCTCGCCCGGCCCTTGCCTCAGGAGAAAAGCCGTGACACGACCGTTCGTTCGGCTCGTGGCGGTGACCGCGACCGTCACGCTCGCGATCACCGCCGCGGGTTGCTCATCGGAAAGTTCGGGAGGCTCCGCCTCCACCTCGAGTCTGTCGGTCGGCTTCGTCGCCGAACCGGCCAACCTCGACTTCACCAGCACCGACGGCGCCGCGATTCCGCAGGCGTTGCTCGTCAACGTCTACGAGGGCCTGGTCAAGCTCGACCAGGACGGCAAAGTCGTGCCGCTGCTCGCCGAATCATGGGACATCAGTCCCGACCGCAAGACCTACACCTTCCACCTGCGCGACAATGTCACCTTCACCAACGGCAAGAAGTTCACCGCCGATGACGTGGTGTTCAGCATCAACCGGGTCAAGACCGACTGGAAGGTCTCGCTGAAGTCGGCCATGGATGTCGTGGCCAACGCGGCGAAGAAGGACGACACCACCGCGGTCGTCACCCTGACCAAGCCGAGCAACTCCTGGCTGTACAAGATGACCACCCGGATCGGCGCCATCTTCAGCCGGGACGGGGTCGCCGACCTGGCCAACAAGCCGATCGGCACCGGCCCCTACAAACTGGATTCCTGGCGACGCGGCGACGCAATCACCTACTCGGCGAACGAGAACTACTGGGGCACGAAGCCGAAGGTGGGCAAGGTCGTGCTCAAGTACTTCAAGGACGCCACAGCCCTGAACAACGCCCTGCTGACCGGCGGCATCGATGTCATCTCCACCGTCCAGGCCCCCGAGTCGATCCAGCAGTTCTCCGACACCTCGAAGTACGAGGTCATCGAGGGCACGACGACCGGCGAGGTGCTGCTCTCGTTCAACAACTCGAAGGCTCCGCTCGACAACAAGCTGGTCCGGCAGGCGATCCGGTACGCCATCGACCACAAGGCGCTGCTGGACACCGCCTGGGCCGGGCGGGGCCAGCTGATCGGCAGCATGGTGCCGCCGACCGACCCCTGGTACGAGGACCTGACCAACCTGTACCCGCACGACCCCGCGAAGGCCAAGGAGTTGCTGGCCCAGGCCGGACAGAGCAACCTCAAACTGCGGTTGCGCATCCCCAACCTGCCCTACGCCGTGGCATCGGCCCAGGTGGTCAAGTCGCAGCTCGCCGCGGTGGGGATCACCGTGGACATCGAACCGCTGGAGTTCCCCGCCCGCTGGCTGGACGTCGTGTTCAAGCAGGCCGACTACGACATGTCGATCATCAACCACGTCGAGCCCCGCGACATCACCGCAATCTTCGGCAACAAGAACTACTACCTGCGCTACAACAACCCGAAGGTGCAGGAGCTGTTCGCCAAGGCCGACTCCGGCACCGAGGACGAGCAGGTCGCCGGGATGAAGGAGGCCGCGCGGATCATCTCCGAGGACGCCGCCGGCGACTTCCTCTTCCTGTTCCCCAACCTCATCGTGGCGAAGAAGGGCACGACCGGTCTGCCGAAGAATCTCGTGTCGGAGTCCTTCGACCTGAGCGTGCTGTCCCCGTCCGAGGCCTAGCACCATGGGCCTGTACCTGCTGGTCCGTGCGGCGGTGCTCGTCGTGAGCACCGCCGTCGCCTCGGTCGTCGTCTTCGCGGTCATGGCGGTGCTTCCCGGCGACCCGGCCGAGGTAGCGCTGGGGGTCAACGCCACGGCGGAGGCGGTGGCGGCCAAACGCGCCGAGTTCGGCACGGACCGGCCCCTGGTCACCCAGTTCCTGGACTGGGTGGCGGGCCTGTCGACCGGCGACTTCGGCGTTTCCTACGTCACCTCGGACCGGATCGGTCCACAGATCGTCGACCGGCTCGGCGTGACGCTCTGGCTGGTGCTGTTCGGAATGCTGATGGCCATCATCGTGGCGGTGCCGCTCGGCACCGCCGCCGCGGTACGCCATCGCAGCATCGGCGGGCTGCTCCTGTCCGGGATAAGCCAGGTCGGCGTAGCCGTGCCGGCGTTCCTCGCCGGCATCCTGCTCGTGTTCCTGTTCGCCGTCACCTGGCAGGCCCTTCCCTCCGGCGGCTACACCCCGATCCGGGAGGACCCCACCGCCTGGTTCCAGCAACTGCTGTTGCCATCCCTGTCCCTCGGCCTGGTGCAGGGCGCGGTGCTCAGCCGGTACGTCCGATCCGCCGTGCTCGACGTGATGCGCGAGGACTACATCCGCACCGCCCGTGCCAAGGGACTCGGGCTCTATCGGGCGCTGTGGAAGCACGGCGCGCGTAACGCCGCGATCCCCGTGGTCACCGTGCTCGGTCTGCAACTGGCAACGCTGCTCATCGGGGCCGTCGTGGTGGAGCGGGTCTTCACCCTCCCCGGCCTGGGCAGTCTCCTGCTCGACGGTGTCGCCAATCGCGACCTGCTGCTCGTGCAGGGCACCGTCATGGTGCTCGTCGTCGCCGTCCTCGGCATCAACTTCCTGGTCGACGTTCTGTACGCCCTGCTCGACCCGAGACTACGGGGGGTCCGATGACGGCACTGGACAACCTTCCGGCCACGGACCTCGGCTACCGCCGGTGGCGCCGTGTCAACGCCAGCATGATGGTCGGCGGCGCCCTGGTCGCGCTGGTGGTGCTCGCCGCCATCACCTCGTTCGTCTGGACGCCGCACGACGCCGTGCACGTCGACGCGGCGCACCGGCTGGCACCCGCGTTCAGCGACGGCTTCCTCCTCGGCACCGACAAGTTCGGCCGGGACGTGGCGAGCCAGCTGATGGTGGGTGCCCGCACGACGCTCTTCGTCGGGATCGTGGCGGTGGGCGTCGCCGCAGTGCTCGGAACCCCGCTCGGCGTCCTCGCCGGCATGGCCGGCGGCTGGCTCAGCGAGGTCGTCATGCGGGCCAACGACCTGCTCTTCGCGTTCCCCGCGCTGCTGCTTGCGATCATGCTCGGTGCGGTCTTCGGCGCGAGCACCCTCACCGCGATGGTCGCGATCGGCGTCGCGACGATCCCGGCGTTCGCCCGCGTCGCCCGAGGCCAGACCCTCGGCGTCATGCACACCGAGTACATCCTCGCCGCCCGCGCCGCCGGACGGTCCCGGCTCGCCATCGCGCTGCGCCACGTGCTGCCGAACATCGCCAGCATCCTCATCGTCCAGGCGTCGGTGTCGTTCGCCATCGCGATCCTGGCCGAGGCCGCGCTGTCGTTCCTGGGCTTCGGTACCCGACCACCCACCCCCTCCTGGGGCCGAATGCTCCAGGAGTCGCAGGAACTCCTGTTCTCGACGCCCCGCCTGGCGTTCCTGCCCGGCCTCGCCATCGCCCTCGCCGTACTCGGCTTCAACCTGCTCGGCGACGGGCTGCGCGACTGGCTCGACCCCAAGCTTCGGGAGCACCGATGACGGCCGCGGCACAGGCACCCGGCACCGCGACCGCGACGGACGCGGTACTGACGGTCGACAACCTGGGCATCCAGGTGGGTCCGGTCTCCCTGGTGGAGGACGTCTCCGTCACCATCGGCAGCGGCGAACGGGTGGGGCTGATCGGTGAGTCGGGGTCCGGCAAGTCCCTCACCGCGCTGGCGCTGATGGGTCTGCTGCCCGAGGGCCTGCGGGCCAGCGGGTCGATCCGCCTGCGGGGGATGCCCGACGACCTGCTGCGTACCGGTGAGCGGCGGCTGGCGAAGGTCCGCGGCAAGGCGGTGTCCATGGTGTTCCAGGAGCCGATGACCGCGTTGAACCCGGTGATGCGCATCGGCGACCAGGTCGCGGAGGTGATGCTGTTGCATCGCACCCGGGCCAGCCGGGCCGAGGCGGCCGCGGCGACGGTCGAGCTGCTCGACCGGGTGCGCCTGCCGGACCCGAGGGCGACCGCCCGGGCCTTCCCGCATCAGCTCTCCGGCGGTCAGCGCCAGCGGGTCATGCTCGCCATCGCGCTCGCCAACGACCCCGCCCTACTGATCTGCGACGAGCCCACCACGGCCCTCGACGTCACGGTGCAGGCACAGATGCTCGACCTGATACTCGAGCTGGCCGCGGAACGGAACACCGCGCTGCTCTTCATCACCCACGACCTGGCCGTGGTGGCCACGGTGTGCCAGCGCGTCCTGGTCATGTACGGGGGCCGGGTGGTCGAGACCGGCGAGGTGTACGACGTCTTCACGACGCCCCGGCACCGCTACACACAGGGATTGATCGCCGCGTCCGACCTGACCGTGGTCGACGAACGAAGTCGCCTCCGGACGATTCCTGGGGCGGTGCCCAACGGCGGTGCGTTCCCGGACGGGTGCGTCTTCCGCACCCGGTGCCCCCAGGCGACCGCCCGGTGCGAGCGGACACCCGAGTGGTCCGGCACCACCGCCCGAGGATTCGCCTGCTGGCACCCGGTGGGGGAGGACCGATGACCGAAACTCCGCAGATCGGTACGCCCGTGCCGGCCCGCGCCCGCGGGGACGCGGTGGCGGCCACCGCGAGCACGGGGCCGGACCCGGTGATCAGCGCCCAGCAGGTGGTCCGCCGCTACCGGCGTCCCCGTCGCTCCCTGACCCGGCCCGGGCCGGTCGTCGAGGCGCTCCGCGGGATCGATCTCGACATCGCCTACGGGCAGCGGCTCGGCATCGTCGGCGAGTCGGGGTCGGGCAAATCGACCCTCATCCGGCTCCTCGCCGGCCTGGATCGCCCGACCTCCGGCTCCATCACCTTTGCCGGACGGGAGATCACCCGGCTGCCGGACCGGTCGCTCAAGTTCCTCCGCCGAGACCTGCAGATGGTCTTTCAGGACCCGATGAGCTCACTCGACCCCCGAATGACGGTCAGCGACATCATCAGAGAGCCCCTCGTGGCGCTGGGCCACCCCAACCCCAGGGCTCGCGTCGCGGAACTGCTCGACGCCGTCGGGCTTCCCGCGGCGGCGGCGCACCGCTACCCGCACCAGTTCTCCGGCGGACAGCGACAGCGGATCTCCATCGCCCGGGCCCTCTCGCCACATCCGAAGGTCCTCGTAGCCGACGAGCCGGTCAGCGCCCTGGACGTCTCAGTCCGGGCACAGGTCCTCAACCTGCTCATGGACCTCGTCGACGACTTCTCACTGACCCTGATCTTCGTCTCCCACGACCTCTCGGTCGTCCGGCACCTGTGCGACACCGTGGTGGTGATGCACGACGGCGAGATCGTCGAGCGCGGCCCCACCACCGCCATTTACGAGCGTCCGACCCACCCGTACACCCGGGCGTTGCTCGCCGCCGCGCCCACGCTGCGGCAGGCCCTCGCGGTCCACGCGGCGAACCGAGACCGGAAGGAGCCGCAGCAACGATGAGTGTCTCGGCCCAGCTTGACACCATCCCCGTCGACGAGGAGGGCGTGGTCGCCTTCACCCAGGCGCTGGTACGCATCCCCAGCGTCAACGACCCCGGCAACGGCCGGTCCGAACAGCCGGCGGCCGACCTCGTCGCCGCCAAGATGCGCGAGTTCGGCTGGATTCCCGTGGTCTCCGAGGCCGCACCGGGCCGGCCCAACGTGATGGCCGTCGTGGACGGCGGCGGTGGCGACGGGCCGACCCTCATGTTCGAAGGGCACACCGACGTCGTCACCGAGGGTGCCCTCGACACCTGGACCGTCGACCCGTACGGGGCGGAGATCCGCGAGGGGCGGCTCTACGGCCGCGGCTCCGCCGACATGAAGTCGGGGGTGGCGGCCATGCTGTACGCGGTGCGCGCCCTGCAGCTTGCCGGGCCGTTCCCCGGCCGGATCAAGGTGTGCGCCCTGGCCGACGAGGAGGGGCTGATGCTCGGCGTCCACCACTTCGTGGACTCCGGGCTCGCCGCGGACGTCGACGCGGCGATCGTGTGCGAACCCGAGGCCGGCGAGATCTGCCCAGTGTCCAAGGGGGCGATCCGGTTCCGGGTGGACTTCCACGGCCGGATGGCCCACGGCGCCATGCCGCAGCACGCCCGCAACCCCATCCGTACGGCCGGAGCCTTCGTGCTGAAACTGACCGAGCTGGAGCAGGAACTCCAGTCCCGGCACGGCGCACATCCCCACCTCGGCCTGCCGTACGTCACCCCGACGGTGGCCACCGCGGGCGACCTCGACCAGATCAACGTGATCCCCGCGTACGCGACCGTCGCAATCGACGTCCGCACCGTGCCCGGAGTGGACCACCCGTCCCTGGTCGAGCGGGTCCGCGGCATCGCCACGGCGCTGGGGGCGGCCGAGGAGGTGCGCGCCGACATCGCGGTCCTGGTCGACCGGCCGCCGGTCGACACGCCCGTCGACGCCCCGGTGGTCGCCGCACTCGCCGAGGCGCACACCGTCGTGACGGGCGAGGAGCCGACGTACGGGGGAGTGCCGGGCACCACCGACGGCACGATCCTCACCGCCCGCGGCGGCGTGCCGAGTGTCGTCTACGGCCCCGGCGGCAAGTGGATCGCCCATCAGGCCGACGAGTACGTCGAGCTCGCCGACATCGTCCGCTCCACCAGGGTCTACGCCGAGGCGGCCCGCCGGTTCCTGCACGCACCCCGTCCGGTCGGCACCCGGTGAGCACACCGGTTCGGCCCGGGCCGAGCAACACCCTGACCGACGTCGCGGGCATCCGGGTCGGGCATCACCAGCGGACCGGCGACGGGTGGCTCACCGGTACGACCGTGGTGATCCCACCCGGCGGGGCCGTGGCCGGCGTCGACGTCCGGGGCGGCGGCCCCGGCACTCACGAGACCGACGTGCTCGACCCGCGAAACCTGGTCGACCGGGTGAACGCCGTCGTGCTCGGCGGTGGCAGCGCGTACGGGCTGGCCGCGGTCGCCGGTGTCATGGAGCGCCTGGCTGATGCCGGGATCGGTTTCCCCGTGGGCACCGAGCCAGGGCAGGTGGTACCGATCGTCCCCGCCGCGGTCCTGTTCGACCTCGGTCGCGGCGGCGACTTCCGCGCCACTCCCGGCCCGGACTTCGGCGCGGCCGCCTACGACGCCGCAACCGACGAGCCGGTCGCACTCGGCACCGTCGGGGCGGGCACCGGCGCGGTGGCCGGCGGCATCAAGGGCGGGGTCGGCTCGGCCAGCGCAGTCGTGGCGGGTGTGACCGTCGGCGCGCTGGCCGTGGTGAACGCGGTCGGCTCGACCGTGGACCCCGCCACCGGCGAGCTGTATGGCACCCGGTTCCGCCTGGCCGGCGAGTTCGACGGCGCGTGCCCGCCCAGCCAGGGGGAGCGGGCCGCCGCCCTGGAGGCCGCCGAAGCCCCCGCCGCGGCCGCCGGCCGTGGCGTCGCCGCGTCGTTCCACACCACCATCGGTGTCCTCGCGACCGATGCGACGCTCACCAAAGCCCAGTGCCAGAAGCTGGCCGGCATCGGGCACGACGGAATGGCCCGCGCCATCAGGCCGGTCCACTCGATGTTCGACGGCGACACCGTCTTCGCCCTGGCAACCTGCGCCGGTCCCGCCCTCGACCCGGTGGCGTTCAACGCGGTGCTCGCCGCCGGCGCGGATGCGTTCACCCGGGCGGTGGCCCACGGAATCCTCGCCGCACGGAGCGCGGGAGGGTACCGCGCATACGCCGACATCTTTCCCAGCGCCGTTCAGAAATGGAGGCGACGATGAGTCTGTTCGAGGCACCCTTCCCGACCGGCATGCCCGTCGGCGGTGGTTGGGTCCCGGCGCCGACCGCCCCCGTGCGGTTCCCCTACGACGGGTCGGTGGTCGCTGAGGCACCTCTTGGCGACGTCGAGCTGGCGCGCACCGCGCTGGACGCCGCGGTGACCAGCGCCGACACGGTGGCACGTCTTCCGTCGCACGTCCGCAGAGCGGTGTTGCTGCGCACCCGCGACGCGCTCGCCGCCCGGCGCGAGGAGTTCGAGCGGCTGCTCGTGCTGGAGACCGGAAAGCCGCTGGTCGACTGCCGGACGGAGGTGGCCCGTACCCTCATCACGCTGGAAACCGCGGCCGAGGAGGTGGCCCGCCTGCACGGTGAGACGGTGCCGCTGGACCTGCTGCCGTCCGGCGAGGGACTGATCGGGTTCTGGACGCGCCGGCCGATCGGCGTCGTGGTCGGCATCGCCGGGTTCAACTACCCCCTGCTGCTCGCCACCCACAAGATCGCGCCGGCCCTCGCGGCCGGCTGCCCGGTGGTGTGCAAACCCGCGCCGCAGACGCCGCTGGCCACGCTCTGGCTGGTGCACCTGCTGCGCGAGGCGGGCGAGGCGGTGGGACTGCCGCCGGAGGCGGTGCAGCTCGTCACCGGTGGCGTGGAGGTGGGGGAGACGCTGGTGACCGACCGGCGGGTGGGCGCGGTGTCGTTCACCGGGTCGGCCGCCGTGGGACACACCATCGCCCGGGCGGCCGCACCGACCAAGGTCCTGCTCGAACTCGGGTCCAACGCCGCCCTGGTGGTGGCCGCCGACGCGGACCTGGCGGCCGCCGCCGACGCCGTGGTACGCGGTGGCTACTACGCCTCCGGCCAGGCGTGCATCTCCGTGCAGCGGGTGCTGGTGGAGGCCCCGGTCGCCGCGGAGTTCCTCGGACTGGTGACCGATCGGGTCTCCGCCGTGACCGTGGGCGACCCCCGTGACGCGGCGACCCGGGTCGCGGCACTCATCGACGGCCGGTCGACCCGGCGGGTCCACGACTGGATCGGCGAGGCCGTCGCGGCGGGCGCGAAGATCGTGGCGGGCGGTGACGGCGACGGGCGGATGCTCCGGCCGACGGTCCTCGCCGACGTGCCGGACGGCTTGGCCGCGTGGGACGAGGAGATCTTCGGCCCGGTGGTGTGCGTACGCACGGTCCCCGACGTCGACAGCGCGTTCGACGTGGTCAACCGATCGAGGTACGGCCTGCACGCGAGCGTCTACACCCGGTCGCTGGCGACCGCCTTCGCCGCGGTCGAGCGGCTGCAGGTGGGCGGGGTCGTGGTGAACGAGGTGCCGGGATTCCGCGCCGACAACATGCCCTACGGCGGGATCAAGGACTCCGGCATCGGCCGGGAAGGCCCCCGCTTCGCGGTGGAGGAACTTACCGTGACCCGGATGGCGATCATCCGGCCGGCCTGAACCCCCTGTCGACATCATGGGCGCGCACCACGAGGCCTGCCCGTGAGCAACTGCCGAAGAGGATGAGGAGTGAGCCATGCCCGCGTACGAAAAGTTGTTTCGACTCGACGGCCGAAGGGCTGTGGTGGTTGGCGCCGGCAGCGGCATCGGCCGCGAGTGCGCCCGGGCGCTGACGGCGCACGGTGCCGAGGTCATCTGCGCCGACCGCGACGCTGAATCCGCCGCCCTGACCGCCCAGATGGCCGACGGCTCCCCGTACGTTCTGGATGTTCTGGATCCTTCGGCGGTGTCCCTGGCCGCAGCTGAACTGGGCGATGTGGATATCTTGGTCTTCACCGCCGCCACGAACGTCCGTAAGCGTCTGCTGGACTACACGCAGGAGGAGTTCGACCGGGTCGTCGGGCTCAACCTTGCAGCCTCCTTCGCGATGGTTCGGGCCTTCGGCGCCGGGATGGCGGAGCGAGGTAGGGGCAGCATCATCGGTTTCTCCTCCATCCGCGCCTACACGGTGGAACCGGGTCAGGGCGTCTACGCGGCGACAAAATCCGGTCTGGTGCAGCTGCTGCGGACCGCCGCCGCCGAACTCGGGCCGCGCGGTGTCCGGGTCAACGCGGTCGCACCCGGTGTCGTGGAGACGCCCCTCACGGCGCAGATCAAGGCCAATCCGGAGTGGTACGACGCGTACGCCGCCAAGAGCGCGCTCGGGCGCTGGGCGCGACCGGAGGAGATGGCGGGCGCGGTGGTCTATCTCGCCGGCGACGCCGCGAGTTTCGTCACCGGCAGCTGCCTGATCGTGGACGGCGGGTGGACTGCGGTCGACGGCCGTTTCGAGCCGCCCAACTGAACCTGCTGACGAGCAGAACGGATGACGTCGCGGCCCGGTGTGGGCAGAACGACGGCCAGTGCGTCGGCGAGCGTGGTCTTGCCCGCGGCGACCCCAACCCTGGCAACGTCCGCATGACCGCGAATCAGGTCGCGCCGGTGCCACCCACCCCTGGCGGTCAAGCTTCAGCCGTCAGGGACGGACGGGCCGACTGTGCCGAGCGGTAGGCGCGTGCGACCGTGGAGGAAGTGGCCGTCAGCTGCGGACGGGACGGCAACCAGACGGTCTGCATGCCGAGTTGCTCGTTCATGGCAGCGAGCTGGTACTCGTGGCTGAGGTCTGCGGCCGTACGTAGGCCGCGGACGATGACCGTGGCGCCGCGGCCCAGGCAGTAGGAGGCGGTCAGGCCGGTCCAGGTGTCCACCTCGACATTGCCCCAGGCTGCCGGCATGGCGTCACGTACGCGTGCTGCCCTGGTCGTGGCCTCGGCGGTCGGTCGTTTGTCGGCGTTGACCGCCAGCAACACGATGATCCGGTCGAACACCACCCGGGCACGGGCCACCAGATCCCGGTGTCCGGGGGTGAACGGATCGAACGTACCGGGATAGACCGCCAACGAGCCGTGTACCGACGCCACTCCGCGATCCGACGTAGCCGTCACCGCGCCTCCAACCACATGGCCACGATCATCCCAGCCGTACATCTGCCGACCGGACTTTGGCCCCTGTCGTCACCGCCGACCACCGCCGACATCCTGATCTGCCGCAGGCCGCGCGCCCGGTGAGCGTCCGCTCATGCTGACGGGTAGCGATGGACCTCCGGACGGCTCCCCGATGCGGCTGTCCGTGCTTCGTCGCGGCGAAGCAGCCGGTCAGGCTCAGGCAGAGAACGAAGCAATGCCGTCAAGCCGCCGTGCACGAGGGGAAGACCGCCCAGCTCGTTGATCCCGACCCATGCCATGTCGTCATGCTCGTCAGGTGCGCGGTTGGTCGGAGAGCCAACCCAGTCTCCAACGTGCCAGACACCTACGTGAACGCCGTCCTCACCGCTGCCGGCATGCCAGTCGCCCAACCGTGAAGCGGACTCCGCCACGATGTGAACACCGAGTTCCTCGTGCATCTCACGCGCGAGGGCTTGTAGTTCCGACTCACCCCCTTCGACATGCCCCCCGGGCAGATCCCAGAGATCTGGGTATGCCCGGCGGGTCGGGCTGCGGTGTACCAGAAGGACCGCGCCGTTTTCAACGAGTGCGCCTGTGACGACGACATGCATGACGGGATTAGAGCAGAGGGATAGGACAAGTTCGCTCCAGCCAACGGGTGGCCCCGGACCTCCGTGTCGGGTCACTGGCTGGAGGGGCACGGCGGGTTTGACGTCGTCCCACCTTCTTGCGTACGTGGAACGCATGCGTCAACAGCATCACAGTTGCTCGAATTTATTCGGTGAACACCTTTACGGAGTCGGCTAGCCCGTCGTTTCGGTTGATGCCGACGAAGAATTCGCTCCCCACATGGGTGACATCTTCGATCTCGTCGGTCAAGTTGTTCCCCGAAATTCCGATGTCGCTCTCCACATCGCCTCCAGACCAGTTGTACTGGTACACCCAGTTCCACCCGGTAGCGGGCGTTGACGTGTTGATTGACTTGGTGTTCCAGATATAGTTCTCAGAGCAGTCAATCCCCTGGTCGGAACGATTATCGTGACTCGTCAGGTTGCTCTTCGCCAGCGTCCATCCACTCGTAAGCGCACCGGCGCCCGGATGGGTCCACAGGCTGCCCAACCGTCGGGCAGCATATTTGCCGGCTCCACCGGCGGCCGTCGCGCTGTAGCAGAGGCCGCTGATGTTGCCTATCGGTAGACGCACTTCCCCGGTTGCGCCAAAAGTTCCATCGCCGTTCAGGCGCACGATTGTCACCTTATCGCTCAGAAACGCGGATTGGCTGCCTTGGGTGGCAATCAAGGCCGGGCCCTGGCCCAGATAGTTCGGGTTGTAGGCGAGGTCGTTACCGTGGCCGAGTGTGGGTATGGAGGTCGGCGCCCCGGCGCAGATCCAGCTAGCGCCGTCCCAGGTTGAGCCGTCGCGCAACCACCTGGACAGGACCGGCTCCGCGCCGGCCGCCTTGGTGAAAACGATGTAAAGCTGGCCGCCTGGCCCTGCCACCATGCCTTGCATGACCGTGCGGCCCGCCTTGCACGCACTGCTGTTCGGGATGTTCAGCCGTTCCGCCCCACTCCTGTCCGTAGCAGCGTAGGCAGACGCTGCCGGGGCAATAGCGATTCCCATTGAGAGTGCGAGCACGGACGCGACGCTTGATAGTTTCTTCACTACGGTGTCTCTCCTGCTTGGGGGTAAGGAGAGGGCAGCGTATCAGTTGATGTCAACCTGTCTATGCTCATTGTTGTGGTGGCGGAGGCGCGCTGCGCATACTGCTAGCCTCGATCGGCGTCGGCTGCCTGACCAGGGACCGCGATGCGCAAATGCAGCCGGAGGTCCGATCTTGTGTCACCGTTCGCGGTGGACTTCCTCGCGTACCCGCTCACATCGGTCAACTGCGCACCCGATAGCGCAGGTGAAGCACCCGGTTGCCCTGAATCACCACGTCAGGATCCTCCAACAGGTGCTGCGCGTCGACCGACCCGAAGTAGCGCTTGCCGGACCCGAACACCACGGGTACGACGTCCATGCGCACCTCATCGACCAGGCCCGCGGCAAGCACCTGGCCACCGACCTCTCCAGCGGCGACCTCGACCATGCGGTCACCCGCACAAGCTCCTGCGCCTTGGCCACCGCTGCCTCGACGCCGTCGACGAAGTGAAACGGCGCCTCGGGGTCCCAGCCCTCGGGCTGCGGCCGGTGCGTCACGACGACCACGTGGTCGATCCCGCTCGGAGGCTTCCCGTCCCAGCCGTCGGTCAGGTCGAAGACGTGGCGGCCGACGAGTGTCACCCCGATCTGGTCCCAGTACGGCCTGGTGTAGTCGTAGGACGTCTGCGACACCTTCACCTCGCCGCTCTCGTCCAACGGGACGTCACCGCTGGACAACCAGTCGAACAGCGGTCCGGGCTGGTCATTCTCGTCCGCGACGAAGCCGTCCACCGACACCGAGCTGTACATGACCACCTTGCCCACGGGGCTCTCCTCTGCTCTGGGGTGCCCCCAAATTAGCGTGTCGTGAGCTGTCCCTCTTGTACGAAATCAATCGGCCGGCAGCGGCGAGCCGTCCAGCACGTGGCCGGGATGTTCGCGCAGGAACCGCCGCCGGACTTCGACGTACCGGGTCGGCGTGAGCCCGGTGAACGCCCGGAACTCGTGGCCGAAGTGGGCCTGGTCGAAGTAGCCTGCGCCACTGGCGAGGTCGCCCCAGTCGATCGGTCCGGCGGGGTTGATCGCGAACAGGGTGGCGGCGAAGCGGTAGGTGCGGGCCAGCCGCTTCGGCGTGACGCCGATGAGCTCCTTGAACCGCTGTGCCAGATGAGTGCTGCTGACACCGGCTGCCACCCTCAGGTCGCCGATCGCCACCGCCCCGCCGGTCGCCGCGATGACGCTGCTCGCATGGCGGACCAGCCCCAGGCCGGCGGTTTCGCACAGCCGTCGCATCAGCTCCTCCTCGAGCAGCCTCAGCATCTCGTGCGGTCCGTCCGCCGTGGCCAGCCGGTCTCGCAGCTCAGCAATGGCGGGCCGGCCCCAAACCTGCTCTACCGTCACCGGCCGGTCACACAGCTCGGCCGCCGGCATCGGCAGGAACGGCGCCAGCCCCCACGGCTTGACGTGCACGCCGACGGACCGGGTCCGGAGTGGGCAGCCGAACTCCAACGCGCGGGTGGGCATGGTGACCACGCAGCCGTCGGCGTACTCGGCCGTCTCGATGTCGGTGCCGGCGCGGATGCGGAACGGCGCCCCGAGGTTGACGATGAGCAACGCCGACGGCATCGGCGGCAGCGTCAGCCGGGCGTACGGCGACGCCCCTCGTTGCGATGGAGTCGCTCGCGAATGGCGGCGGGGAGGCGGTCCCGGTCGGCGGGGCGCAGGCGTCGGCCAGGATCCGCACTTGGTGGGCTTGTTCTGGCGCGGGTTGCCGGTCGGGTCGTGACGAGATGCACCAGGCCCACGCCAGGTATCCGACGTCACCTACGACGAAGACGCGCTCAGATTCGCACCGGAACCGGGCCGAGGTCATGGCCGCCCTACGCAACGCCGCCATCGGCGCCCTCCGCGCCGCCGGAATCGCCAACACCGCCGCCGCCAACCGGCATCACGCCTGCGACAGCACCCGGCCCCTGGCACTAGTCGGCATCACCTGACGACTGCACCGGGGCCGAGCGGGCATGACTTTCGATTCGGACTCACCCAAACTGCGTGGCCCACCCGCCACGCCGCGTCAGCTCGTCACTCGTTGCGAGAAGCCCTGGGCATCGTCTTGTCGGCACCGGGAGGCATGGCGGCGTGGTACGACTGCTTGAACGCTGCCGCGAAACCGACAGAACGGGCGGGCCGATGACGACGAGCCGGGCGGGCGAGCTGCTGCGCATGCCTGGGGATCCCCAGATGGCAACGTACCTGGAACTGTTCTTCGACCTGGCGTTCGTCTTCGCGCTCGCCCAACTCTCGAACGCGCTGATCCAGGATCTCACCTGGAGCGGCGCCTTCCAGGCGCTGTTGCTGCTGCTGACAGTGTGGCGGATCTGGTTCAACACGGCGTGGATAACCGACAGGTTCAACCCCCAACAACCGGCGATGCAGCTGCTGGTCATCGCGACTCTGGTGGGCACCCTGGTGATCGCGATAGCGCTGCCCGACGCGTTCGGCGGGCAAGGCCTGCTCTTCGCAGGGGTATTCGTGGCCCTGTTCATCGGCACCAACGTCTTCCTTGTGATCACCCTGCGGGGCCACGCACCACGGCGCACCTCCGGACGGATACTGTTCTGGTACGGCGTGTCCGCGCCGCCGTGGATCGCCGGGGCGCTCTCGCACGGGACGGCGCGTGTGGCGCTGTGGACACTCGCGGTGGCGCTCGACTACGCCGCATACGCGCTCTCCTACCCCACGCCGAGGATCGGCCGCACGCCCCCGTCGGAACTGCCGACCGTGGCCGAACACCTGTCCGAGCGCTACCGGCAGTTCTACATCATCGCGCTCGGCGAGTTGATCCTGGTCACCGGACTGACGCTTCGCGGCACCGCCTTCACGCCCGACCGGACCGCTGCGTTCCTCGTGGCGACCGCCACCACCGTGCTGCTGTGGCGGATCTACATCTACCGCGCCGGGGAACTGGCGGCCGCAGCCATCAAAGCGGCCCCCGACCCGGCCCGCCTCGCCGCATCGACGTCATACGCCCACCTGGTCATGGTGGCCGGCATCGTCGTCACCGCCGTCGGCGACGAACTCGTCATCACCCATCCGTTCGGACATACGCAACCGGCCTGGATCGCCGTCATCCTCGGCGGACCCGCACTCTTCCTCGCCGGGCGTGCCGGCTTCGAGTACGCGGTCTTCGCCCGCGTATCCCGGGATCGACCGATCGGCGTGGTCGTGCTGGCCGCCCTGACACCGGTGATGCTCCTCCTGCCGCCACTGCTGGTCGCCCTCGCCGCCACCGCAGTCCTCGCCGGGGTCGCCATCTCCGACGCCACTCGCGCTCGAGCCCATCCAGCCGAACCACCGTCGCCACCAGGCGCACCATCGTGACAGGTCGCAGGCAGCTACCCCCGGGCCGATCCACACAGAATCCCGGCCGGCCGCCGGCACGACTTTGCCGTGGCCCTGGGACATGCATCGTCACGGTGGGCGTCACGGGTGACCCACCTACCGATGTCCGCTCGACCTGGCATTCTAGGAGGATGTGCAGGAACATTCGCGTGCTCCACAACTTCGAACCGCCGGTAACCGACGATGAGATCGAAGCCGCCGCCATCCAGTACGTGCGCAAGGTCAGCGGCACGACGCGGCCGTCCGCGGCCAACGAGGAGGCGTTCGGCGAGGCCGTTCGCGCTGTCACGGCAGCCACCCGAACCCTGCTGGACAGCCTCGTGACGAAGGCGCCTCCCCGCGACCGCGAGGTGGAGGCGGCAAAGGCCAAGGCGCGCGCCGCCGAACGGTACGGTCTTCGAGGGGCATGAGCGGTCAGGCTTGACCGGCTTGCTACGCACTGCGATGCTACGCGGGACGTAGTAAGGGAGGTCCCATGGCCGGGCTCGCCGACCTCGGCCGGTTCTCCGAACCGGCCCTGCACATCCTGATCAGCCTCGCCGCGGGGCCCAAGCACGGGTACGCCATGCAGGACGACATCGGCGAGCTCACCGGCGCCCGCCCCGGGCCCGGCACGCTCTACGGCGCGATCCGGCGCCTGGAGGAGCACGCCTACATCGAGGCCCTGCCCGAGCAGGACCGGCGCAAGCCGTACCGGCTGACCGACGCCGGCCGCGCGGCCCTGGGCGCCGAGCTGCAGCGCATGCGGTCCCTCGCCGCGACCGGGCTGCGCCGGCTGGCGGTTGCCTGATGCGCGCCCGGATCATCCGCGCCGTGCTGGCGCTCTACCCGGCCGCGATCCGCGAACGCTACGGCGACGAGGTCGCCGAACTGCTCGCCGCCAGTGACACCCCCGCCCGGGACCTGGCCGACACCGCCCGATGCGCGCTGCACGACCGGCTCACCCGGAGGGCGGAGACGATCACCGTGGCTCAGGCGCGCACCGCTGGCTTCACTGTGATCAAGCTGGTCGTCGCGCCGTTCGCGTTCGGCGTGCTGCTACTGCTTCTTCTGACCACGGCGGCTCTGCTGGCCGACGTGACCGGTGCGCACGACGCCGCGCCCTACGGGTACGCGCTGGCCGTGGCGCTCGCCGCGGCCTCGATGTGGTGGTTCGGCCGGTGGATGGCACGCTCTGAGCGGATCGTCGCGGCAGCCGTCGTGGTTCCGGTGGCGCTCGCGCTGGGCGTCGCGGGCATCAGCGCCGTACCGCCCATCGGTGATGTGCTCGGCGAGGTTCGTGCCGGATCGCTGACGGCCGTGGCCTGCTGGGCGGTCGGCGCCATCGGTCTCGGCTGGGCGGTGAACGTCCTGCTACGCCGCGGCCGCCGCGCCGCTGCCTGGCTCAGCAGCGCGATGGGGGCGCTGCTGCTGCTCGACGCGGTCACCGCCGTGTATGTGTTCACGGCGCTGCCGCCTGAGCGCGCCCCGCGGCACAACGCGCCGCTGTGGTACCTGTCCACGATGAGCTGGTGGGATCCGGGCCTGGTCGACGGCGCGTACCGGCAGCTCGAGGACTCGATCAAGATGCTGCCGCCGATGCTCACCATGTGCACGGTGTTCCTGCTCGCCGTGGTCGGCGTCACCGCGAGCAGGCCACGGCCGGCCACGTCAACGCTGTGCTTGCCGAAGAGCGGATGCTGAACTCACCGACGGGAACCGGGCGGCTATCCGAAGCGATCAGCCAGCTTCGTCAGCTTGGTGACGTACGCCGGCCAGTCATAGCCGTCAGGGATGTTGCTGCTCTCCCGCCGCAGGCCGATCGCCGCGTCGTGCTGCTCCCGCATGATGTCGGCATGACCCGCGTGACGAGCGAGGTCGCAGGTCACGTGGACGATGATCCTTTGCAACGTCACGGCCTGTTCACCTGGCCGCCACCACGACACCCGCCCCGGCGCGTCGAGCGGTAGCTGTTCGATCGTCTGATCCGCGAACACCCCGACACGGCGATACAGATCGACCAGCCCATCCTTCGTCTCCTCCTCCCGCGCGTACCAGTCTGCCTGCGGGTCCTCCTCGAACGCCTGCTCAGGGACCAGTTCCTCAGGAGTGGGGAATTCGCGCCCGAAGGTAGGCCCGAAGTAGCCGGCTTCGACATTGAGGCAATGCTTGAGGACTCCCAGCAGGTTGTTGCCGGTCGCCGTGCGGGGGAGTCTCGCTTCGCGTTCGCTCAGCCCGTCGAGCTTCCAGATCAGGTCTTCGCGCGTCGCCTGCAGGTAGTGGTGCAGCGCAGCTTTCGCATCGCCCAAGTCAGCCATGGTCGCCAGTCTTCCTCATCCGCCCGGGCATCGTGCCCTGTGTCGTCCGCAAGATCAGCCTCCGGCTGAAGCGGTCGGCATCCCGACCTGCCACCGACCGGGCGACACGGTACGGACATGCGACCGGCCGCACGACTCAGTATTGCAAACCGTACGTACGTATTATTAAGCTGGCCAGGTGCTTCCGCCCCCCGGCAACGCCCGGATCCTGATCTTCGCGCACTTCGTGAACACCTTCGGCAACGGCGCCTACCTCACGACCAGCGCCCTGTTCCTCACGAGGTCGGTCGGGCTCAGCCCCGCGCAGGTGGCGCTGGGACTGGCAGTCGCCGCCGCGGTCGGCATGGCCCTCAGCACCCCGATGGGGTATGCCGCCGATCACTACGGCGCCAAGCGGGTGTTGATCGGCACGCTGCTGCTGCTCGCGATCACCTACGCCGGGCTGATCGCCGTTCGCGGCGTCTGGTCGTTCACCCTGCTGGCCAGTGTCATCGCGGTGGGCGAGGCGTGCGCGAAGAGTGCCAATGGCGCGATGGTGGCCGCCGCTGTCCCGTCCGAACAACGGTTGCGGTTGCGGGCGTACCTGCGGTCGGCCAACAACGCGGGTATCGGGCTGGGCGCACTGGCCGGCAGCCTGCCCTTGCTGCTGGACACCCGCGCCGCATACGTGGCCATGTTGCTGGCAAACACAGCCACCTTCCTGGCAGCCGCGATGGTGATCACCCGAGTCCGCCCGGCGGCGCCGGTTCCGGCACGCCCGGACGACCAGCCGCGCCTGATCGCCCTGCGCGACCGGTCGTTCTTCAGCTTTGCCTTGGTGGACGGGCCGGTCGCGAGCCTCTACAACGAGATGCTCAGCTTCGCCTTGCCACTCTGGCTCGCGCTGCGCGCCCACACGCTGCTGTGGCTCGGTTCGGCGGCCCTGGTGATCAACACCGTGGGTTGCGTGCTCTTCCAGGTGCGCGCCACCAGAGGCGCCGACGGGCCGGCAGATGGGGCCCGAGTCGGCCGCCGCGGTGCACTCGTCGTCGCCGGCTCCTGTGTCCTGCTCGGGCTCACCGCCGCACTGCCGGTCTGGCTCAACTGCGTGGTGGTGCTGACTGCGGCGGCCGTGCACGTCCTCGGCGAACTCTTCCTGTCGACCGGCACCTGGGCGGTCATCTTCGGTCTCGCCCCGGAATGGGCGCAGGGGCAGTACCAGGGCGTCTATCTCACCGGCCGTCAGATCGGCAACATGGTGACGCCCCCGCTGCTGACCGCGCTCGTCATCAGCCGAGGCGGGCCGGGGTGGCTTGCCGTCGCCGCGATCTTCGTGGTCGCCGGGCTGGCGTACCCGAGGCTCGTCGGCTGGGGCATCCGCACGCGCGCCGTCGCCGTACCCGCTGGGGGTTGATCCTCTCTGACAAGCGAAGCGATGCGACGCGACGGTGACCGGCCCGGTCCTACCCAGGGCACGTTCGAATGGAGACAGACCATGAACAACACCGCCGGATTCAAGGACATCTCCCCGACCACCCTCGCCGACATTCTCGGACGCGAGCAGGTCATGAACATCGGCATTCGCCCCCTCTGGTCCCCGATCCAGCGAGTTGCCGGCGCGGCGTTCACCGTGCGGTGCCCGCCGAGCGACAACCTCATGCTCCATGCGGCGATCCATCGCGCGGAACCTGGCTCGATCATCGTCGTCGAAGCGGGTGACGTGGACTACGCGGTCAGCGGAGGGAACGTGTGTGCCGTCGCCCAGCGCCGCGGGATCTCCGCCTTCGTGGTGGACGGGGTGATTCGTGACCTCGCCGAGGTGCGCGAGATGGGCTTTCCCGTCTTTGCCAGGGGAGTCATCCCCGTCCCAGGGACCAAAGCAGCTGTTGAGCCGCTCAATGGCCAGGTGCGGTGCGGCGGTGTGAAGGTGAGTGCCGGCGATATCGTGGTGGCCGACGAAGAGGGCATTGTGGTCATTCCCTCCGCCCGTCAGGAACAGGTGCTCCTCGACGCTCGGACGAAGGTGGCCAAGGAGGCCGACGAATCCCTGGATGCCTGGGAGGAGGCCCACCGCGCCCGGATCAACAAGATCCTGAGCGAGAAGGGCTTCGAAGTCTGATCGACGGGCCGCGCCCGCGGCGACCCGTGTTCCGCAACGTCGGCGGTGAGCACCGAAGGGCAGAAGCAGGTTCACCAGGCCGGCACCGAGCTTTCGGCCCGGACCCGGTGGTGCCGAGCGCCGGTAAATGACGCGAAAAGTACCCGTGATGTTACGAGACTGTTTCCAAGATTGCCGGCAGGTAAAACGTCGTCCTGCAAGATCACGGCCGCTCCTACATTTCGGCCACCGCCACCCCGTCGTGGCGGCCGGCACCGAATGTGGAGGACGACGTGCCACGACCGAAGACATCCTCGCCCGGACGGATCAGGCGCGCCCCGGTGAGCGTGCTGGCCACCGCCGCGCTGATCGCCGCGGGGCTGGCGACCGCGCCGGCCGGCGCCGCCGTGGCGGCACCGCCGACCAGCAGCGGACCGACCGCCCGCTACCTCGTACAACTCGCCGAGCAGCCGTTGGCCAGCTACACCGGCGGCGTGCCGGGGCTTGCCGCCACCAAGCCGACCGGCGCCGGCCGGCTCGACCGGAGTTCCGGCGCCGCCACGGCGTACCGGGAGCACCTGCGCCGGCAGCGCGGCGCGGTGCTGGCCGGTGCGAACATTCCCACCAGCCAGGCCCAGGCCACCTTCGACACCGCCTTCAACGGCTTCGCCGTGGAGCTGAACCGCTCGCAGGTGGCCCGGTTGCGTGCCACCCGGGGCGTGACCGCGGTGTACGAGGACCAGAAGGTGCATGCGAGCACCTCGCACACTCCCGACTACCTCGGTCTGACCGGGCAGGGTGGCGTGTGGCAGCAGCAGTTCGGCGACGTGGCCCATGCCGGCGAGGGCGTCATCGTCGGGGTCATCGACAGCGGCTTCTGGCCGGAGAGCGCGAGTTTCGCCGCGCTGCCGACCCCGCGTCCGGATCAGGCGAGCATCGACGCGAAGTGGAAGGGCACCTGCGACGTCGGTACCGAGGCGCCGGTCACCTGCAACAACAAGGTGATCGGGGCGCGCTGGTACAACGACAGCGGGTTGGCCGACGCCTTCGCCGACGAGTACCACTCGCCCCGCGACCGCAACGGTCACGGCACCCACACGGCGAGCACCGCCGCAGGCGACCACGGGGTACCGGCCTCGATCGGCGACCAGCCCCTGGGGGCGATCTCCGGGATGGCGCCGGCCGCCCGGCTGGCGATCTACAAGGCGCTCTACGACACCGGCGCGGGCTCGGCAGCGGGTAGCAGCATCGACATCGTGCACGCCATCGACGACGCGGTCGCCGACGGCGTCGACGTGATCAACTACTCGGTCGGCGACGACATGGAGAACTTCAGCGCGATCGAGCAGGCGTTCCTCAACGCCGCCGCCGCCGGGGTGTTCGTCTCGGCCGCGGCCGGCAACGCCGGCCCCGAGGCCGGCACCGTCGACAACTCGACCCCCTGGGTGACCACGGTGGCCGCGAGCACCACCGACCAGCAGTACAGCCGCACGCTCACCCTCGGCAACGGCACGACCATCACCGGGGTGGGCGTGGGAGGCACCGCCGCCGGGCCGGCACCGCTGGTCTCGGCGAAGGCCAGCACGCTGCACCCCGACGACACGCTGAACGCCGAACTCTGCGCCGACGGCGCCCTCGACCCGGCCAAGGTCAAGGGGGCGATCGTGTTCTGCCGGCGCGGCGTCGTCGACCGGGTCGCGAAGAGTGCCGCCGTGGCGAAGGCCGGTGGCGTCGGCATGGTCCTCTACAACGACACGGTCAACTCCCTGGACCCGGACCTGCACGCGGTGCCCACCGTGCACATCTCCGACACCGACGCCCCGGCCGTCGCAAGTTACCTCGCCGCGGGCAGCGCGACGGCGACGATCTCGGCGGGCACCCTGACCAGGGTCGAGGCGCCGCAGGTCGCCGGGTTCTCCTCGGCGGGGCCGTCGTACTTCAACGGCGGCGACCTGCTCAAGCCGGACATCAGCGCGCCCGGCGTGGGCGTCGCCGCGGCGTTCTCCCCGGCGATCGGCGGGCAGAACTTCGCGCTCGAATCGGGTACGTCGATGGCGGCCCCCCACATCGCCGGCATCGCCGCGCTGCTGCGGGCCCGGCACCCGGGCTGGTCACCGTCGGCGATCCGGTCGGCGCTCATGACGACCGCCATCGACACCACGGACAAGGGCAACGCGATCAAGCTGGGGGATACGGACGCCACCCCGTTCAATTACGGCGCCGGCCAGGTCCGCCCGGGCGGAGCCTTCGACCCGGGCCTGGTCTACGACTCCGGCCAGCAGGACTGGCAGAGGTACCTGTGCGGCCTGGCCGCGAAGGGCAACCAGGTACCCGCCGACGACTGCGCCACGACCGGTGCGATCGAGACGAGCCAGCTCAACTACCCGTCGATCGCGATGGGCAACATGGTCGGCACCCAGACCATCACCCGCACCGTCACCAACGTCAGCGACCGGAAGGGCACCTACACGTCCTCGGTGCGCGCACCCGCCGGTTACGCCGTCAAGGTCACCCCGGCCAGCCTGACCGTGCTCCCGGACCGGACCGCCACCTTCAAGGTGGAGATCACCAACAAGGCCGGCGCCGTCGACGCCTGGACCGACGGCTCGTTGACGTGGCGGGACAACTCCCAGCACCAGGTCACGATCCCGCTGGTCGTGAAGAACAGCGGGCTGATCGCGCCGGACAGTATCGCCGGCACCGGCACCTCCGGCAGCTTCTCGATGACCGCGCAGGTCGGCTACCGGGGCACCCTGGCCGCGCAGCCGATCGGCCTGACCGCCGGCACCAGCACCACGGCCACCCTGCACGGTGACGCGCCGATCTGGGACTGGAACGCGCCGGACACACTGCCCGACCCCCTGCCGGCATCGCTCTACCGGGGCACTGTGCACGTACCGGCCGGCACGGTCAACCCGCAGATCGTCGTCACCGGGCAGAAGCCGCTCTGCGTCGACATCGACTGGGGCGCCGACCCGCTGCCCCCGTGCGCCGAGTTCATGTTCTACGTCTACGACAGCACCGGCAAACTCGTCGAGTACAAGTACGGCACCGCCGACGGCGCCAACGTGGTGCTGCCCGGCGCCGGCGACTACACCCTGATCATCGAGCAGTTGTACACCCTCAACACGCCAGCCGGTCAGGGCGCCAACACGTACACCATCACCACCCTGCTGCCCGGCGTGCCTGGCACGTCGGCCGGAAAGCTGACCATCGACCCCAAGCAGGTCAGCGTGATGGCCGGCGCGACGGTGAACCTGACGCTGCGCTGGTCCGGGCTCGCCCCCGGTCGTCGGTACATCGGCGTGGTGGTGCTGAGCAACGGCAAGGATCCGTTGAAGACGGTGCCGATCACGGTGCGGTCGTAACTGCTGATCCCCGCGGCCGGGTGGGCCGGCGGTGTGCCACAGGTCACCGCCGGCCCGCCCGGCCGTCCACCGGAACAGGTCCGGATGATTGGCTGCCCGCGCGAGCGGCGACGGGCGGTTTGACGGTCACGACACGCGGGGCGGGTTCGAGTCCCTGGTCCGCCCTGGACGCCTGCGCGGACCCATCGAATTCGTCGGCCGGGCGGCCGAGCTGGCGACGTTGCGCCACCTGATCGAGACGCCACCCTGCCTGGTCCTGGTGGAGGGCGAGCCCGGCATCGGCAAGAGCCGGCTCGTCGCGGAGCTGCTCACCGGCTCCACCCGGCGTCGGTTGGTCGGCGAGTGCGACGACGTGCCGGAGCCGTTCCCGCTCGGTGCCCTGCTCGACGCCATCCGGACCGGCGCCGACGAACTGGGCCCGCTCAACCCGGTAGCCGGCGCGCTCGCCCCGCTGCTGCCCGAACTGGCCGACCGGCTGCCTCCCGCACCGCCCCCGCTGAACGACCAACCGGCCGAGCGGCACCGGCTGCTCCGTGCGGTGGCCGCGGTGCTCACCGCGCTCACGCCCGCCGTGCTGGTCCTCGAAGACCTGCACTGGGCCGACCCGGCGACCTGCGAATTCCTCGCCTACCTCGGCGCCCACCCGGTCGCCGACCTGGCCGTCGTGCTCACCGCCCGCCCCCCGGCCCCCACCGGCGGCACCCCCATCCACGACGCGCTGGCCCGCACCCCACCGGGGGCGGTGCGCCGGATCGCGCTGCCACCACTCAGCGCCGGCGACGTACGCGAGCTGGCCGCCCGCACGTTGCGGCTCAGCGACCCGCCGCACGGGCTCACCACCGCGCTGCTGGACCGCACCGCGGGCATCCCGTTCGTGCTGGAGGAGGTGCTGCGCTCCCTCGCCGAACGAGGCGGCGATCCGCTCGCCGACGACACCGTCCCCTTCGTACTCCGGGACGTGCTGCTCTGGCGGCTGCGCTCGCTCGACGAATCCACCCGCGAGGTGCTCGGCGCCGCCGCGGTCCTCGGCCTCGTGCCGAACCGCCGTACCCTCGCCGCCGTGCTGCGCCTCCCCGGCGACGCGGTCCGCGCGGAGTTGGACGCGGCGCAGCACGCCGGCCTGCTGCACGAGGCCACCGACGGGCTGCGGTTCCGCCACGACCTGGCCCGCCAGGTGGTGTACGACCTGCTCTCGCCCGGCACCCGGCAGTGGCTGCACCTGCGTGCCGCCCGGGTGCTGGAGCAGTCGCTGCCCCGGCCGGTGGCGCAGCTCGCCCACCACTACCGGCTCGCCGGCAGCGGCGCCGACTTCGTCCGCAACGCCGAAGCCGCCGCCGACCTGGCCACCGAACGCGGCGACGACGCCACCGCCGCCCGGTTCCTGTTGCAGACCATGGACCTCGCCGAGCTGCCTCGTCCGGTGCGGGTCCGGCTCGCCGCGAAGCTGGGCCGCTCGGCCATCGACGGCCTCAGCCAGGCGCCCGTGATTCCAGTGCTGGAGCGGCTGCTCGCCGACCGGCGCCTGCCGCCGGGGGCCCGCGGCGAACTGGGCCTCGTGTTCGGGCGGATGCTGCGGCAGCAGGGCGAGGAGTTGCGCGGGTACACCGAGATCGAACGGGCCGTGCCGTACCTGCGCGCCCCGCGACGCCGGGCCCAGGCGCTCGCGGTGCTGGCCGCGCCGGACACGGTGGTCGGCCGGCACGTGCGCGACCACCTGGCCCGCTGCGCGGCGGCCGAGGAGGCCGCGGCGGCCAGCGGCGACCCGGTCGCCCACCTGGAGGTACGGATCGCCCGCGCCTCGCTGCTGCTGGAGCTGGGTGACCCGACGGCCTGGCTGGTCATCGACGAGATGCGCGCATCGCCGGTCCTCGCCGACCAGCCCCGCGAACACGTCCGCGCCTGCCTGAACTGGGCCCAGGGCGCCCTGCACGCCGGGCACCTGGACCGGGCGTCGGCCCTGGCCTCGGCCGCCCGGCGGCTGATGGAGACGAACGAGTACGAGCGGCTGCTCGGCCTCGTGGAGGTGACCGAACTGGCGCTCGACCGGGCCGCCGGGCGGCTCGACGGGCTGGCGGACCGCCTCGCCCGGCTGGCCGCCACCCCGGAACGGATCCCGTTCGCCGGGCTCGACGTCCGCGCCGAACTCGCCACCGTCCTCGCCCGCTCAGGATCCCCGGCCGAGGCGGAGCGCCAGTTCCGGGACGTGATCGCCGAGGCCCGGCGGGTCGGCGCGATCCTGCCGCTGGTGCAGGCCGCGTCGGGGCTGGCCCGACTGCTGCTGCCCGACCGGCCCGACGACGCGGTGCCGCACGCGCTCGACGCGGTCTCCCTCGTCCGGGACAAGGGCATCTGGGCCTGGGCGGCGGAGGCGGTCCTCGTGCTGGCCGAGGCCGCGGTGACCGCGGGCGAGCCGGGACGGGCCGCGCCGGTGGTCGCCGAACTCGCCGCCGGCATCGAGGGCCGCGACGCGCCGGTCGCCCTGGCCACCCTGCGCCGCTGCCGCGAACTGGTGCCCGCCTGACCACTACGGGGTCGCCGGCTCGGATTCCGGCTCGTCGGCCAGCACGACCTCCCACGCCTCGACATCCCGCTCGGTGCCGTGGTGGGCGACGAGATTCCCCGACCGCCGCCGGGAAACACGCAACCGTCTCGAACGTCCGCTCATCGACAGGTCCGCGCGCGTCGGGCGCTGCCGTTCGCCCGTCACGTACCGTGATGCTCGGTCGGCGGCCATGAGGTCCCCCTACTTGGGGCCCTCGGCCGGCTCGGGCCCGGCGACGTTCGGAAGTACCAACGCTTGAGCGGCGATGACGCGTTCCCCGTTGAAGGCCAGCGCCGGTGAGCCGTACAGCCGGTAGCCCTGGTGGAGGAGGCCGCTGACGCGGGCGCAGAAGTCAGCGTCATCGGGTCCGGTGACAAGCCGGTAGCCGAGCGGCTCAGAATGATCTGACACCGTCGCATTGTGCCGCCCGGTCATGCCTGAGCAACAGTGGTGGCCACCATCCGTCGTGCTCGCGCGTGACCACCGGTATGAGAGTGCGGTCCTCCCGCACCCGGCGAACGGGTTCGCGTACGCCCGCTGTCGCGGGGTGTATAGCCACCACCTCGGGACCAGGCGACAATCCCCGTGTGCTCGCGCCGTATGGAGAACACTCCGCCTGGGCTCGGATCGTCCTAGCCGCGAGCGTCGGCGCCTTCGTGGTGGGCGAGGTTTCGCAGGCGCTCCGCGTACGGCACGGCGCGACCCGTGTCAATCTGCGCGCGGAGATACTTTTCCGGGCGATGTTCTTCGGTGGCATCCTGCTGCTACCTGCCGGACGAGCGGTCACACCCGGCGCCACGATCGGCGGCCCGTGGCTGTTCGCGCTCGGGGCGGTGATCGGGTGGCTCGGCCTGCTGCTGCGTTGGTGGGCCTTCGCGAGCTTAGGTAGGTACTTCACGGTAGTAGTGATGACCAGTGGAGACCAGCCCGTCGTGGATAGCGGTCCGTACCGGGTGCTGCGGCACCCGAGTTACACGGGCCTGCTGCTCGCCTTCCTCGGGTGTGGCCTGATGCTGGGTAACTGGGTCGGCGTTGCCGGTGGGGCGGTCGTAATCTCGATCGCTCTCATCTATCGACTTCGGATCGAGGAGCGAGCCCTGACTGCTGAGCTCGGCAACCGCTACCGAGACTTTGCCGCAAGCCGTGCTCGCCTGGTTCCCCACGTCTGGTGACTTCTGCCGTGGCCGGAGTTCGCGGACGTCCTGTACCGCTCCGCCGCGACGAAGTCGATGCCTGCCGCCTTGCGGATGACACTGCACCCACCACCGCCTCCGACCAGGTATGCCACTGCGATCAGCGGTTCCTCGGTGAGCTTCCGACTTGTGCAGATGCGCAAAGTCGTCCTTGTGTCAACGATGACATCACGGTGAGGGTGAGCGAACCCCGTGCCGCAAGGAGTCGGCCGGGCGCTGGACCACCTTGCAGGAGCAGTAGATGCGCAGACTCAAGGCACCACCGGCTCTCGCCATTCTGGCGGCAGCTGCCCTCCTCGGAACCACCGCCCAGGCCGCGAACGCGGCGCCGACGGGCACGACGGCGGCCGCGGAGGTGTCCGTCCCGGCCACCGTGGCGCCCGCTACGGACACCCCCGCGCTCGTGGACGACCTGGCCGACCCGGCCGACGCCACCATCGCACCGGACAAGGCCGCCAAGGCCCACCTCGCGGGCCACAAGGACCGCTACAAGATGGCCGACCCGGCCGGCACGCTCACCACGGCGAGCGTCGACACGCAGGGCGCGCGGGAGACGGTCCGGCTGAACCAGAAGTACAAGGGCCTGCCCGTGTTCGGCGCCCAGTACGTGGTGCGGATGGAGAAGAAGGCCGGCAAGCGCACGGTGACCGGCACGTCGGGCACCTACTTCACGGACCTCGACGTCGACACGACGGGCACCCCGATGCCCGCGGACGTCGCGATCTCCCGAGCGGTCGAGGACGTCCGCAAGAGCCTGCACCCCGGTGCGGCCGTTGTGGCGGGCGCCCCGCGGCCCGGCACGACGCCCGACGCGGCCCACGCCGACCTCACCGGCACCGACCAGGGGCTCGTGGTCATGCCGACCGGCACCGGCGTATTCGCGCGGCGCGTCCTCGTCAGGGGCAAGGACATCGTCACGGGCCAGCCCGTGCTCCGCGACGTGTACGTGGGCGCGACGAACGGGCTGACGCTGCTCAGCGTCAGCCGGATCAAGTCGTTCGCGACCGCGCAGCAGGCCGCCGCCCTGGCCGCGGGCGGGACGGCCGTCGCACCGCGGGCCGTGACGGAGCCGTCCCGGTCGGGCGACGGCACGACACCGGTCGTCGGCGAGGGCACGAGCCTGCACGGTGCCACGGTGCCGGTCCCGCTCGTCCGGACCGACGACGGTGGCTCCTACCTCATGATCGACCAGACCCACACCCTCGCGGACGGCCGGACGGTGCCGATCACCACCTGGGACGCTCGGGGCCGGGACTACTACGAACTGCTCGACGGCCAGCTGCCCGAGGGCGTGGGCCCGTTCGCGTCGCCGTCGAGCACGCTCGGCGCGGACCTGACCGACGCCGGCGCCGTGGACGCCGCCTGGGACGCCGCGAAGGTGTTCGAGTGGTTCCAGGCGAAGCTCGGGCGCAACAGCCTGGACGACGACGGCATGCCGATCAACTCGATCGTCGGCATCACCTACGGCGGCTACCCGTTCGTCAACGCGTACTGGGACGGCACCCGCATGGTGTACGGCAGCGGCGACGACGAGTACCTGCCGCTGGCCGCCGACCCGGACGTCGTGGGGCACGAGATGACGCACGGTGTGGTGGAGAACTCCGCCAGCCTCGTCTACGCCGGCCAGCCGGGCGCGCTCAACGAGGCGATCGCCGACTACTTCGGCAACGCCATCGACCTCGACGCGTCGGGCACGTCGATGTCCGACCCCGAGGCGAGCCTCATCGGCGGCGACCTCTGCCGCACCCTGGCGCCCACCAGGTGCGCCCTGCGCAACCTCGACGACGGCGCCACCACGGCGGACTTCCAGCACCTCATGGACACGCCGCAGATGGACGACGGCGGCGTGCACCTCAACTCGACGATCGTGTCCGGGGCGCTGTGGGACCTGCGCCAGACGTTCGGTGGTCCGGTGGCCGACAAGATCGTCTACCGGGCGCTCACCGACTACCTCACGCCCATGTCCGACTTCGTCGACGCCCGTGACGCGGTGCTCGCCTCCGCCAAGTCCTCGGGCCTCAGCCAGAGGGACCTCAAGGTGGTGCGGGCGGCGTTCGACTCGCGCGGGATCACCGCGAAGTGGAAGGCGAACCTGTACGGCAAGAACACCGACCTCCTGGTCGACCGGCTCAACACCGGGCTGTACATCGACATGAAGGCGAGCATGGCCGGCGGCTGGTTCACCGTGCCGCGGTCGGACGCGAACCACACCCAGCCGCCGTCGATCTGGGTGGGCCGCACCGATGGCAAGGTCGCGCCGTACCGGATCTCCCCGGACGACGGGAACACGCACAGCTTCCCGTACACCGACGGCAAGCGGGTCGTGTGGCTGTCGATCGAGGACAACCCGGATTCGCCCACGTGGGAGACCGACCGCATCCTGTCGGCGCCCATCGGCGGCGGCGACGTCGAGGAGCTCTACAGCTCCCCGTACCGGATCGACGGCCTGGGCTTCGACGGCAGCGTCATCGCGTGGAGCCAGTACGAGCCGGCGCAGGGGTACCGCGACGTCGTGCGCTACCTGAAGGGCAGCTCGCGGACGGTCCACACCCTCGCGCACCCCGACTGGCCCGGGAACGCGACCGCCCCGAGCGTCAAGAACGGGAAGATCTCCTACGTCCGGTACGAGGACTTCGCGCAGCCCGACGCCAACGGCAACCGGTGGTCGCTGGGCGTCGAGGTGTACGACGTCGCGACGGGGACGACGACCTTCGCCGGCGGTGACCCCGGCGCCGAGACGATGAGCTACCCGCAGGTGTCCGGCACCGGCGTCGCCTGGGTGATCAACCGCGACTACGGCAGCTACGTGGACGGCAAGTGGAACCAGGGGACGTACAACGACTCCGTGCGGCTCTTCGACTTCGCCACCGGCACGAGCCACCTGCTCTTCGAGGAGAACTCGCCGCAGGCGAAGCGGGCGGACGTCCTCACGCTGTCCGACACCACGCTCACGATCACCGAGGAGGCCCCCGTGGACCTCTGGCTCGCGAACGGCGGCTACCCGGACAACTCGCTCAACCCGAAGCTCAAGCAGTACGCGTTCAACGGGACGTACGTCGGCCCGGCGTCGTGCAGCCCGGGCGCGCAGATGTTCGCGACGGCGGGCGCGGGGCGCGAGGTGATCTTCATGGACTCGTCGGCGGGCGGTTTCGGCCTGGCGTACGCGAAGGGAGCCAAGTCCTGCGCGTGAGCCCCGGCTAGGAGGCACGCTGCACGACGACGCGCCGGGACCCCTACAGGCGGTCCCGGCGCGCCGTCGTGTTCGGGATATGTCCTGGCAAGGAGGTTCGGCCGTAGGGACCTGCGGCATCCGGTCCGCACCTACTGCTTCAGCCACCCCCGTTCCGCCGCCAGCAGCGCGATCTGGAACCGGGTCCGGGCGCCGAGCAGGGAACCCGCATCGCTGACATGTTTCTGCACGGTACGGCGGCTCACCTTGAGCACGCGGGCGATCGCCTCGTCCTTCATCCCGGTCGCCATCATGTGCAGGATCTCCCGTGTCCGCCGGTCCGGCCCCTCGCCGGTCACATCGCGCTTCGGGGCCGGCCCGTCGTGTCGGCTCGTCAGCGACACCGGGTCGGCGCGCTCCCACACGCTCTCGAACAGCGCCACCAGCGCCACCACCAGCGCGGGCGAGTGCACCACCATCGAACCGGCCGCCGGGCGGTCCCCGCGCACCGGCAGCAGAGCCGCCGCCCGGTCGAACACCACCAGCTTCACCGGAAGCCCGGACGCCAGCCGCAGTTCCCCACCCTGACCCGTCCCGCGCAGCGCCGTCTCCAGCGACACGGCGTCGGTGAAGCCGTCCGTCTCGTACACCGACCGCATCCGCACCCCGGGCGCCACCCCCGGCTCCGCGACGGACCCCTGCGCGGCCGTCACATACGGCGGCTTGGCCAGATGCAGTACCTCGACCGAGCTCCCCTTGAGCAGCTGGCCGTAGCGTGCCGGCACCTCGTCCTCGCGCTCCAGCACCTCCACCAGGTGCGCGGCGCGCGGCCCGGACACCGCCTCGTACACCTCGTGGAGCCGCTCCACGATGCCCTCGACGTGGGCCAGTTCGGCCCGCCGCCGGGCCAGCAGGGCGCTGAGCGACGACCGTGGGGGACCGGCCGCCCAGCGCGGCGCCGTGCCGTCGATCCGCAGCACCAGTGCGGAGTCCGCAAGGTGCCGCAGTACTCGTTCCGCCTCCGCCGGCGACACCCCGACCGCCGCCGCCACGTCGGTGGCGTCCGCCGACGGCACGCCCACCAGGTGCTCCAACACCCGCCCGGCCAGGGGATCCAGACCGGTTACCACCCACGGGCTGCCTGCGGTTCCGTCCATACGTTCTGGCACTCCTGTGGTCTGCGCGTGTTCCGCCTGGGCGGACACCATCGGTGTGGTGGTCGGGCCGCCGGGGCGGCATCGTTGTCGGCGGGACGGCGCTGGCCCGGACCGCTGTGCGGCCGGTGCAAGTTCTACCAGCCGTAATGGCCCCGAGGACGCCCGTACCAGCCGATGGACGTGGGGCCGGGAGTCGAGCTCGGCGCCTCGTCGGAGATCATGACCGCTGTTGACGCCTGGAGAGCCCTCGCGGTGGCGGCCCCGGACCACCTCCAGGCCGCGTCGCCGTCGATGATCGGAGACACTGGCCCCGTGCGAAACGACCTGGACCAGATCGAAGCGGCGTTCGTCGGCACGCCACTGGCCGGCCTGCCGATCGGGCACGGCCCGTCGGGCACCGTACTGGTCGCCGGCATCGACCCCGATCGCCTGCACGAGGCGTGGCAGGCCGCCGACGCGCTGGCGCCGGTCATCGGACGCCGGCCCCTCATGGTCACCGACGACTTCGACGGCACGCTGCGGATCCGGCCCGAGCCCGAGCCGGGACCGTCCGAGTCGGAGCTGCGTGCCTTCGCCGAGGCGGCCGCGTCTTCGGAACCCTGGCTGGCCTACCGCCACTACAGCGAGGAGGTCGACGAGGGCGAGGTCGAGTACTACGCGCGGTCCATGGCCGGCCTGGACCTGACGGACCTGGTGTCGGACGTGGCGCTGCCGGCTCCGCGCCAGACGCTGGAGCGGGCGCTGTACGACCGGCTGCTCGCCGACGCCGACCGGTACGCCCAGGTGCTCGGCAGCGTGCGGTTCGTAACACAGACCGACTACTGGTACACGCCGGACAGCGTCCTGCTCATGTTGCTGCCCACCGGTGACGTCCGCCGCTCGGGGTACTGGGTGGACTTCTTCGGTGCGCTCACCCGGGAGTACCGGCAGGCCCTCGCCGAGGTGTTGGCGCAGTGGCATCACCGGTGGGACGCCCGCCTGGTCGCGTCGTGGGGCACCATGCTGCAGTTCCAGGTGGGCCGCCGCCCGGCACCGGGGGACGAGGCGTGGACGGCGGCCGGCCAGCTCAAGGCGCTCGCCCCGAACCTCGACCTGAGTCGGTGGGAGGTCGCCGTTGCCTTGCCCGCCGGCGACGCGTGGTTCGTGCACAACCGGCCCTGACGAACCCGACCACGCCGTGACTCGCTGGGCGCGCTGTCGCCTGCGGCTGGGCCGCGCCGTGAGGGGGCGGCCCTGGCTCCGCCGAGCCGCCTCCTCGTGGGCACGTCCCGATGTGCGTATCAGGCGTTCACCCTCGCCGCCGGGACCGGGCCGGCCTCGACCAGAGTTCGCGCCCGGTCATGAGCGACCGCGCCCGGATCGCCGCATGGTGCGGTCCGGGGCTGGGCCAGCGTGCCTCTCGCCCGGGCTCAGGTCCGTGGCGGCGGCTCATGGCCGGGCGCACGAGAAATCCATGCGAGTTCCGCGGTTCAGCCGAATGCCGATCGTGACGCGGCGAGCGATCGTGAACGGTGAGTGTGCTGATGCGATCGCAGGAAGCGCAGGCGACCAGGAACCAGGTGTCGAGGAATGTGCCGTTGGCATTGACGCGGAACTGGCCGCCGCCGGCGCCGGCGAGGCCGGAGTGGCAGTGGACGCAGGGGAACGGGAGCAGGGGACGGCGCGCGCGCCGAAGGGTCCAGGACAGCAGGATATGAGGACGCGTAGACATGATCTCTCTGAAGACCTGACGGAGGGCATGGGAAAAGAGCCGACGGCGACGTCGGCGACCGATGCAGGGGAAGGTGTCAGGTCTACAGAGCAGGCGGTGTCACGCGGGGTGAAGTCCTCTCGTGAGTGGGTCGGAGAAGAAGACCCAGTGACACGGTAGGGCGGGATGGGTTGGCGAGGCCATCCATTTGTCTTGGTGCCGGGCGGGGACGAAGGTCAGTACCGCGGCGTGCGCACCGCTGTCGACGACACCGCGGCCAGTTCGGGCTGCGCAGGCAGAAATACCGTGGGAACACCCAGCGACTGGTTCATCGCGGCGAGCTGGTACTCGGCCTGAAGGTCCGTGGTGTTACGCACCCCGCGGACGATCACCCCCACGTCATGCTGACGGCAGTAGGCGGAGGTCAACCCATTCCAGGCCGCAACGGTGACGGAGGTCCACTCGACCGGCAGGATCGCCCGAACGGCGGCCGCCCGCGCCTCTTCGTCGGTGCCCGGACGCTTGCTGCTGTTGACCGCGACGAGCACGACCACTTCGTCGAAGAGGTCGGGTGCCCGTTCCACCACATTCAGATGCCCGGGGGTGAAGGGATCGAAGGTGCCGGGGTAGACGGCTCGCACACGTACGCGACCGGGGTGCGTGCTGTCGACCGTGGCCCTGCCGACGGTTCGGGTGTCACGGCCGCAAGACCCGCTGCGCATCGCGGATGACCTGCTCGGAGGCCAGTGGGGCCCAGGAGGCGAACAGTTCCCGGAGGTAGATGCTGTGCCGGTCCGCTACCGCAGGATCGTGCTCGATGACGTCCAGTTCGTTGACGATGCTCAGGTCCGTGAGCGACCGGAGTTGAGCCGCGTCCAGCGTTCTCACCTGACCGACGAAGCGGTCGAACACCTGGCCGGTCTGTGCCAGCTTCCGCCAGCTGCGTTCACGGTCGCAGGCGCCACACAGATAGACGAGCTCCTCGGCGTCGGCGCCAACGAGATCCCGGAGCACCGCACGATCGGCCCGATCGAGCAGGGCGAGGTCGAACCCGTCGGTGCCGTAGACGGCGTGGGTGAGGCCGGCGGCTTGCACGTCACTGCCGCAGCCGAGCGCGGCGAGTCGTTCGCTGACTCGACAGAGCAACATGTCACAGGGAGCGGGCTCTCTGCCGCCGGCCCCGATCATCGGACCGGGTCATCCGCGGCCCGCCGCAGCGGTGGGGGATGCTGGGTCCGTGCAGATCACGATCCTCGGCCCGCTCGCCGTCGACGGCCGGCCGGTCCGGGGTGACCGGCTCGCGACGGTGATCCGCGTGCTCGTCTGCGCGCGTGGGCGGGCGGTCTCCACCGCGCTGCTGGTGGACGCCGTGTGGGACGGCACGCCGCCCGACGACGCGACCGGCGCCGTCCAGGCGCTCGTGTCCCGGGTACGCCGGCTCGGGCTGCCGGTGGTCGCGGGTCCAGGGGGATACCGCCTGCCCCTGGAGGGGATCACCGTTGACGCCGTCGAGGCGCGGGCGCTCGTCGAGCGGGGACGTGCCGCACTCCGGACCGGTGACCTCCCGGCCACCCGCGGCTCGGCCGACCAGGCCCGGGCCCTGTTCCCCGAGGTCCCCGAGCTCGTCACCGCCGAGGAGACGCGCCTGTTCGCGGACGTCACCGCGCTCCGCGCGGAGGCGGCACTCGCCGGCGCGGGGCCGTTCGACGAGGCCGACCTGCGCCGGCTCGTCGCACGGACGCCCCCGGACGAGCCGTCGGCCGCCCTGCTCGTGCGCGTGCTCGCCGCCCAGGGCCGGGACGCCGAGGCGCTGGAGGTGATCGACGGGCTCCGTGCCGAACTGGCCGACCGGTACGGCACCGACCCGTCATCCGTCATCACACAGGTCCACCTGGCGCTGCTGCGCGGCGAACTCGCCACCCCGGCTGTCGCGGCGCCGCCCCGGCAGCAGGCGCGGATCGCCCTGCCCGCCGCCTGGCGCCGCCCGGTCACCGCCCTCGTCGGTCGGGAGCGGGACGTCGAGACGGTGAGCGAAGCGCTCACCGAGGCGGCACTCGTGACGATCGTGGCCACCGGCGGCGCCGGCAAGACCCGGCTGGCCGCCGAGGTGGCGCGCCGCGCAGCGGCGGCCGGGCAGACGGTCCGCGTGATCGAACTCGCCGGTCTGCGCGCACCCGACGAGGTGCTGCCCACGGTGCTCGCGGCGCTCGGCGGAGGGGACACCTCGACGACCGGAGGCAACCTGGGCCTCGAACGGAGGGTCCTCACCCCCGAGGAGCGGCTACGCGCCGCAGCGCCGGACCTCGACGGCCTCGTGGTGCTGGACAACTGCGAGCACGTTCTCGACGCGGTGGCCACCGTCGTCGCGGACCTGGTCGCGGTGACCTCGCCGGAGGTCACGGTGCTCGCGACGAGCCGGGCCCCGTTGGGCCTGGCCGGTGAGCGGGTCCACCGGTTGACGGCGTTGCCGGACGCCGACGCGCTCGGGCTGCTCGAATCCCGGGCGCGGGCCGGCGGCGCGGTGGCGACCTGGGACACCGCACGAGCGCTCGCGCTGTGTCACCGGCTCGACAACCTGCCGCTGGCGCTCGAACTCGCCGCCGCTCGACTGCGCCACATGCCGATCGGCGATGTACTGGCCGGGCTGACCGACCGGTTCGCACTCCTCGATGACGCGCTGCGGGGCCTGCCGGATCGGCACGCGAGCCTGTGGGCGATGGTCGACTGGAGTCGGGAACTGCTCGCACCCGACGACCGCGCGCTGCTCCAGCGGGTCGCGGTCATCCCCGCGCCGTTCACCGCGGACCTCGCCGCCGCGGTCGCGCAGACCCCCGACGTTCGGCGCGGCCTCGCGACGCTCGTCGAACAGTCCCTGCTGGCCCTTGTCGAGGGAGACGGCCCGCCCCGCTACCGGATGCTCGAGACCGTCCGCGAGTACGGCGAAGCCCGCCTCGGCGCGGCCGGCGACCGCGATCGGGCCATGGCGGGCCTGGTCGGTTGGGCCCGGGAGCAGGCCGTCGTGCTCGCCGACCGGTTCATCGGGCCCGGCCAGATCGAGGCGCTCGCCCGCTGCGCCGCCGAGCAGGACAACCTGGTCGCGGGCCTGCGCTGGGCGGTCGGGCTCGACGACGAACCGGCCACGATCGACATCGCCACCGCGTTGTTCCACCTCTGGTCCGTGCGCGGCCGGCACCTCGAGGTCACCGGCTGGGCGCGGGGTCTGCTGCACGTCGAGGACCCGGACCGACGGCGAGCATCGGCGATCCTGCGCGGCCGGGCCGCCGGCCGGCCGCTGCCCGACGCCGACCGGCTCGCCTGGACCTGCCTGCTGATCGGCGTCAACGCCGGCATCGGCAGTGAGCTCCGGCTCGCCGTGCTGGCCCGACGGGCGCTGCGGACGCTCCTCGCCGAGCGGCCCGCCGAGGTGTCGGCCCGGCAGACCGTGCTCGCGTCGGCGATCCCCGTGTTCGACGCGTCCGACCTGCACGGGAGCATGAAGGGCGCGGCCGAGATGATCGCGCACCCGGACCCGTACGTGCAGGGGCTCGGCCTGTTCGCCCGCGCCGCCATCCGGGAGAACGGCGGCATGCCGGAGGCGTCGATCGCCGACGCCGAGCAGGCGTACCGCCGGTTCGAGATCGCCGGTGACCACTGGGGCATGGCGATGGCCGCGGGCGCCGTCGGTCAGTTCTTCATCCCGGGCGGGGACCCTCGCTCGGCCGACTGGCTGGCGCGCAGCGTGCACCACATGGAGCTGGTCGGCGCGACGCAGGACGCCCGCTCGATCCGGGTGCGGCTGGACGTGCAACGTGCCCTGGCCGGCGACCCGGAAGCGGAGCGGCGGCTGGACGAGACGGCGACCGCGGGCCAGGCCGAGCAGGTGGACGTCGCGCAGGCGCGCCTCGGGCTGGCTCACCTCGCCTGGCAGCGCCAGCGCTACGACGACGTACTCGCCCACGTCGACGGGGTGACCCGGACCCTGGCCGGGTGGGCCGGGCCACCGCCGCAGCCGCGGGTCGTCCTCCGGGTCGCGGCGGCGGTCCTGCATCTGCGGGTGGCCGAGGCGCGGCGGGCGTCGGGCGACGCCGCCGACGCCCACGCGGCCGCGTTGCTGCGGCTCGCCCGCGACGAGGCGCTGTCCTCCAGGGACCTGCCGGTGATCGGGGCGTTGGCGGTGGGCGGCGCCGAACTGGCGGCGTACCGGGGTGACGTCGGAGCCGCCCGCGAACTGTCCGCGCTCGGGATCCGGATCGGCGCCCACGACATGACCTTCTTCCCACCCGGCGACGGCGAACGGCTCAACGCCGCCCTCGGTGACGAGGGGCAGCGTGAGCCGTTGCTGGCCGCGTGGCGTGAGCGGCCGGTCGCCCCGACCACCGCCCGGATCCGCGAGCTGATGGACGACCTGCTCGGCTGACCTCAGATCTTCCGGCGGTACGCACGCAACGCCAGCGGCATGAACACCGCCACGAAGCCGGCACACCAGGCGAGCGTCCACCACACGTGCGAGCCGACCGGGGTGCCCAGGAACAGCCCGCGCACCGCTGCCACCAGGTGGGTCATCGGGTTGACGTCCACAAAGGCCTGCATCCAGCCCGGCAGGGTGTCGGCGCTGACGAACACGTTGGACGCGAAGCTCATCGGCATGATCAGCGCGAACATCAGGCCCTGCACGGCGCCCGGGGTACGCACCTTCATCCCGACGAGGACCGGCAGCCAACTGAGGCAGAGGGCGAACAGCACCGCGAGCAGGCAGCCGGCGATCGCCCGGAGCGGGTCGGAGTCGATCCGGAAACCGAGCACGTAGCCGATCGCGAGCGTCGAGATCGTGACGATCACATACCGTACGACATCGCCCAGGACCGCGCCGACCAGCGGCGCGGAGCGGGGGACCGGCAGCGAGCGGAACCGGTCGAAGATGCCCTTGGCGATGTCGGTGTTGAGGTTGACACCGATCGCGATGGCGCCGGTGGCGATGGTCTGCGCCAGGATCCCGGGCAACAGGAACTGCAGGTAGTCGTGAGTGGATCCGGCGACCGCACCGCCGAAGATGTAGACGAAGATGACGAGGAACAGCACCGGCTGCAGCGTGACGTCGATGAGCGCCTCGGGCGTACGCCAGGTCTTGATGAGGCTGCGCTTGGCGAGCGCCAACGAGTGCCGGGCGAGCCGGAAGGGTCGTGGTTTCGGCGCGACCGCCGACAGCGGGGAACTCGCCCTGGACGGCGCGTCGGTCAGGGTGCTCATGCCACGACCTCCAGGGGGCGGGTGGTCTCGTCGTCGGATGCCGTACGCCCGGTGAGCGTGAAGAACACCTCGTCGAGGCTCGGCAGGTGCAGGGACAGCTCGGTGACCGCGATGCCGGCGGCGGCGAACCGCGCGACGCTCTCGGTCAGGGCCGCGTCGTCGGCGACCGGCACCGCGAGCACGCCCTTGCGGATCTCGTCGGCCTGCGCGCCGGAGCCGACCTCGGTCAGGATCGCCGCGGTCCGGGACAGCTGTGCGGGATCGGACGGCCGGACCTCGAGGGTCTGGCCGCCGACCACCCGCTTGAGCCCTTCGGGTGTGTCGTACGCGATGACCCGCCCGTGGTCGATCACCGTGATGGCGTCCGCGAGCGCGTCGGCCTCCTCCAGGTACTGCGTGGTGAGCAGCACGGTCGAGCCGTTGGTGACCAGCGACCGCACCACCTCCCACATGTCCTCACGTTTGGCCGGGTCGAGCCCGGTCGTCGGCTCGTCCAGGAAGATCACGTCGGGCGAGCCGACGAGGCTGGCGGCCAGATCCAGCCGCCGCCGCATGCCGCCGGAGTAGGTCTTGGCCTGCCGGTCGGCGGCGGCGGTCAGGTCGAACCAGTCGAGCAGTTCGGCGGCCCGCCGCCGCGAGCCGGCGCGCCCCAGCTCCAGCAGGGTGCCGAACAGCTCCAGGTTCTGCCGCCCGGTCAGGTCCTCGTCGACCGAGGCGTACTGGCCGGTGAGTCCAATGCTCTGCCGGACCCGCTCGGCATCGCGGACGACGTCGAAGCCGCTGATCCGGGCCGTGCCGCCGTCCGGGGTCAGGAGCGTGGAGAGGATACGTACGGCAGTGGTCTTGCCGGCGCCGTTGGGGCCGAGCACCCCGAGCACCGTCCCCCGGGGCACCGCGAGGTCCACGCCCTGCAGCGCCCTCGTCTTCCCGAAGCTCTTGACGAGGCCCTCTGCCTCGATCATCAGGTCAGCTGTCATGCCAGACAGCGTGCGCCGGCCGCCTGACACGGCCCTGACACGGCACCGACACGACCACCGAGGGCCGGATCGGCCGGGCCTCGATGGTGTTCTACAGGTCCATCGCGTAGACCCGCACCCGGCGGCCGGTGTCCGGCTGCACGGTCTCGCGCTCCAGCGACATGCCCAGCTTGACCATCACCCGCGCGGACGCCTCGTTGCCGACGACGTGGATGCTGACCAGCCGCCGCAGGCCGAGCTCGGCACGAGCGTGGGCGACCACGGCCTGGGCCGCCTCGGTGGCCAGGCCCCGGCCCCAGTACGCGCGGCCGAGCCGCCAACCGATCTCCACGGCCGGCATGATCTCGGGCAGGAAGGTCGGCACCGCCAGTCCGGTGAAACCGGCCAGCTCGCCGGTCTCCTTGATCTCCACCGCGTACAGGCCGAAGCCGTGCTCGTTCCAGTGCCGCTGGTAGTTGGCCAGGCGCTCCGCGGTCGCGGCCCGGTCCAGGGTGCGGCCGTCATGGATGTAGCGCATCACCTCGGGCTGCGCGTTCACCGCCGCGAACCCGTCCAGATCATCGCTCTGCCAGCGGCGCAACAGCAGCCGCGGAGTCTCCAGGGACGTGGCATCAAGGGAGCTTGTCAGGTCAGGCACGTCCCCTTCGTAGCATTTCTTCGGCGCCCACGGCGACCACGGGGCGATGAGCGGCAAGCTCGCTCACACGGGCAGCGGCGCGCGCGAGGAGCCGGGCGCGCATAGGGTCGGCTCGACATGGCGCGCTTCCAGGACGGGTAGGACATGG
The DNA here is from genome assembly GCF_032108445.1 of Micromonospora halotolerans. NCBI lineage: Bacteria > Bacillati > Actinomycetota > Actinomycetes > Micromonosporales > Micromonosporaceae > Micromonospora > Micromonospora halotolerans. The sequence continues at coordinate 5,965,575 of NZ_CP134876.1, read as the reverse complement.
ACCGCGGCACCCGCGACGAGTTGGTCGGCCGCCTGGCCGAGGCAGTCGGGTCCGTCACGCTCGCACATCCGACGCGGGTTGCCATCGACGGACCGCCCGCCGCGGGCAAGACCACCCTCGCCGACGAACTGGCCGTCGCCCTGCGCGCACAGGGCCGCGACGTCATCCGCGCGACCATCGACGATTTCCTCTTCCCCCGGGCGCAGCGCTACCCGCGCGGCGAGTACTCGGCCGAAGGCTGCTACTTCGACACCCACGACCACGACGCGCTGAACCGGGTTCTGCTCGATCCGCTCGGCCCGGGTGGAGATCGACGGTTCCAACACGCGGTCTACGACAGCACGGCGGATGCCGTGCTGTCCCCGCCCGTCATGACCGCCCCCGCCGACGCCGTGCTGGTCTTCGACGGCGTCTTCCTCATGCGCCCGGAACTGATTGATCGGTGGGACCTGCGCGTCTTCGTGTCGACCGCGCTCGAGAAGACCGTGGATCGTGCCGTGATCCGCGAGCGCCGGGTGTCATCCCGGGCCGACATCGAACGGCGCTGGCGCGAGCGGTACATCCCCTCCCAGCAGCTCTACTTCGCTACGGTCCGCCCGGCCGATCACGTCGACATCATCGTGCACAACGACGAGCCACAGCAGCCGGTCTGGCAGACCCGAGCGCACTGACCGCACTCCATGCGACACGAGCGGACGCTGACCGGGCGCACGGTCAGTTCGTCCGGGCGTCGGCGCCGGGCCGGCCGGCAACCGAGCCTAGAAGCCTCGAAAGACGCCGTCCGGGCCCGCCGCCCGCGCGAACTCGAAGAAGTCCATGTTCGCGATCGACAGGTTGTTCTCGATCGCCTGGACCTGCCGTGGCAGTGCCCGGAACGGAGCTGTCTCGTCCCCATCGTTCAGATTGACGACGAGCCCACACACCGTCGTCGCGGAAGTCCGCCCGGACGACCGGAACGCACCACGTCTCCGGCAGGTCGGCCATGGCCTCAGCGTAACCACGGCGGCGTCCGGGCCGGCGTTCCAGCGCGCCCCGGGTCAGCCTGGCGCCGGCAGCCGGCCGGCCGCCGACAACCGCCGGATCACGGCTCGGTGCGGAACGGCGTGACTGGTGTGACCACCCACCCCGGTGGTGGTGACGGCGGCGAAGAGCGAGTTGAGCAGCGCCTCCTCGACCGCGTCCAGGACGGCGGCGAAGACCGGGTTGATCTCCCCGTCCGGGATGGGCGACCGGTCCGGTGCGGTGCTGAACGCGATCGCGTAGTCGCCGCTGGAGTTGCTGTAGGACGCACCGACCCGGCCCATCGCGAAGACCGCCCGTCGGGCCACCCGTCCGAGCTGCCGGGCGTCCAGGGGCACGTCGGTGGCCACCACGATCATGCAGGAGTTGCCGGGTGGTTCGGTTCGGTCGGCGTCGGAGATCAGCTCGTCGACCGGCAGCGGGACCCCGATTGCCGTGAGGACTCCGCCGAAGTTGGACTGGACCAGGGCGCCGACCGTGGCCGGACGGCCGGCCACCGGTACCGTCCTGGACGAGGTGCCGATGCCGGCCTTGAAGCCCAGAGCCGTGGTGCCGGTGCCGGCGCCGACGCAGCCTTCCGCCGGCGGTTCGCCGGTCGCACCCGTGAGAGCGGCGAGGACGTGTTCGTCGGTGATCGGGCGACGCCGGATGTCCGAGAGGTGGCCGTCGTTGGTCTCGCCCACCAGGGGGTTGAACGACAGCTCGCCCGGCCGGCGGTCCATCAGGTAGCCCAGCAGCGCGTCCGCAGCCCGGAACACCGACAACGTGCCGGTCAGGACGATCGGTGACTCCAGCACGCCGAGTTCGTCTACCTGGGTCGAGCCCACGAGCTTCCCGTAGCCGTTGCCGGAGTAGACGGCGGCCGGAAGGGTCCACCGTCCGGGGCCGAGCTGGCTCGGTACGACCGCGGTGACCCCGGTGTGCAGGTCGGCGCCGTCGTCGACGGTGGTGTGTCCGACCAGGATCCCCGCGACATCCGTGATCGCGTTGTGCCGACCGGTGGGCAGCGGTCCTACGACGACCCCGAGGTCGCGGGCCCGGCGGGGAAGCTGGTCCATGGTGCTCCTCACCTGGGGACGGTCTCATCTCCCGGCTCCGGCGCGCCCCAGCCGTCGGGAACGGGCAGGCCGGCGAGCCGCCGGGCCAGGACGGCGGCGCCGACCTGTGCGGCCTGGGCACCGAAGGCCGAGCGCAGCACCGGGGGCGGGGTCCGCCAGGCGAGGGCCGCGCGCAGGGCGTCGCGTACCGGGTCGAAGAACAGCGCGCCCGCGTCGGCCAGTCCACCGCCGAGCACGATGCGGGCCGGGTCGAGGGTCAGGGTGAGGGTGGCCAGGGCGATTCCCAGTGCCTGGGTGGCGTCGTTCCAGACGGTGGCGGCGACCGGGTCGGTGGCCACTGCGTCGGCGATGGCCCGGCTGTCCGAGTCCGGGGTGCCGCCGAGTCGGGCGTAGCGGCGGGCCAGTCCGCCGGCGGAGGCGTAGACCTCCAGGCAACCCCGCTGCCCGCAACTGCACGGCTCTCCGCCGGGGTGCACCGGCATGTGGCCGACCTCGCCGGCCGAGCCGGTCGCGCCGGGCACCGGCTCGCCGTGCACGACCACCGCCGCGGCGATGCCGGTGCCCAGCGGCAGCAGCAGGAAGTTGTCGAGGCCACGGGCCGCCCCGGCCACCGCCTCGGCGACGCCGGCCGCCCGCGCGTCGTGCCCGACCGCCACCGGGAGCCCGAGGTCGTCCCCGACGAGCGCGCGGAGCGGCACGTCGCGGAAGCGGAGGTTGGCGGCGTACCGCACCACGCCGTTCGTCTCGTCGACGAGGCCGGGCGTCACCACGCCGATCGCGGCGGGTGCGGCGCCGAGATCGAGCGCGTCGTCGCGCAGCTGGAGGCACAGGGACCGGACGGCCTTGACCGGGTCGTCGTCCGCGCGCGAGGGCGCGGTCAGCGTGTGCCGGCGCCGGCCGTCCTCGCCGACCACGGCCCCCTTGATGGTCGTTCCGCCGACGTCGACGGCGAGGACGCTCTGGCCTTCGGGCTGGGTCACGCGATCACCCGGTCACCACGGAGAGGTCCGCGGTGAAGTCGCGGTCCAGGGGGAACACCGGTCGCACCACGTTCCGGTACGGCAGCCGCGCGAGATCCTGGTCGACGCCGCCCGGTGTCAGGGCGAGCAGCCAGTCCCCGGCCGCGTCGAACAGTTCGGGTTCGAGATAGCCGATCTTCACCACGACGAGATCCATCTCGTCGACCTTGATGCCCAGCCGGGCGTAGGACTCCAGCAGGCGGTACTGCATCCGGCGGGACGTGACGAGGATGCTGAGCCCGCCGACCCGTACGCTGACGCACCGCCCGCCGTCGGGATCGTCGGCGACCGCCTCCAGGATCCCGTCCAGCGGAAGCGGCCCCGGGTCCCGGGAGTCGATCCGCCCGCCGACGGTCACCCGGACCGGTGAGCCGAGCGGCCGGTCGGCGATCTGCGCCACGGCCTGCGGGTCGACCAGCGAGGCGAACACGGCACGCCGGGAGCCGTCACGGATCTCGGGGCGGGCGAGCATCCGTGCCGCGGCGAAGGTGACGTCGTCGGCGCCGCCGGCGCCCGGGTTGTCGCCGGAGTCGCTGATGAAGAACGGTCGCCGGGCCGGATCGGCGACCGCGGCCAGGGCGGTGTCGAGGCACTCGTCCATCGAACCGGTGGGTGCGACGAAGGCGAACTCGTCGCGGGCTGCCCAGAAGTGCCCGCCGAGCTCGCGGGCCGCATCGGTGGTGGCGGTGGCGTCGGTGCCGGTGACGACGACCGCGCCCCGGCAGCGGGGCTGGTCGGCCCAGGCGAACCCGATCCAGATCGCCGCGTCGATGACGCCGTCGCGGGCTTCGACCGCACCGATCCGCGCGTAGAGGCCGCGGGCCGGCTCCTCGCGGGTGCTGGTCATCTCGCCCGGCAGCAGGATCGGCACGTGGACCAGCGCCTTGTGCGGGCGCTGCTGCCGGCGCAGCGCCTCGACCAGGTTCCGGGCGGCGCGCTCACGGGTCTCCCACACGTCGACGTGCGGGGCGGTGCGGTAGCAGGTGAGCAGGTCGCAGGCGTCGAAGAGCACCTGTGAGACGTTGCCGTGCAGGTCCATGGCGGCGGAGACGAACGGCTCCGGCCCGAGCACCGCCCGGATGGCGGTGACGAGGTCGCCCTCCGCGTCGTCGCGTCCGACGACGGTCATCGCGCCGTGGATGTCCAGCAGCATGCCGTCCAGGGGGCCGGCCGCACCCAGCTTTTCCACCAGCTCGGTGGCCCAGGCCTCGTACGTCGCGGCGTCCACCGCGCCGCCGGGCAGGGCCCGGGCGTGCACGAGCGGGATCCACTCGACGTCGGCGGCCCAGGGCTGGGCGGGGGAGAGCCAGTCGTAGCGCGCCAGCAGGTCGTCGCCCCGGGTGACCTCGAAGTCGTCGGCGGTGCTCAGGTGCGGCGAGAACGTGCTGGACTCGATGTGGATGCCGCCGATGGCGACGCGGAGGGGACGGGGCACGGGTGTTGCTCCTCAGGAGGGTCGTACGTCGGTCGTCGTGCGCAGCAGGTGCCCGAGGCCGACCAGGGCCGCATCCGGGCCCGCGACGCTGGCTTCGATGGTCAGGGACTGGGTCACGGACGGTAGGCAGCGCTCGTAGAGCATCCCGCGGGTCGCGGCCACGTAGACGTCGAGACTGGACAGTGCGCCGCCGATGACGACGGCGTCGGGGTTGAGGAAGTTGACCAGGCCGGAGAGGGCGACGCCGAGCAGCCGGCCGGCGTGGCGCACCATGGTCACCACGGTCGGGTCGGCGTCGCTGACCGCCGCCACGATCTCCCGGATGCTGGTCGCCGGGGAGCCCTGCTCGGCGAGCTGGCGGGCCAGGGCGGCGCCGCTGGCAACGGTCTCCAGGCAGCCCCGGCTGCCACAGGAGCATTCCCGCTCGCCGCTGTCGGCCACGCGGACGTGGGTGACGTCGCCGCTGAGGCTGCGCCCACCCCGGTAGATCTGACCGCCGCTGACCAGGCAGCCGCCGATGCCGGTGCCGGCCTTGACGTAGATCATGTCGCCGAACTCGTCCCGGCGGGTGACGTACTCGCCGATCGCCGCCGCCTTGGCGTCGTTGTCGACGACCACCGGCACGGAGAAGCGCTCGGCGAGGCGGGCCCTTGCGTCGACGCCGCTCCAGCCGGGCATCCGGGCCGGGCCGATCAGCCGCCCACCGGGGAAATCGACCGGACCCGGCAGGGCCACCCCGACCCCGAGCAGCTCCTGGCCGGCCGCGGTCGCCGCCTGCAGCCGGTCGACCGTCGCCGCGACGACCTCGAACACCTCCGCCGGGCCGGCCGCGATGTCGATGGCCACCTCCTCGGTGGTGCGCAGCCCCCCGTCGGGCGCGCACAACCCCACCCGGGCGTGCCGTCCGCCCAGTTCGGCCACAGCGAGGATCCCCTTGGTCTCCCGCAGTCGCAGGATCCGGGGGCGCCGTCCCCCGGTGGACCGGCCCACCCCCTCCTCGAGGATGACGCCCTCCTCCAGCAGCCGGCGTACCACGCTCGTCACGGTGGAGGGGGCGACCTGCAACGCCTCGATGAGGTCGGCGCGCGAGGTGACCGCGCCGCTGGCCAGCAGGCTCAGGGTCTGGTCGCGCAGCGTGGCGGAGATCGATGGTTCCAACGGTGCCTCTCCTTGTTCGGGCGGTCCTCCGGCGCCGCCTCAGTGTCGCAGTGCCCGGCGGGGTACGCGCCGGAGCCCACGCGAAGAGTATCGGTCGATGCTTCGCCGACTTCGATCGTACCCCGGCCGAAGTAGCCGAATAAAGAGGGTAAGTTTCGTTGACTCATCACTTCGGCCCGGATACATTCTCCGCGTCGAACGTCGAGGAGCAGCACCAGGCGGCCGAACGCGTGGCACCGCCGGTAGCGCCCGGAGACGCGGGGCAGTGCACATCAATCGAGGAGATTCATGAGGAGCAGATTTCCCCGGCGAGCCCTCCGCGGCGCGGTCGCGGTGGCCAGCGCGGTCGCCCTCGGGGCGGGCCTGGTCGCCTGCGGCGGCGGCAGCGGGTCGTCGAAGGACGGCGGGAGCCAGGGCAAGGACACCGCGACCGTCGCCTTCCGCACGCCCAACTGGATCCTGCCGATCTCGGCACCCGGCTTCACCCAGGGCGAGAACGCCATCTTCGGCCAGGCGCTGTACCGGTCCCTCTACCAGTACAAGCTGGACGGCTCGGCGCAGTACAACATCGACCCGCAGCGCTCGATGGCCGAGCCGCCGGTGGTGAGCGACGGCGGCAAGACCCTGACCATCACGCTGAAGGACAACACCTGGTCCGACGGCAAGCCCGTCACGACCAGGGACATCCAGTTCTGGTACGACCTGGTCAGGGCGAACAAGGACAAGTGGGCGTCCTACCGGGCCGGCGGCCTCCCGGACAACATCGCGCAGTGGTCGGTCAAGGACGACAAGACCTTCTCGATCACCACCACGAAGGTCTTCAACACCGCGTGGTTCGTCGACAACCAGCTCAACAAGATCACCCCGATGCCGCAGCACGCCTGGGACAAGGACTCCGCCACCGCGACGGTGAGCAACCTGGCCAGCACGCCGGACGGCGCGAAGAAGGTTTTCGACTTCCTCACCGCGGCCGCCAAGGACCCCAAGACGTACGACTCGAACGAGCTGTGGAAGGTCACCAGCGGCCCCTGGAAGCTGGCGAAGTACGTGCCGAACGGCGAGGTCACCCTCGCCGCGCAGCCGACCTACTCGGGTGTGGACAAGCCGAAGCTCGCCAAGATCGTGCTGCGGCCGTTCACCGGCGACGACGCCGAGTTCAACGTGCTGCGCGCCGGTGACATCGACTACGGGTACGTGCCGGCGGCCAACCTCTCCCAGGAGGGCTACCTCAAGTCCAAGGGCTACACGGTCTCGCCGTGGTACGGCTGGTCCGTCACCTACCTCCAGCTGAACTTCAACAACCCGAAGACCGGGGTGCTGTTCAAGCAGCCGTACCTGCGGCAGTCGCTGCAGATGCTCATCGACCAGCCGACGATCAGCAAGGTGATCTGGTCCGGCACGGCCGCGCCGACCTGCGGCCCGGTGCCGGCCAAGCCGGGCACCAACGGCGCCGACGCCGCCGGCTGTGTGTACTCGTTCGACCCGGGCAAGGCGAAGGAACTGCTGGAGAGCCACGGCTGGAAGGTGACCCCGGACGGGCAGACCACCTGCCAGACGCCGGGTGCCGGGCCGAACCAGTGCGGCGACGGCATCGCCGCCGGCACGCCGCTGAACCTCACCGTGACCAGCCAGACCGGTTTCGCCGCCACGACGAAGATGTTCGCCGAGATCAAGTCGCAGATGGCCAAGCTCGGCATCAAGCTGACCATCAAGGAGGTGCCCGACTCGGTCGCGGTCACCCCGGCCTGCAAGCCGACGGATGCCACCTGCTCGTGGGACATGTCCTTCTTCGGCTCGCAGGGGAGCTGGTACTACCCGGCGTTCGCCAGCGGCGAGCGGCTCTTCGCCACCGGCGCCCCGGTGAACCTGGGCAGCTACAGCAACCCCGAGGCCGACAAGCTCATCGAGGCCACCCAGTTCTCCGGCGACGAGAGCGCGCTCAAGGCCTACAACGACTTCCTCGCCAAGGACCTGCCGGTGCTCTGGATGCCGAACCCGGTGTTCCAGGTCTCGGCGTACCGGTCCGGTCTGCAGGGGGTCGAGCCGCAGGACCCGATGAACTTCATGTACTTCCAGGACTGGTCCTGGAAGTGACCGATCACTGATCGTCCCGGCCCCGGCGGCGCCCACCGCGCCGCCGGGGCCCCGACCGGGGAGGAGGCGGGGCCCAGGTGGTCCGGTACCTCATCACGCGCTTGGGCCAGGCCCTCGTCGTCGTCGTGCTCGTCACGGTGATCGCGTTCCTCATCCTGCACCTGCTGCCCGGGGGCGCGGCCCGCGCCACCCTCGGCAAGGAGGCGACGCTGGAGCAGTTGGCGGCGTTCAACCACGACATGGGCTACGACCGGCCCTGGATCCAGCAGTACGGCATGTACGTGCAACGCCTGCTGCAGGGCGACCTGGGCTACTCGTACCAGCTCAACCAGTCGGTCGTCGAGGCGATCAGCCAGCGGCTGCCGAAGACGATGGTGCTGTCGCTGCTGTCGACCGTGCTCGCCATCGTGCTGGCGATCCCGCTCGGGGTGATCCAGGCGGTACGCCGCAACCGCTGGCCCGACTACGCCATCACCTCGCTGTCGCTGCTGGCGTACGCCACGCCCATCTTCTTCATGGGCCTCATGCTGATCATCCTGTTCTCGCAGGTCTGGCCGATCCTGCCGCCCGAGGCGCCGCAGGGCTTCACGGTGGCGGAGGTGCTCGCCGATCCGGCCGGGCTGGTCCTGCCCACGATCACCCTGGCCATCGTCACCATCGCGGTCTACTCGCGGTACGTCCGCTCCGCCATGGTCGACAACCTCAACGAGAACTACGTGCGCACCGCCCGCAGCAAGGGCCTCTCCGAGCGGCGGGTGGTGCTGCGGCACACGCTGCGCAACGGGTTGTTCCCGGTCATCGCGCTGCTCGGGATGTACCTGCCCGCGCTGTTCAGCGGGGCGCTGGTCGTCGAGTCGCTGTTCAACTTCCCCGGCATGGGGCAGCTGTTCTGGCAGGCGGCGCTCAAGCGTGACTTCCCGATCCTGCTCGGGGTCACCGTCATCATCTCGATCGCGACGGTGGTCGGCGCGCTCGTCGCCGACCTGCTCTACGCCGCCGTCGATCCCCGGGTCCGACTCCAGCGGAGCGCGTCATGACCACACTCTCCGAGGCGGTCCGTCCAGGCGCCGTCCCCGACCAGCCGGCCGACGCCGAGGCGCCGGTGCGCGGCCTCTGGCGGCAGGGACTCGTCGTCTTCTGCGAGAACCGGCTCGCCCTGGTGGGCCTGGGCCTGTTCGTCCTGCTGGCCGGGGTCTGCTTCCTCGGTCCGCTCTTCTACCACACCGACCAGGTGCACACGGACCTCACCGCGGTCCACCTGGCGCCCGGCCAGCAGGGGCATCCGCTCGGCACCGACGGGGTCGGCTACGACCAGTTGGGGCGGCTCATGCTCGGCGGGCAGACCTCGATCATCGTGGGGCTCGCCGCCGGGATCCTCGCCACCGTCCTGGGCACGATCTGGGGCGCCGTCGCCGGGTTCGCCGGTGGCTGGGTGGACTCGGCGATGATGCGGGTCGTCGACGCCATGATGTCGATCCCGTCGCTGTTCCTCTTCATGCTGCTCGCCGCCATCGTCACACCGAGCGTGTCCATGCTCATCCTCATCATCGGCGCGTTCGCCTGGCTGGGACCGGCCCGGCTGGTCCGGGGTGACGCACTGACCCTGCGCTCCCGCGAGTACGTCCAGGCCATGCGGGGCATGGGTGGCACCGGCGGCCGGGCGGTGCGCCGGCACATCGTGCCGAACGCCATCGGCACGGTGATCGTCAACGCGACCTTCCAGGTCGCCGACGCGATCCTCTACGTCGCGTACCTGTCCTTCCTCGGCCTGGGCGTCCCCCCGCCGGCGGCGAACTGGGGCGGGATGCTCTCCGACGGCCTGGCGGACACCTACAGCGGCCACTGGTGGCTGCTGTACCCGCCCGGCATCGCCATCATCCTCATCGTCCTCGCCTTCAACTTCATCGGCGACGGGTTGAGGGACGCCTTCGAGGTCCGCCTCCGGCGACGCTGAGCAGGAGCAGAAAATGAGCGAATCGACCGTCCGACCCGCGCCGGCAGCCGGCGAGCCCCTGCTGGAACTGCGCGATCTCGACACCGACATCGCGCTGCGCCGCGGCACGGTGCACGCCCTGGACGGGGTCAGTCTCCAGGTCATGCCGGGGGAGACCCTCGGCGTCGTGGGGGAGTCGGGCAGCGGCAAGACGATGACCGCGCTCTCCGTCATGGGCCTGCTGCCGCCCGGCGGCCGGGTGTCCGGGGGGCAGATCCTCTTCGAGGGCCGGGACCTGCGCTCGCTGCCGGCGGACGAGGTACGCCGGATCCGTGGCGTCCGCATGGGCATGGTCTTCCAGGACCCGCTCACCTCGCTCAACCCGACCATGCGGATCGGCGTCCAGGTCGGCGAACCGCTGCGGGTGCACGAGCGGGTCGGCCGGGCGGAGGCCCGGGAGCGGACCATCGAGATCCTGCGCCGGGTCGGGATGCCGCGCCCGGAGCGGATCGTCGACAACTACCCGCACGAGCTGTCCGGCGGGATGCGGCAACGGGTCGCCATCGCGATGGCGCTGATCTGCTCGCCCCGCCTGCTCATCGCCGACGAGCCGACCACGGCGCTCGACGTCACCACCCAACGGCAGATCCTCGAACTCATCGACGACCTGCGGGAAGAGTTCGGGATGGCCGTCGTCCTGGTCACCCACGACCTCGGGGTGATCGCCGGCCGCGCCGACCGGGTCGCCGTCATGTACGCCGGACGGGTGGTCGAGACCGCCGCGACCGGGGAGCTGTTCCGCTCGCCGAGGCACCGATACACCGAGGCGCTGATGGAGGCGCTCCCCGAGTCGGCGATCCGGGAGTCCGGCGAACACGCCCGGCTCTACAGCATTCCGGGCCTGCCGCCGGACCTGTCCCGGCCCCTGACCGGCTGCCGCTTCGCGCCACGCTGCCGGCACGCCGGCGACGACTGCCGGGCCACCGACCCCACCCTGTCGACCGGCCGGCACCAGCACGCCTGCCTGCACCCGGTGCCCGCCGCACCGGTCACCCTGCCGACCCCGGTTTGGGGCGAGCCGGAGACGACCGGTTCCACGGCCGCTCCGGCGCGGGTCGCGCCGGCGCCGGAGCCGGCCGCCCCGACGGTTGGCGCGGGGGATCCGGCCACGACGCCCGTCCTGTCGGTGCGGGACCTGGTCAAGAACTACGCCGCGCACGGCCGCGGGCTGCTGCGCCGGACCGCCGGGCAGGTGAGCGCCGTGGCGGGTGTGTCGTTCGACGTCGGCCCGGGCGAGACGTTCGGGCTGGTGGGCGAGTCCGGCTGCGGCAAGTCCACGGTGGGCCGGCTGGCCGTGGGGCTGGAGCAGCCGACCGCCGGGCAGATCATGCTCGACGGCACGGACATCGCCGGCCTGGCCGGGCGGGAGCGTCGCCGGATGCACCGGCACGTCCAACTGATGTTCCAGGACAGCTACGCCGCGATGAACCCGCGGATGCGCGTCGACGCCATCCTCGCCGAACCCCTCGAGATCCAGAAGGTGGGCGGGACGGCGGAGCGGCGGGCGCGGATCGCGACGCTGCTCGACCAGGTGGGGCTGTCGCGGCGGGTCCTGGAACGCTACCCCCACGAGTTCTCCGGCGGTCAGCTGCAGCGCATCGGGCTGGCCCGTTCGCTGGCCCTGCAACCGCGGCTGATCGTCGGCGACGAGCCGGTGAGCGCGCTGGACGTGTCCATCCAGGCGCAGGTCCTCAACCTCATGCGGGACCTGCAGCGGGAGCTCGGCCTGGCGTACGTCTTCATCAGCCACGACCTGTCCGTCGTCGACTACATGGCGGACCGGATCGGCGTCATGTACCTCGGCAAGCTCGTCGAGGTCGGGCCCGCGCGGGACGTGGTCCGGGCCGCCCGGCATCCGTACACGCAGGCACTCATCGACGCCGTCCCCTCCGTCACGCCGAACGCCGCGACGGCGGGCGACGGGATGACCATCCGGGGCGAGCTGCCCAGCGCGCTGAACCCGCCCGCCGGGTGCCGGTTCCGGACAAGGTGCCCCCTGGCCCAGGACGTCTGCGAGACCGAGCCGCCGCTGGCCGGCGACGCGCACCAGGTGGCCTGCCACTTCCCGCTGCGTCCGGAGTCGACCGCGGCGTCCGCCCGGGCCGGGGCGGCCGCATGACCACGGTCGAGATCTGCGTGAGTGACGTGCCGACCGCGCTGGTGGCCGAGGCCGCCGGAGCCGACCGGCTGGAGCTGTGCGCCGACCTCGGCCAGGGCGGCACCACGCCGAGCCCGGGGACGGTCGAGGTCGCGCTGCGGACGTTGCGCCGGGTGGGCGTACGGGTCATGGTCCGGCCCCGTGGCGGTGACTTCCGGGTGAGCGGGATCGAGGAGCAGGTCATGCTCGCCGACATCGAGGCCATCCGCAGCCTGGCCAATCCGCACGGTCTCGCGGTCGGGGTGGTGGTCGGTGCCGTCACCGCCGACGGCGGCCTCGATCTGCCCGTGCTGCGGCGCCTCATCGAGGCGGCGGGACCGCTGCCGGTGACGGTGCACAAGGCGTTCGACGAGGTCGGCGACCAGCTGCGGGCGATCGAGGAACTCGTCGACCTCGGGGCCGACGCGGTGCTCACCTCCGGCGGGGCACCGACCGCGCTGGCCGGTGCCACGCGCATCGCCGCCCTGCGACAGCGGGCCGGCGACCGGCTGCGGGTCATCGCCGGCGGCGGCATCCGGTCGCACAACGTCCGGCAGGTGCTCGCGGCCACCGGAGCGCGGGAGGTGCACCTGAGGGCGCCGGTGCGGCGTGACGGACGCGAGGCCACGGACGGCAACGAGGTACGGCGGGTTGTCGACGCCACGCGTGTCCAGACGGATCCGGCCCAGAGGAACAGCTCTCTTCTCAGTGAGTAGCTGCCGGCGGACCCCGTCGACGCTGCGCTGGGGAACGTCGCACCGATGTCCTCCCGGTGGACGTGGCCCGACAACCTCAGAGCAGGCCGCGCTGGACCGCGCGGACACCGGCCTGGAACCGGCCGGTGGCGTCGAGTTCGTCGAGCAGCGCGGCGATCCGGCGGCGGACCGTCCGTGGGCTCACCCCGAAATGGCGGGCGATCGACTCGTCCTTCATCCCCGCGGTGAGCAGGTCGACGAGTTCGTTCGTGCCGGGGTCGCGCGCCACCGTGCCGCCGTCGCGGCCCGACCCGAACCGGATGGGGCTGGCGTGCGACCACAGTTGCTCGAAGATGGCCTGGAGACCGTCGGTCAGCGCCGAACGCGCCGCCACGACCGAAAGGGTCTCCGGCGCGGTCTCTTCGCCGGCGAGGAGCACCACGGCGGTCTCCCGGTCGACCACCAGCAGCTTCATGGGTACCTGCGGCAGAGTCCGGGCCTCCTCGCCGTTGTCGACCATCCACTGGATTCGGGCGACCAGCGCCGGTTCGTCGAGGACCTGGCTGGCGTACAGCGAGCGGAACCGGACGCCTCGGCGCAGCAGACCGAGTTCGGCGTCACTGACGTGCGTGCTGCTCGGCGCGACGTACGGCGGGCTGTCGATCCCGACCACCTCCGTCCTCGCCGAGCCGAGCAGGTCGTAGATGCGGCTCGCAGTCGCCGTGCGCCCCTCGACCACCTCGAACAGTCGTCGCGGTTCGGTACGCATGAGCCCGGCGGCGAACACCCGTGACAGCTCGTACGACGCGGCCTCGAGCCGGTCCAGGGCATGCCGGCGGTCCCGCACCAGCGCGGCCAGGCCGGCGAGCGGGTCCACGGCCTGGTAGCGGCCGTCGTCGGCGCTGTCGTGACGTACCAGGCCCAGCGACACCAGGCGGTCCAGCGCGGCGCGCACCTGCGCGGCCGAGCACGCCAGTGCCTCGGCGTGCGACCCGGCGTCGGCCCCGGGGTCGAGCAGGAGCCGCCGGTACACCTGTTGGTCCAGGTCGGACAGCCCGATCAGATCCCACGCACCCGGCTCACCGTTGCCCGTCACAGCCGCGAGCATAGGCCCGCGCGGCCGAAACCGGCACCTGGCCGGATCGGGCATCCTTGCGTGCCGTCCCGCTGTTATCGTCTCGCAGCCGGTGTGCCTGGCGCGCGGAGAGCAGGTGAGATCCCTCGTGACGACGCGTGACGCAGTGCCGCTCGTTGCCGGCACGAATGGGGAGGATCACTATGTCGCGTCGTCTGTTACGCGCGTTCGCGTTAGCCGCCATAGGTGTCAGCACACTGGTCGCCCAGGCTACTCCCGGCGCCATGGGCCTGGCCCACGCGGCTCCGGCGGCCACGGTGTCCACGGGTTCCGCCCCCACGGCCGCCGGCGGGTCCGGCCAGTGGCGGCTCGAGCGGGTGTGCTCCGGGCCCGTACAGCCGGGGTACGCGCAGTGCCATTCGATCCGCCGCATCCCGCCGACGGCTCCCGCGCAGCCGTCCCCGCCGTCCCCGAAGGCCAGCGCCACCGAGCCGATCTACGGGTACGGGCCGGCCGACCTCACCTCCGCATACAACCTGCCCGCCGCGGGGGGTGACGGCGTCACCGTCGCGGTCGTGGCCGCCTTCGACAACCCGACGGCCGAGGCCGACCTCGCGGTCTACCGGGCGCACTGGGGCCTGCCCCCGTGCACCACCGAAAACGGCTGCTTCAAGAAGATCGACCAGCGGGGCGGCCAGACCTACCCCATAGCGGACGGGACTTGGGCCGGGGAGATCTCGCTCGACCTCGACGCCGTGTCGGCGGTGTGCCCCCGCTGCCACCTCCTGCTGGTCGAGGCCGACAGCAACTCGGCCGGAGACCTGGGGCAGGCCGTCGACCAGGCCGTCGCCAGCGGCGCGCAGGTGGTGTCGAACTCCTACGGCGGTCCCGAACACGCCGACGTGAACTCCAACTACGGGAAGTACTACCAGCACCCCGGGGTGGCGATCGTCGCGTCCTCCGGCGACTACGGGTACGGCATGTCCTTCCCCGCCTCGTCGCCGTACGTGACGGCCGTCGGCGGCACCACACTCGCCCGCGACGACACCATCGGCCGCGGCTGGACGGAACAGGTGTGGAACAACTACGCCGGCGCGCCGGGCAGCGGCTGTTCCACAGTGGAACCGAAGCCGTACTTCCAGGCCGACCCCGGCTGCCACGGCCGCAGCGTCGCCGACGTGTCAGCCCTCGCCGACCCGCTCAACGGTCTGGCGGTCTACCAGACCTTCGGCGGCTACGGCTGGGCGCCGTACGGCGGCACGAGCCTCGCCGCCCCCATCATCGCCGGCGTGTACGCGCTCGCCGGCCGGACGCCGCCGGGCGACACGCCGAACTGGTACCCCTACGCCGCGTCCGCCGGCAGCCTCAACGACATCACCGAGGGGCGGAACGGCATTTGCGACCCGGCGCCAGCGTACCTGTGCACCGCCGGTGAGGGGTTCGACGGCCCGACGGGTCTCGGGACCCCGAACGGGGTCGCCGCGTTCCGGGCACCCGGTCCCCACGGCCATCTCGCCGGCACCGTGACCGACGCGACCAGCCACGCGCCGGTCGCGAACGCCACCGTCACGGTGAGCGGCGGTGGCCAGGCCGTCACCGCCACCACCGACGCCGCCGGGCGGTTCGCCGTCACCCGGCCCACCGGCACGTTCACCGTCGCGGTTACCGCGTTCGGCTACGCCGATGCGACCCGGACCGCCGAGGTCACCGACGGCCAGACGGCCACCGTGGACGTCGCGCTGCGCGCGCAGCCACTGGTCACGCTGTCCGGCACGGTGACCGACGGTTCCGGGCACGGCTGGCCGCTGTACGCCACGGTGTCCGCACCCGGCACACCACTGCAGCCCGTGCGCACCGACCCGTTCACCGGCCGCTACCGCATGCGGGTGCCCGTACAGTCCGCCGTGACCCTGCGCGTGAAGGCCGACGCGGCCGGATACCGCACCGCCGACGCGCAGGTGACCATCGACGCCACCGACGTCGGCCGGGACCTCGCGGTGCCCGTGGACGACGAGACCTGTACGGCCGCCGGCTACCACCACAACTACGCCGGCCTGCCCGCCGAACCGTTCGACTCCACCGACGTGCCGGCGGGCTGGCGGGTCGACAACGCGACCCAGAACGGGTGGGAGTTCAACCGGGGTACCGTGATCCCGCGTACCAACGAGACGACGGGCAGCGGGAACTTCGCCCTCATCGACACCCAGTTCCAGGACCGCAAGGACACCACCCTCACCACACCGCCGGTCGACCTCACCGACGTCGACCACCCCGTGATCGGGCTGCGCACCCGCTTCGTCGGGTACCTGCCGACGCAGTCGGCCGACGTGGGCGTCTCCACCGACGGCGGAGCCACCTGGTCGACCGTCTGGAAGCAGGATGGGCTGGCCATCATCAACGGGCCGCTGGCAGTGCCGATCCCGCAGGCGGCCCACCACCGCGGGGTGCTGGTGCGGTTCCACTACGCCGGGCAGTTCGCCCGCTATTGGGAACTCGACGACGTGTACGTCGGCACGCGTACCTGCAACCCGGTGACCGGCGGGATCGTCGCCGGCCGGGTCCTCGACGCGACCACCGGCGACGGCGTCGACGGGGCCACCGTGACGGCGGTCGCCCACCCGAACGCGCAGGCCACGTCGGTGGCCACCCCCGACGACGACACCATCGGCGACGGATACTTCGCCCTGTTCGCCCCGGGCGGCGGCGACCAGCGGTTCACCGCGTCGGCGCGCAACCGGGTCAGCAGCACGCGGTCGGTGCACGTCTCGGCCGACACCGTCAACAGGGCCGACTTCTCGCTGGCCGCCGCGGCGCTCACCATCCGCCCCGCGACGGTGACGCGTAGCGTCCGGCTCGGCGACAGCGAGCAGGCGGCGTTCACCGTCACCAACTCGGGGTCGGCGCCGGCGCACGTCTCCCTCGTGGAGCAGCCCGGCGGCTTCACCCCGGTCGGCGGGCGGGTCGCCGCCGCGGCGGTTCCGGTGCGACGGGTCCCGGGCGTGGCCTCGGGCGTCCGGCACGCCCCCGCCGGGCAGCGCGCCGTTGCCTCACCGACCGTCACCTCGCAGCCAACCACCGCCTCGGCATCGTCCGACGGTCCGGCATGGGCGCCGATGGCCGACTACCCGGGCGGCCCGATCATGGACAACGCGATGGCCCGCGGCGACGACGGCAAGGTCTACGTCGTCGGTGGCACGCACGACGGCTACGGCCCCACGGCGAAGGGGTACGTCTACGACCCGGTCCGACTGCTGTGGTCGGCACTGCCCGACCTGCCGGTGCCCGTGCAGAAGCCGGTGGCGGCGTTCGTCTCCGGCCGGCTCGTCGTCGCCGGCGGCTGGGGACCGTTGGACGCCGTCACTGACGTGCAGGTCTACGACCCGGTGACCAAGGTGTGGACGCGCGGCGCGTCGATGCCCGCACCCCGGGCCGCCGCCGGCAGCGCCGTCCTCGACAGCCTGCTGTACGTGGTGTCCGGTTGCGCCACCGGCGACTGCGCCCCGGCCACCACCACTGTGTTTGTGTACGACGCGGCACACGACCGGTGGAGCAGCAGAGCGGACTACCCGGCGAGCGAGGCGTTCATGTCCTGCGGCGGACTGGCCGGCCGGGTGATCTGCGCCGGCGGTGTGGACATCACGACCGGTGACGGGTCGGCCGCCGCCCACTCGTACGACCCGCGCACGGACGCGTGGACCCGCGTGGCCGGCCTGCCGACCGGCTGGTGGGGCGCGGCGTCGACGGTCGCCAACGGGCAGCTGTTGCTGAGCGGCGGCGTCGCCGGTGGCACGGGCCCGACGTCGTCCGTGACCAACGAGGGGCACGCCTACGATCCGATGACCGGCGCCTGGCACGCCCTGCCGAACGCACCGGCGCCGTTCTACCGCGGCGCCGCCGCGTGCGGCGTCTACCGGGTCGGCGGGGCGCTGCAACACTTCGAGGCCACGGCGAGCGGCCAGGAGCTGCCGGGGTACGACATCTGCGGGCCGTCCGGCGACGTGCCGTGGCTCTCCGCGAGCCGGGATGCCTTCACGCTGCGGCCCGGGGAGAGCCGGACCGTGACGCTCAAGCTCGACGCCGGCGACGCGTCGACGGTGGACCAGCCGGGCGACTACCACGCCGCGGTGGCGGTCCGGGTCGACGGTCCCGTGCAGCCCGCGCCCGTACAGGTCACGATGCACGTCGATCCGCCGAAGCGGTGGGGTCGGCTGAGCGGCACGGTCAGCGGAGCCGGATGCAGCGGAACCGTCGCGCCGCTGTCGCGCGTCACGGTCACGCTCCGGACGAAACACTCCACCACCACGCTGTGGACGGACGAGGCCGGCCACTGGTCGGTCTGGGTCGACAAGCGGGACAGCCCGGTCACGCTGGTCTACTCCGAGGACGGATTCAGCAGTTTGACAAGGACGATCAAGGTGCGGTCCGGTAGCACGGTCAACACCGACATCGTCCTGCAGCCAGCCCGCTGCTGACCCGAGGGCGCGGGCCGACCAACGCATCGGCGGAGGTCGGCCCGTGCCCGTCGGGCGCCTGGGGAGCCCGCGGACGTCAGCCACATCACCCCCGCCGGCCCGGGACCTGGTGGCGAGCGTCCGGTTGGCAGGATCGAGGCGTGCCGCTCCCGCCGGATGCAGGTCACCGCCGTGCGCGAGGCACTAGACGTGCGTGATCACGTTCTTGCCGTACGCGGTGAGGGTCTTTTCCTTGTCGTCATGCATCAGGTAGAGGGCGAAGTTGTGGACCCCGATCTCCTTGAGCTCCTGCAGCCGGTCGACATGGGCCGACTCGGGGCCGAGCAGGCAGAATCGGTCGACGATGGCGTCGGGGACGAAGTCGGTGGACGGATTGCCGGCGCGGCCGTGGTGTGAGTAGTCGTAGCCCAGGCGGCCTGTGATGTAGTCGGTCAGCGCCTTCGGCACCACCCCGGAGTCGCCGTAGCGGGCGACGAGGTCGGCCACGTGGTTGCCGACCATGCCGCCGAACCAGCGCAGCTGATCCCGTTGGTGTGCGAGGTTCGTACCCACGTAGGCGGGGGCGGCCACGCACATCGTGATCGAGTCCGGATCCCGGCCGGCGGCGTTGGCCGCCTCGCGTACCGTGCCGATCGTCCAGCGGGCGATGTCCGGGTCGGCGGTCTGCAGGATGAAGCCGTCGGCCTGCTCCCCGACCAGCCGCAGCGCCTTCGGGCCGTAGGCGGCCATCCAGATTTCCAGCTTGCCGTCACGCACCCACGGGATGCGCACCGGCGTGCCGTGGTGTTCGACCTCGCGTCCCTCGGCCAGGTCCTTGATCACGCGCATGGCGCTTCCGAGGGTGGCCAGGCTCGCCGGCGGTTGGCCGATGACTCGGCGGGCCGAGTCGCCGCGGCCGATCCCGCAGACGGTTCGGTTGCCGAACATGTCGTTGAGGGTGGCGAAAAGGGACGCGGTGACCGACCAGTCGCGGGTGCTCGGGTTGGTCACCATCGGCCCGACGATCAGGTGCTTGGTCGCGGCGAGGACCTGCGAGTAGATGACGAACGGCTCCTGCCACAGCACGCAGGAGTCGAACGTCCACCCGTGGCGGAATCCGCTGTCCTCGGCGGCGACGAGGCCCGCCACGACGTCGCGAGCGGGCGGGTCGGTCTGCAGTACGACACCGAACTCCACGGTCAACTCCTCGTCAGACCAGGTACTGGCTGAGGTCGCGCTTCAGGAACGTGCCGTGCCCGGCGGCGCCGTGAAAGGCGTTGTCGTCGACGACGATCCGGCCGCGGGACAACACGGTGGAGACCTTCCCGGTCAGCCGCATGCCCTCGTACGCGGAGTAGTCCACGTTCATGTGGTGGCTGCCGGCGGAGATCGTCTGCTCGGCCGTCGGGTCGTACACGGTGATGTCCGCGTCCGCGCCCGGGGCGATGACGCCCTTGCGGGGGTAGAGGCCGAACATCCGGGCGGGCGTGGTCGAGCTGACCTCGACCCAGCGCGACAGGGTGATCTCGCCCTTCACGACGCCCTGGTAGAGCAGGTCCATCCGGTGCTCGACGCCCGGCATCCCGTTGGGGATCTTCGAGAAGTCTCCCCGGCCCAGCCCCTTCTGGTCCTTGAAGCAGAAGGGGCAGTGGTCGGTGGACACCAGCGACAGATCGTTGGTGCGCAGGCCCCGCCACAGTTCCGCCTGGTGCTCCTTGGGCCGCAGCGGGGGAGAGGCGACGTACTTCGCGCCCTCGAAGTCAGGCTTGGCCAGGTCGTCCAGCGACAGGAACAGGTACTGCGGGCAGGTCTCGGCGAACACGTTCTGCCCGGTGTCGCGGGCCTGGGTGACCGCGTCGAGGGCGTGCGCGGCGGACAGGTGCACGATGTACAGCGGTGCGCCGGTGACCTTCGCCAGGGTGATCGCCCGGGAGGTTGCCTCTCCTTCCAGCTCGGGTGGCCGGGTCAGCCCGTGCTGTACCGGGTCGGTCCGTCCACTCGCCAGTGCCTGCGCGACGAGTTGATCGATGGCGATGCCGTTCTCCGCGTGCATCATGATCATCGACCCAGTGTCCCGGGCCTTCTGCATCGCCCGCAGGATCTCCCCGTCCGTGGCGTAGAAGACACCCGGGTAGGCCATGAACATCTTGAAGGTGTTCACGCCCGCGTCGATGCAGGCCTCCATCTCCTTGAGCGACGTGTCGTTGACGTCCGAGACGATCATGTGGAACCCGTAGTCGATCGCGCAGTTGCCGTCGGCCTTGCTGTGCCACTTGTCCAGCGCGGACAGCAGCGACGTTCCCTTGCCCTGCACGGCGAAGTCGATGATCGTGGTCGTGCCGCCCCAGGCCGCCGCGGTCGTTCCGCTTTCGAAGGTGTCGGCCGAGAAGGTGCCCCCGAACGGCATTTCCATGTGGGTGTGGCCGTCGATGCCGCCGGGCACCACGTACTTCCCGGCGGCGTCGATCACTCGTTCGGCGCCGGACGCCCACTGCTGGGCCAGACCCGAGTCCGGCGCGGCGAGCGCGGCGATCCGCTCGCCCTCCACCAGCACGTCCGCCGGGTACTCCCCGGTGGCGTTGACGACTGTTCCGTTGCGGATGACGATGCTCACGGGGTCACCAGCGATTCGTAGGTCTCCGGCCGGCGGTCGCGGTAGAACGCCCACAGGTCGCGCACCTCGGCCAGCCTGTCCATGTCGAGATCGCGGATGACGACTTCTTCTTCCGTGTCCGACGCGGCGTCGCCGACCAGTTGCCCCCGCGGGTCCACGAAGTAGGACTGGCCGTAGAAGTCGTTGTCACCCAACGGTTCCACGCCAACGCGGTTGATCGTGCCGACGTAGTACTCGTTGGCGACCGCGGCGGCCGGCTGCTCGAGGCGCCAGAGGTACTCGGACAGGCCGCGGCTCGTGGCGGAGGGGTTGAAGACGATCTTTGCGCCGGCCAGCCCCAGCGCCCGCCAGCCTTCGGGGAAGTGCCGTTCGTAGCAGATGTAGACGCCGATGCGGCCCACCGCGGTGTCGAACACCGGATAGCCGAGGTTTCCCGGCCGGAAGTAGAACTTCTCCCAGAACCCCTTCACCTGCGGGATGTGGTTCTTGCGGTGCTTGCCGAGGTAGGTGCCGTCGGCGTCGATCACCGCCGCCGTGTTGTAGTAGACGCCTGGTTGTTCCTGCTCGTACATCGGCACGATCAGCACCACACCGTGCTGCTCGGCGAGCTCACGCATCAGCGCGGTCGTCGGCCCGTCGGGGATCGCCTCGGTGTACGAGTAGTAGTCGGCGTCCTGCACCTGGCAGAAGTACGGACCGTAGAACAACTCCTGCAGGCAGACGACCTGCGCGCCCTGCGACGCGGCGCTGCGGATCGCCTCCACCGCGTTCGCGATCATCGACTCCTTGTCGCCGGTCCACTTCTGCTGCACCAGCCCGGCTCGGATGATGGTGCTCATCGGTTCTCCTCCTTGACGTGGGCGGTGCGCGGCATCGACAACGCCAGGTAGACGAGGAACCCGGCGATCAGACCGACCACCCAGCTGTAGTCGTAGAGCGGCTTGAGGAACGGGATGAGCCCGTCCTCGGGGAACGGCCCTTTGCCTGGTGCGGAGTAGGCGCCGCCCACCGCGAGGACCGCGCCGACGACGGTGGCGACGATGGCCGCCCAGTTCCAGCCGCCGGAGAACCAGTAGCGGCCCTCGGGACGGTAGAGGGCGGGCAACTGGAGGCGCGTGCGGCTGCGGACCCAGTATCCGGCGATGAGCACCCCGGCGACGGCGCCGAGCAGGCCGCCGTAGAACCCGAGCCACACGAAGATGTAGATGTTGGGGTCCTGCACCAGACGCCACGGCTGGATCAGGATGCCGAGCACGCCGGTGATCAGGCCCCCGGTTCGGAAGTTGACCAGTCGGGGTGCGGCGTTGGAGAAGTCGTACGCCGGGCTGACCGTGTTCGCGGCGACGTTCACCGACAGCGTCGCGACCACGACCGTGAACAGGCCCAGCGCGACGACCAGCGGGTTCTCGAACTTGGCGGCGAGCTGGATGGGGTCCCAGATCGCCTCGCCGTAGATCACGGCCGTGCCCGAGGTGATCATGATCGACAGGATGGCGAAGAACGACATCGTGGTGGGTAGGCCGAGGACCTGGCCGTACGCCTGCTGCCGCTGGCTGCCGCCGAACCGGGTGAAGTCGGGGATGTTCAGCGACAGGGTCGCCCAGAAGGCGATCATCCCCATCAGTGACGGCGCGAACAGCTTCCAGAAGTCGGCGCCCCAGCCCAGCTTCGACGGCTCGGACAGGATCGGGCCGAGCCCGCCCGCCTCGACCATGACCCAGATCAGCAGGGCGACGGCCACCACGATGACGAACGGCGCGGCCCAGTTCTCGAAGCGCCGCAGGGTGTCCATGCCCCGCCAGATGATCGCCATCTCGATCGCCCAGAACAGGAAGAAGGAGGCCCACAGCGTCCACGGGTAGTCCATGATCCGCGCCGCGTCGACCCACCAGGAGCCCAGCAGTTTCCCGGCGATCGCGTAGATCGCCTCGCCGCCGATCCAGGTCTGGATGCCGAACCAGCCGCACGCGATGAAGGCGCGGAGCAGGGCCGGAAGGTTCGCGCCGCGGACTCCGTAGAACGCCCGGGCGAAGACCGGGAACGGAATTCCGTACTTGGTGCCCGCGTGGCTGTTCAACAGCATCGGGATCAGGACGAGCAGGTTGCCCAGCGTGATCGTGAGGAACGCCTGCACCCAGTTCATACCGAGCTGGATGAGCCCGGCGGCGAGCAGGTAGGTGGGGATGTTGTGCGCCATGCCGATCCACAGCGCCGCGAAGTTGTACGTGGTCCAGGTGCGCCTCTCGATGGGCACCGGGGCGAGCTCTTCGTTGAAGTAGCGGCTGTCGGCGATCGTGGAGAAGTCACGCAACTCGACTCGGCCATCCGGATGGGTGATCTGCGTTCCGGGTTCGACCGCGGTGGTTTCGGCCGGGGGCAGGGGTTCGACGGTCATCGGTCACCTCCTGTTACGGTGCCGCAACACTGGCCGACCAACCCGGCTCACGCGCTCCTGGTGGGCGGTTCAGCGCGATCTTTATCTGGGAATGGTGGGTGTCGCGAGCCCGCCACGGGCAGCGGCAAAGTGTCCACGCTTGCCGTGATCGGGGCACACTCTGTCCACGGCATGCCCGCACCCACCTGTCAATCAGTACGGTGGGTGGATTAGCGCTGCGAGGGTCCTACGCGTCGAGTTCGTGCACCAGGAGCGCGACGTACAGCGACAGCACCGACTCCGGGTCCTCCAGCGACACCCCGAGCACCTGCGCGATCCGCGACAGCTGCTGGTAGTAGGCCGTACGCGACAGGTGCGCCGCGGCGGCCGCCGCCGACTTGTTCCCGCCCTGCTCGCAGTAGCAGCGCAGCAGCTCCACCAGCCGGCTGCGCTGGTGGGCGTCCCGCGCCAGCAGCGGGCCCAACTCCCGGTCTGCGAACGCCTGGACCCGCTCGTCCTCTCGCAACAGGTGCAACAGGCCGCGCAGGCGCACGTTGTCCAGCTTGTGGTAGAGCTGCGCACCGGGGGTGCGGAGGGCCGCCCCCGCGACGTGGGCGGCCTCGCCGAGGCTGCGGCGCACCTCGGCGGCGTGTGACACGGTGGTGCCGACCGCTACCAGCACCGGGCCGGCCGTCGAGCGGTGTACCTCCTCGGCCAGCCGACGCAGGACCGCGTCGACCCGGGCGTGGGCGGGCAGCGACAACAGCGCCCGTACGCTCGTGTCGTCCACGACGCCCACCAGGGCGGGCACCGACACCCGCCGTGCGGCCGACGCGGTCACCTCGGCAAGGTCGCGCAGAACCTCCTGAGTGGCCAGCGCAGGCGCGCGTGGCGTCACGTGCCCGGGCCGGATCGCCACCCCGACGAGCTGCCGCCGTTCGAGGCCGACGCCCAGCGCGGCCGCCCGGGCGGCCAGATCCGGCGGCGGTACCGCCTGACCGAGCAGTTGCGCGAGCAACATCCGATGCGTCTGCCGTTCCAGGCTCTCCCGATCACGTGCCACGAGCCGATGCACCGCCAGCGCCGACGCGGCCCGCTCCGCGACCACCATGTGCCGGTGCGGCGGAGGGTCCGGCGAGAGCAGCACCAGGCGTCCCCAGTCGGCGCCCTGCGCGCCGACCACCGTGACCAGCCAGCCGGCCTCCTCGTCGTAGGCCGTTCGCTCGGGCACGGCCACGGACCGGGACCGCTGACTCCAGTCCGCGAGCAGCTCGGTGGGGTCCTGCCCAGCCGCGTCGTACGCGAGCACCTCGTGCCCCAGCGTCTCCAGCACGACGGGCAGCCCGGAGATCCTGGCCACCTCGCGCAGCACCTCGGCCGGCTCGGCCCCGGCCACGGTGAGGGAGGTGAACGTCTCGTGCACCTGCTCGGCGGCCCGCAGCTCGGCGAGCTGAGCGTCGACGATCAGCGCCACCACCGCCTCGGTGACGGACACGAACCGCGTCTCTTCCGCGAGCGTGATCAGGGGGAGTCGGTGCCGGTCGGCCGCCGTCACGAGCGCCTCGGGTACGTGATCGTTCCACCGGCGGACCAACTCGATGACCAGTCCCGCCGCGTGGACCGCGGCCAGGTCGTCCACGTAGCCCGTGAGCGCCGCCGGCTCCTCGGGCAGGGCGATGCCGGTGGTCAGTACCAGTTCCCCACCGCGGAGCAGGTGCGCGATGTCGGCGACCTCCGCCACGTGGACCCAGCGGACCCGGCCCTGCATCCCGGCCGACCCGGCCACCACCTGCGGCCTCGCGCGCCGGAACACCGGCAGCGCGACGGCTTCTGCGACGGAGGGATACATCGCGACCTCCCTACTGCCGGGATTGCACACAACGTAATGGCAGCGGCCGCAGAGCGGTACAGGTTGCACATAGCGGTTGGACAACGAATGCCGCCACACTCGGCCTACCGGCGGAGATACGGAGGACGCGATGGCGCACCGCGAGCTGCTGACCAGACACCGGTCCGTGATGCCGAAGTGGCTGGCGCTGTACTACGAACAGCCGATCGAGTTCGCCAGTGCGTCCGGTCGCCGGGTGACCGACCGGGAGGGACGCACCTACCTCGACTTCTTCGCCGGCATCCTCACCAACGCGATCGGCTACGACGTGGCCGAGATCAGCGACGCGGTCCGGTCGCAGATCGACACCGGCGTGCTGCACTCCTCCACGCTCTACCTGATCCAGTCGCAGGTCGAGCTCGCGGAGAAGATCGCGGAGCTCTCCGGGATTCCGGACGCCAAGGTGTTCTTCACCAACTCGGGCACCGAGGCGAACGAGACCGCGCTGATGCTCGCCACCCAGTACCGGCGCAGCGAGCAGGTGCTCGCCCTGCGCAACTCCTACCACGGCCGCGCGTTCGCCACCGTCGGCATCACCGGCATCCGCGGCTGGTCGGCCAGCGCGCTCAGCCCCGTCAAGGTGAGCTGGGTGCACGGCGGCTACCGCTACCGCAGCCCCTTCCGGGACCTGTCCGACGCGGACTACGTCCGCGCCTGCGTCGCCGACCTGCGCGAGATCATCGAGACGACGACCGCGGGTGACGTCGCGTGCATGATCGTTGAACCGATCCAGGGCGTCGGCGGCTTCGCCACCCCACCAGACGGGCTGTTCGGCGAGTTCAAGAAGGTGCTCGACGAGTACGGAATCCTCCTCGTCTCCGACGAGGTGCAGACCGGCTGGGGCCGCACCGGCGAGCACTTCTGGGGCATCCAGGCGCACGGCGTCGTACCCGACGCGATCACCTTCGCCAAAGGCCTGGGCAACGGCCTGGCGATCGGCGGAGTCATCGCCCGGGCAGACCTCATGGACTGCCTCGGCGCCAACTCGATCTCCACCTTCGGGGGCAACCCGCTCGCCACGGCCGGCGCTCTGGCCTCGCTCAACTATCTCCTGGAGCACGACCTCCAGGCCAACGCCGCAGACCTGGGTGCCCGGCTGCTCGACGGCCTCCGTGCGGCCGCGCAGGCGCATCCCGTGGTCGGCGACGTCCGCGGCAAGGGCCTGATGATCGCGCTGGAACTCGTCGGACCCGACGGCGCGCCCCACCCGGCGGCCGCCGCCGCACTGCTGGAGGAATCCCGGGAACGTGGACTGCTCGTCGGCAAGGGCGGCCTGTACGGCAACGTGATCCGCCTGGCACCACCGATGACGCTTGCCCGCGCCGAGGCGGACGAGGCGCTTGAGATCCTGACCCAGTCGATCGAGGCCGTGGCTAAGGAGGTGCAGCAGCGATGAGGACCACCCATTGGATCGGCGGCAAGCCGTGGAACGGCGTCGCCGAACGCGCCGGCGACATCTACGACCCCGCCACCGGACAGGTCGCAGGGCACGTCGACTTCGCGACCGCCGCAGTCGTCGACCAGGCCGTCGCCACCGCCGGCGAGGCATTCACCCGCTGGCGTACGGCTTCCCTCGCCCAGCGGTCAAACGTGATGTTCGCCTTCCGGGAACTGCTGAGCGCCCGCCGGCCCGAACTGGCCAAGATCATCACCGCCGAGCACGGCAAGGTGCTGTCCGACGCCGCGGGGGAGATCCAACGCGGGCTGGAGAACGTGGAGTTCGCCTGCGGCATCCCGCAGATGCTCAAGGGCGGGTTCAGCGAAAACGCCTCCACCCAGGTCGACGTGTACTCCATCCGGCAGCCGCTCGGCGTGGTCGGCGTGATCACCCCGTTCAACTTCCCCGCCATGGTGCCGCTGTGGTTCGCGCCGAACGCGATCGCATGCGGTAACAGCGTGGTCCTCAAGCCGAGCGAGAAGGACCCGTCCGCGGCGAATTTCCTCGCCGAACTGTTCGCCGAAGCCGGGCTACCGGACGGAGTGTTCAACGTCGTGCACGGCGACAAGGAGGCAGTCGACCGTATTCTCGAACACCCGGCGGTGAAGGCGATCTCCTTCGTCGGCTCCACCCCGATCGCCCGCTACGTCTACGAGACCGGCACCCGCAACGGCAAGCGTGTGCAGGCGCTCGGCGGCGCGAAGAACCACATGGTCGTACTGCCCGACGCCGACCTCGACCTCGCCGCCGACGCCGCCGTCTCGGCCGGCTTCGGCTCGGCCGGCGAACGCTGCATGGCCATCTCCGTCGTCGTGGCCGTCGACCCAGTCGGCGACGCGCTGGTCGGCAAGATCAGCGAGCGGATCGCCGCGCTCCAAGTCGGCGACGGCCGTCGGCCGGGCTGCGAAATGGGACCGCTGGTCACCGGCGCTCACCGCGACCGGGTGGTGTCGTACCTGGACGCTGGACGGGCCGCGGGGGCAGAGCTGGTGGTCGACGGGCGAAGCCACCCGATCGACGGTGAGCGAGCCGGCTTCTGGCTCGGGCCGAGCCTCTTCGATCACGTCGACACCGACATGTCCATCTACACCGACGAAATCTTTGGGCCGGTGCTCTCGGTGCTGCGGGTGCCCAGCTACGACGCCGCCGTCGAGGTGGTCAACACCAACCGCTACGGCAACGGCACTGCCATCTTCACCAACGACGGCGGCGCAGCCCGGCGCTACCAGAACGAGATCGAGATCGGCATGGTCGGAGTGAACGTTCCGATCCCGGTCCCGGTTTCGTACTACTCCTTCGGCGGGTGGAAGGACTCCCTGTTCGGTGACGCGCACGCGTACGGGCCGGAAGGAGTGAACTTCTTCGTCAGATCCAAGGTGGTCACCAGCCGGTGGCTCGACCCCTCCCACGGTGGCGTGAACCTTGGCTTCCCACAGAACAGCTGAACACCCGAACCTGAACCGCACGACACAGGTGGCAGGCGTCTCGGCGAAGACCACTACCGGTTCGTGACACATTGCGGATCACGGGCTGTCGAGAACGGTCGCCCGTCGTTACGTCGCCCTGTGTCACCGCGCCGCCCACCGCGCCGTGGCGAGAGTCTCGGCGGTCAACTGGTCATTCGGACGAACTTCTCCCAGGGGTCGATGGCGGTTCGGTTGGCGATCAGTGGCCGGGCACCGGCTTGTTCCGCGGTCACGTACCGGTTGTTCGCGTTGGCCAGCAGGCTGACCGTGCCGTCGGGGTTGGTGGTGATGCGGAACTTCTCCCAGGGCCCCACAGCTGTGCGGTTGGCGATCAGCGGTGAGGCGCCGGCGTTCTCCGCCGTGACGTACCGGCCGTTGACCCGGGCGCGGAACGCCACGAACCCACCCCCCACGTCGATCTGGTCGAACTGCTGCGACGGACCGGTCATGGCTCCGTTGGCGATCAAGGCTGAGGTGCCGCCGTTGTCCGCCGTGACGTACCGGAGGTTCGCGTTGGCGAGCAGGTGGACAGGGGCCGGCGGCGTGACGACGCGGAACTTCTCCCAGGGGCCGATGGCGGTCCGGTTGGCGATCAGTGGCCGGGCACCGGCTTGTTCCGCGGTCACGTACCGGTTGTTCGCGTTGGCCAGCAGGCTGACCGTGCCGTCGGGGTTGGTGGTGATGCGGAACTTCTCCCAGGGCCCCACAGCTGTGCGGTTGGCGATCAGCGGTGAGGCGCCGGCGTTCTCCGCCGTGACGTACCGGCCGTTGACCCGGGCGCGGAACGCCACGAACCCACCCCCCACGTCGATCTGGTCGAACTGCTCCCAGGGTCCGATCACGGTCCGGTTGGCGATCAAGGCTGAGGCTCCGGACTTGTCCGCAGTCACGTAACGGATGTTGACGGTCGCCAGCAGGCTGGTCGCGGGGCCGCCGAGCAGTCGGGCCAGCGATGCGTAGTCGCCCTTGAAGACGTCCAGATCGGGTGTGGAGAAGTCGGAGCCGGGGATGGGGGCGCCCGCGGCGTGCTGCCATACGGTGAAAGACGCCCAGCCTGCCGGTAACGGCGGTGGATTCTGTGCATAGTTGGCGATGAAGAGCGGGTTCGCCGCGAAGCTCTGGCTGCTGGCCGTACAGGGATTCCACCAGTTCGTGTTGGTGTAGATCATGGCCTGCCGACCGGTGCTCACCGCGATCTCGGTGACGAAGTCCCGGACCCAGGCCACCAGTTGGGCGGGTGTCATGTTGTAGCAGTCGTTCAGGCCCCATTCGGTCCGGGGCCACTCGATGTCCAGCATCGGCGGGAGGCTGCGTCCATCGGCGATGTACGGGGCGAAGCCGAGCAGGACATCCGCCTGCTGCTTGCCGCTGCTCAGGTCAGGGCGGGCTCGGTGGTACGCCCCGGTGTACAGGTCGTTGGCCCGGGCGCCGGCACGGTTGGTGGCGTAGAAGGGATCAGGATTGTTGTGCGCTACCGCTCGGCCATCCTGCTCGCTGACCCGGATATAGGCGAACTTCGCGCCGCCCCGGGCTAGCGCGGCCCAGTCGAGCGATGGTCCCTGGAAGTAGGACACGTCGACGCCGGTGATCGGGTATCCGCTCGGGGTCGGCAGCGCCTGGGCCGGCGAGGCACCCTCGGCCAGGCCCGCGAACGTCAACGCCGCACCGAGCAGAACAGCCAGAACTCTGCGTACCATGGCTCGCCTCCAGACACCAGCCAAGGCTCTCCGCCGCGTCCGTACAAAGCGTAAGCGCGTCGCGGACGCACAGGCATGGGCTGCTCGTTCACAGTTGCCGGTCGTCGGGCCGGGCTGCTACCGATCGGGCGTGGGGGAGCAGGTCGAGCGCAGCGGAGTGCGCGTGACGGTGCTGAACTGCGGCTACGCTGCGTATGGGCAGTCCAGCAGGGGAGCGCCCATCCAGATGAGCGGGAGACAGCGACGGTGCCCAAGGCATACTGGATCACCACCTACCGGTCCATCAGCGACGACAAGAAGGTCGCCGCATACGCGGAGCTGGCGGGGCCGGCACTGCGGGCCGCCGGCGGCACCTTCCTGGCGCGCGGCCTGCCGGCGTACGCGTTCGAGTCCGGCGTGCTGGAGCGGACGACGCTCATCGAGTTCGACAGCGTCGACGCCGCGGTCGCCGCCCACGAGACCTCCGCCTACCAGGAGGCGCTGCGGGCGCTCGGTGACGGCGCCGACCGCGACCTGCGCATCGTCGAAGCGACACCCTGACGCCGGCCGGCCGGCGTGCCCGCATGGCCGGGGCGGCCGCCGCAGGCCGGGATGCGCCCCGCGCCGGGCGGGACGGGGGGACGGCGACGGACGTGAGCCGGCCGCACCTCTAGGCTTGGCGGCATGGTCGCCCGGCACCCCGCACCTGGTCACTCCGACGGTCCCGGCGGGGGAGCGGGCGGGTCGGTGCGGTGAGGGCGCCAACCGTGCCGGAGCAACGAGACGCACCCCCGGCGGAAGGATCCGGTCTGGCGGAACGCTGCCGCCTGATCGCCGACTCGCGTGCCTTCGACGTCGTGATCGTCGTGGTCATCATGCTCAACGGGGTCGTGCTGGGCTTCGAGACCTACCGCGACCTCGGGTCGGCGCATCCGGCGGTGCGGTGGCTCGAGTGGTGCTTCCGGCTCGTCTTCGTCGTCGAGATCGCGATCCGGGTGCTGGCCTTCGGTCGCCGGCCGCAGGACTTCTTCCGGCACGGCTGGAACGTCTTCGACTTCCTGGTCATCGCCAGCATCTTCATTCCCGGCCTGCACGGCGACTCGGCGGTGCTGCGGTTCCTGCGGGTCGCAAGGGTGCTGCGGCTGGTGCGGTTCTCGCCCGGGCTGCGCACCATCGTGGCGGCGCTGTGGCGGAGCCTCCCCGGTGTCGCGGGCTTCCTCGCCCTGGCCGCGGTCACCCTCTACGTGTACGGCATGGCCGGCTGGCTGATCTTCGGGGAGCGGTACCCGGAGCAGTACGGCGACATCGGCCGCTCGCTGCTGACCCTGTTCGTGCTGCTGTCGCTGGAGACGCTGCCGGATCTGCTCCAGCAGGGCATGGCGGTGTCGCCGTGGACCCTCGTCTACTACGTCAGCTACGTCCTGATCACGGTGAACCTGCTGCTCAACATCCTGATCGCGGTCATCGTCAACTCCATGGAGGAGGCCCGCCGGCTGGAGATGACCGAACGGCTGGCGCCGGACTACGACGAGGACGGCGACGGGATCCCCGACGAGCTCGACCGGATCGCGCTCACCCAACGGCTGGACGACCTGCGCGCCGTCATCGGCGAGCTCGAACGGGAGCTGCGGATCGACCGCGAGGACGGGCAGCACCGACCGCGCCCGCACCGCGAGCGGGCGGGCTGAGCCCTCGCGACACCAGGAGCCGGGCACCGGACCGGTCGCGCCGGGAAGTCAGTTCCCGGCGCGACCGCCGTCCGGTCAGGACAGCTGCAGCCGGGGTTCCAGGATCACCTCGAAGAGCCGGTCCCAGGGCAGCTCGACCCGCGCCGACTCGAACCGCGCCAGCGTCGCCGTGAACGTCTTCGCGCCCCGCCGGCCCAGCACGATGCGGTGCCCCGCGAAGTGGTCGGCGAAGTACCGCTCGGTCAGCGGCACCAGCCGCTCCCGCACCCAGCCGTCGAAGTAGGTCTTCTGCTCCGGCGTGAGCGCGAGCGGGTCCCAGCCCTGCGCCCGCGCGTGTGCGTACGCCTCGACCTGCACGATGTTCTTCCACGGGTCGTCCTTGACGAACCGGTAGAGCAGGTACTCGGCGTGCGCCTGGCCGGGCCCGCGCAGCTCCGGCACACCGGACCCGCCGCCGGAGGAGCGCAGGTACGCCCACCGCGCGGTGCCGTGCCCGAGCGCCAGGCCGAGGGCGTTGCCGCCGGTGTTCCACCCCGAGTACGACAGCAGCGCCGCGAGATCGAGGCGGCTCTCCATCCGCGCCACCAGGTCGTGGTCGGCCTTGTTGACGATGAGCGGGTCCACGACGATGACCGGGGTGCCGGCGGCCAGCAGCTCACCGGTCCGCCCGACGAAGGCGTCCAGGTCGGCGGCCCGCTGGGCGGGCGCCGCCGAGGGGGTGTTCACGGCGAGCACGATGTCCGCGTCGCCGGTGACGACCCGCCCGCCCACGGCGGCCACGTGCCGGCGGATGTTCTCGGCGAACGGGATGCCCTCCAGTTGGGCGGTCCAGCTCTCGCCGGAGACGCCGGCGTACTCGATGCGGTAGGTGGGCGTCGTGCCGGCCGCGATGACGCGGGCGACCAGCAGCGCGTCGACCTCGTCGGCGCCGGGGAAGATCTCCACCCGGTCGCCGACGCCGAGGTCGGCGACCAGCGCCTCCAGTTCCACCCGCTCGGCCCGGGCCAGGCCGACCGGCGCGGTGTCGTCCTCGGAGAGCACGAGGTGGCTGATGGTGCCGTCGGCGACCCACTCGACCATGAGCCGGTTGACCTGGTGGTTGCGGGCCCGCGCGGCGAGGTAGTCCTCGACGACCTGGTCGGGGATCTGCGCCCGGACGGCGTCGAGCTGGGCGCGCAGCTCCTCCTGCCCGAGGTTCACCACCTGGTCGTAGAGCTTCGCCCAGCTGACCAGCGCGTCGCGATACTTGTCCAGCTCGGTGCCGGTGCTGGTGACGGCCAGCCGCTGGATGGTGTCGTGCACCTCGATCACCGCGTCCGGCCGGGTTGCGCGCAGGCTCCGGATGGCGGCCAGGTTGTCCAGGGCGGCGGCCAGGGTCGGCGCGGCGGTGCGGGAGGCGATCAGGCCGCCGTAGGCGAGCATGCTGACCGAGATCACGTACCCGTCGGCGCCGTCGGTGGTGCCGAGCCAGCGGGCGATGGCGGCCCCGTCGCCGGGGGTGAAGAAGCGGCCCAGCAGCTCCCGTGGCGGCAGCTGCACGCGGGCGCCGGCGCTCGCCGCGGTCATCTGCGGCGCGTAGGTGTTGACCGGCCGGTC
The DNA here is from genome assembly GCF_032108445.1 of Micromonospora halotolerans. Lineage (NCBI taxonomy): Bacteria > Bacillati > Actinomycetota > Actinomycetes > Micromonosporales > Micromonosporaceae > Micromonospora > Micromonospora halotolerans. The sequence goes on along the minus strand of NZ_CP134876.1, from coordinate 5,932,700 downwards.
GTCCAGCGGCACCAGTGCCACGGTCGGCTGCCGGCCGGCGGGCCCGGCGACGGCGGGCCGGCCGATGGCCACGGTGGCCAGCCCGGCCACGCCGGTGGCCAGGAGGGTACGTCTTCTCATGCTCACTCCCTCTTCTCCGGTGCGCTCGCCGCGCGGGGGGTGGCCGGCACGAGCCGGCGGGTGATCCACAGCGGTGAGGTGACGGCGTTGCCCATCACCACCGCGTGCGCACCCGCGTCGAAGGCCCGGCCGATCTGTTCCGTGGTGCGGTACCGCCCTTCGGCGATCACCGGCACGGACAGCTGTGCGGCGAGTCGCGCCACGAGCCCGAGGTCGGGCCCGTCAGTCGGTGGGCTGGCCGGGGTGTAGCCGGACAGTGTGGTGGCGACGGCGTCCGCGCCGGCCTCGACGGCGGCGACGCCCTCGGTCGCGGTGGCGACGTCGGCGAGGATCAGCACGTCGGTCCGTTCGCGGATCAGGCGGACCGTGTCGGCGAAGGTGCGCCCGTCCGGCCGGGGGCGGTCGGTGGCGTCGACCGCGACGATGTCCGCCCCGGCCAGCGCCACGTCGAGGGCGTGCGCCGCGGTCGGGGTGATGACGACGCCCTCGGTGCCGTGCTTGTAGAGCCCGATCACCGGGACGTCGACGACGGGGCGTACCGCGGTGATGTCGTCCGGTCCGTTGACCCGGACCGCCACCGCGCCGCCGCGCACCACGGCGGCCGCCACCCGGGCCTGCACGTACGGGTCGCGCATCGGGTCCTCGGGGTCGTCGGGCAGCGGTTGGCAGGACACCACCAGGCCGCCGGCCAGGTCGTCGAGCACGTTCACGCGGTGGTCCTCTCGATGTCGGGTCGGTCCAGGGCCAGGCGGGCCGCGCCGACCACGACGGCGTCGGCGCCCAGCGTGGCGGGCAGCAGCGGGACGCCGGCCCAGCCCGCGGGCAGCTCGGCGGCGTAGGCGGCCGACGCGGCGGGCAGCAGCGCGCCGCCCGCCCCGCCCGCCACGAGGACGGCGTCCGGGTCGAGCAGCGTCACCAACCCCGCCAGGGCCGCGCCGAGGGCGGCGCCGGCGCGGTCCACGACCCGCCGGGCGGCAGCGTCGCCGGCCGCCGCCCGCTCGGCGACGGTCCGGCCGGTGACTCGGGTTCCGGTCTCGATGGCGTACGCGGCGGCCAGCCCGCTGCCCGAGGCGATCGCCTCCAGGTGCCCGTACCGGCCGCATCCGCACCGCAGCCGGTCGGCGCCCGGGGCCGGCAGGTGCCCGACCTCGCCGGCGGCGCCGCGGGCACCGGCCTCGACGCGGCCGTGCCGGACGATTGCCCCGCCCAGCCCGGTGCCGACGGCCACCAGCAGCACATGGGCGCGGTCCCGTCCGGCGCCGGCCCAGCATTCGCCGAGCGCGGCGGCGTTCACGTCGTTGGTGACGCGTACGGGTCGGCCCAGCCGGGCGGCCAGCGCGTCGGCGACCGGGGTGCCGGTCCAGCCGGGCAGGCTGTCGGTGGCGTACCGGATGCCGCCGGTCGTGGGATCGACCGCGCCGGCGGTGCCCACGCCCACCGGCCCGGTGGTCGCGCCGAGCAGGTCGGCGGCCAGCCGGGCGGCGGCGTCCAGCACGGCCTCCGGGCCGGACCGGGCGGGCGTGGGGACCTCCCGGCGCTCCCGCACCTGCCCGCCCCGGTCGACCAGCGCGGCGGCCGTCTTGGTGCCGCCGATGTCGATGCCGACGACCGGTGTCGTCATCCCTTGAGGCCGGTGTGCGCGAGGCCCTCGACGAACTGCTTCTGCGCGATGACGAAGACCACCAGGACGGGCAGCGCGGTCATCGACGCCGCGGCCAGCTGGACGTCCCACATGGGGCCGCCGTAGGCGTCGACGAACTGGGTGAGCGCCTGGGGCAGGGTGAACTTCTCCGGCGAGGAGAGGAACACGATCGGCTCCAGGTAGAGGTTCCAGCTGTGCAGGAAGGTGAAGATGGCCACCGCGCCCAGCGCGGGCCGCGACAGCGGCAGGGCGATCCGCCAGAAGGTGGCGAAACGGCCCAGGCCGTCGACGCGGGCCGCCTCCTCCAGCTCGCCGGGGAGGCTGATGAAGAACTGCCGCATGATGAACGTCGCCAGCACGCTGGGCGCGCCGAAGATCGGCACCAGGATCAGCGGCCAGTGGGTGTTGACCAGGCCGAGCTTGAAGAACATCTGGAACAGCGGAACGATCGTCACCTCGCTGGGAATGAGCAGGCCCGCGAGGACGACGAGGAACAGCACGTTCTGGCCGCGGAACCGGATGCGGGCGAAGGCGTACCCGGCCAGCGCCGACACGGCCAGGGTGCCGACCGTGACGAGCAGCGCGATGTAGAGGCTGTTCAGGTACTGCTGCCCGAACGGCTGCAACTCGAACACCCGCCGGTACGCGTCGAGCCTCGGGTTGGTGGGCAGCAGGTCCGGCGGGAAGGCGAAGATGTCCGCCACCGGCTTCAACGACGAGGTGACCATCCACCAGGTCGGGAAGACGAACGGGATCGCCAGGACCAGCAGCACCCCGTAGAGCACCAGCTTGGTCCGCCGCGACAGGTCACGACTCATGGAAGACCCACCTCTTGCGCATCTGCCACTGCAGCACGGTGAGCGCGAGCACGATGGCGAACAGGACGATCGACAGCGTGGCGCCGTAGCCGAAGTGATGGAACTGGAAGGCCTGCTGGTACAGGTAGTAGACGAGCACGGTCGTCGACGCGCCCGGCCCGCCCTGGGTGAGCACCGCGATCTGTGCGAAGACCTGCAGCGACCCGACCACGGTGATGATCGAGGTGAGCAGGATCGTCGGGCTGATGAGCGGCACCGTGATCCGCCAGAACTGGCGCATCCGGCTCGCCCCGTCCACCTGCGCGGCCTCGTACAGCTCGGCCGGCACACCCTGCAGGGCGGCCAGGAACAGCACCATGTTCAGGCCGACGTTCTTGAACACCTGCACGACGATGACCGACACCATCGCGGTGCCCTCGCCGCGCAGCCAGTTCGGCCCGTCGATCCCGACGGTGTCGAGCAGGCTGTTCAGCCCGCCGTTGTCCTGCAGCAGGAAGCCCCACACGATGGTCCAGGCCACCAGCGAGACCACGACGGGGGAGAAGAACAGCGTGCGGAACAGGATGGTGCCGCGCAGCCTCTGGTTGAGCAGGACGGCCAGCAGCAACGCCAGGCCGAGGTTGAACACCACGAGGCCGACCGAGAACAGCCCGGTGGCGCGCAGCACCGCGCCGAGGTTGGGGTCGTCGACGAGCGCCTGGTAGTTGTCGGTGCCGACGAACTCGAACGTCCCGGCGAGCACGTTCCACTCGTGCAGGCTGTACCAGACGACGAGGATCAGCGGCAGGATCACGAAGACGGCGCTGCCGAGCAGCTGCGGGGCGATGAACAGGTAACCGGCAAGGTGGTCCCGGCGGCGGGTGGTCCAGAACGGCCGGGCCGGGCCCGGGGCGGGCCCGGCAGCCGCCGGGCCCACCCTGGTGTCCGTCTGGGTCATGATCGTCAGCCCTACTTCGCCAGCAGCGGCTGGATCTTGGTGCAGACGCCGTCGAGGACGGCCTTGACGTCCGCGTTCGGCTGCCACAGCGGGTCCAGGCCGGCGCGGACCTGCTGGCTCAGCTCGGCCTGGCCGGCGTGGCTGGGCTTGACCACGCCGTTGGTGATGCCGTCGATGACGACCTTCTGCAGCTGCTCCGGCTTGAGCTTCGGGTTCGTCTTGGCGAGCGTCTCGGCGGTCAGCTGGGACTGCCGGGGCGGCGGGAAGAACTGAGCGAGCTTCGCCGAGTTCGTGGGGTTGGTGAAGAACGCCAGGAAGTCAGCGGCCTGCTTGGCGTGCGGGCTCTTCTTCATCACCCCGATGCCGGCCTGGCCGACCACCGCGTAGTTCCCCTTCGGCCCGGCCGGCAGCGGCACCAGGTCCCACCCGAAGCCGCCGTCCTTCAGCAGCGACGCGCGGGAGATCTGGGTGACCGTCATGGCCGAGTCACCGGCGAAGAAGTCGGCCGTCGTGCCCGGACCGGGCAGCGCCTTCTGGGTGAAGGTGGCCTTGTGCAGGGCGGTCATCGCGTCGACCATCTCCGGGCTGTTGAAGCCGCAGGTCTTCCCGTCCTCGCTCCACGCCCGGGCGCCCCACCCGGTCCAGAAGGTGGACAGGTTGTCCCAGCCCTTGTAGTCGAAGTCCCGGATGACCAGGCCGGCCTTGCCGGACTTCGCCGCCGCCGCGGCCGCGGTGGTCAGGGCGTTGTCCCAGGTCCACTGCCCGGCCGCGATCAGCTCGGCCGGGGTCTTCTGCCCGGCCTTCTTGATCATGTCGGTGTTGACGAACACCCCGAACGGCGAGGTGGAGAAGGGGTACGCGAACAGCTTCCCGTCGTTCTGCCAGAGCTTGAGCGTGGCGGGGGAGAGGTCCTCGTACTGGTAGCCCTCGGCCTTCTTCAGGGTGTCGTCCAGCGGCGCGAGCGCGCCCGAGGCGACGAAGTCGGGGGCCGAGTTCTCGAACACCCACGCGAGGTCGGGCGCGTTCCCGCCGGCGATCTGGGTGGTCAGGGTGGTGGTGTAGTTGTCGAACGGCAGCGGGTCGAACTTGATCTCGGCGACGTCCGGGTGGCTCTTGCGGTACTCGTCGGCGATCTCGTTGAACAGCTTGAGGTGCGCCTCGTTGGCCGACCAGACGGTCATCCGCAGCTTCGCCGGGCCGCTGTCGGCCGACTCGCCACCGCCGCCGCAGGCGGTCAGGGCGAGCGCGCCGGCCAGCGCCACGGCGACGCCGCGCAGGGCCTTTCCTGCTCTCACAATCTTCTCCTCACCGGGGGTGTGTGTTCAGTAGCCCGCGATCCGCGGCCAGCGCTGTTCCACGCCGGCCGCGGTGAGGCGGTCCTGGAAGTCGGCCAGCAGACCGGGGGTGTTGCGGACCGCACGCAGGGACTCGCCCCGCGCCAGACAGAAGTCGGCGAGCAGGCCGGCGACCTCGCCGACGTTCCACTCGACCGGGTGCAGCCGGTAGCTGCCGTTGGTGACGTGGGTGGTGCCGATGTTCTTGCCGGCCGGCAGCAGGTTCTCCATCCGCTGCGGGATCAGCGCGCCGAGCGGGATCTCGAACGGGCAGGAGCCGACGTCGATGTAGTTGTCGCCGCCGGTCGACGGGTGCAGGTCGATCCGGTACATGCCCACGCCCACCGCGTCCGGGTAGTCGACCGCGCCGTGCTCGCCCCGGACCGCCAGGGACAGGTCCTGCTCGACGACGGTGTACTCGGCCCGGATCCGGCGGGACTCGCGGATGTACGGGGCCTGGGCCAGGCCGTCGGCGCTGCCGGTCACGTCGCCGCGCAGCCGCAGGCCGGGGAAGCCGGTGCCGCCGTCGGGGCGGGGCGCCTCGGTCTGCAGCCAGTAGAGCACCGAGTACGACAGCTCGCGGGCCTTGGCCAGGTGCCACGACGCGTTCGGCACGTCGATGACCGGGCCCTCGAAGTAGTCGATCATCGGCCAGTTCACCAGCGTGATGTCGCTGCCGTAAGCGCCGTCGGTGAAGTTGCGCCGCGCGGCGATCCGCCGGAACGTCCACAGGTTGCCGTCACCGGGGTTGACGCGCTGGTCGGCGTTGACGCTCAACGGGTCGTCGTCCGGGTTGGGGGTGAAGCTGCGCTCGACAATCTCCAGGGTGCGCGGGTGCGGCGACTTCCAGGACAGCAGCCGGTCGCCCCAGAAGTCGGGCTTGTAGTCGCGCCAGAAGTCGTAGCCGGCGGGCCGGTCGATGGTGTGGTCGCCGTCGACGTGGTCGATGGCGAAGCAGACGGACACCGCCTGCATGTTCATCGGCTGGGCCTCGGCCGGGGCGCTCGGCTCACCGGTCTCCTCCCGCGACTCGAACCCGGTGACGTACTCGGTGCCGGTCAGCGGCAGCAGCTCGCCGGTCTCGGTGGCGTCCAGGACGTACGGCGCGACCACGTCGATGCGCTCGTCCCGGTCGCGGTGGGCCAGCGTCACGCCGGTCACCCGGTCGCCGTCGGTCTCCGCGGCGACCGGCCGGTACGGCTGCAGCACCCGCAGCCGGCCCGAGCCCCGGTACGGGGCGAGCATCTGTTCGATGACGGCGACGGCCACGCGCGGCTCGTGGCAGAGCCGGCTCACCCAGCCCGCACCGGGGTTGAGGTCGGCCCAGGCCCGGGACCGTTCGGTCAGCGGGAAGTGACGACGGTAGTAGTCACGGATGCCGTCGCGCAGCGCCCGGTAGCTGGCGGTGGCGCCGAACTGCTCGATCCAGGAGTGCTCGTCCGGCGGGACGGCCTGGCTGGTGAGCTGCCCGCCGAGCCAGTCGAACTCCTCGGTCAGGATGACGGACCGGCCGGTCCGGGCCGCGGCGAGCGCCGCGGCGACACCGCCCAGTCCGCCCCCGACGACGAGGACGTCCGCACGCATGATGACCACTTGCTTCCTTCCAGTTGCGCGGCCGGCCGCTCAGCGGCGGTCGACCGCCGGATCAGGGGTGCCGAGGGTGCTGCCCTCGACGAGTTGGCAGGGGAGAAGTCGCTGCTGGAGGCCGCCGGCGCTGCCGTCGATGACGCCGGTGAGCACCTCGACCGACTGCCGGCCCATCTCCTCGCGGGGGATGCGGAACCCGGTGAACACGATGTCGGTGGGGACGGGGACGGTCGGGTCGCCGAGGGTCACGATCGACAGGTCGCCGGGCACGGTGAGGCCGCGGCGGCGGGCAGCGGCCTCCAGTGCCACCGCCGTGGCGAAGTCCTCGACGAAGACGGCGCTGGTCCCGCCGGCCATCAGGGTGTCGACGGTCGTGTCGGCATCCCCGGCCGGCGCCGACAGCTGCCCGGCGCTCTCCGCGGTGGTCGCGGCGGAGCGGAACCCGCGGAACCGGTCCTCGGAGGATTCCGCGGTGGTGCCCATGCTCACGTAGGTCAGGCGCCGGTGTCCGTGCCGCAGCGCGGCCTCGACGAGCCGGGCCACCGCCTTGGCGTAGTCGGCGCCGACGTAGGGGACCGGGCCGCCGGCGTCGTCGCGGCGCCCGACGGCGACGTACGGGTATCCGTCAGCGTTGAGCCGCTGCAGCTCCGCGCCGTCGATCTCGCGCCCGAGCAGGATGCACCCGTCGGCCAGCCGCAGCCGGTTGTCCTGGTGGAAGATGCGCCGCCGGCCGTCCACGACCGGTGCGCTGGTGAACAGGAGCAGGTCGCAGCCGACCCGCTCGGCGTACTCCTCGATGCCGAGCAGGAAGGGGTGGAAGAAGTCCCGGCTGCCGCTGGGGAACGCGGGCTCGTACGTGAAGACGCCGATGATCCGGTTGAACCGCGAGGCGAGGCGGCGGGCTACGGGGTCGGCGGCGTACCCGGTCTCGGCGATGACGCGCAACACCCGGTCCCGGGTCTCCGGGGCGATGCGCACCTCGGCGTCGGTCCGGTTGTTGAGCACCAGCGACACGGTCGCCTGACTGACACCGGCCATCCGCGCGATGTCACGTTGGGTGACACGTCGGGGGGGAGCGGTCACGTCGTGTCCTTCCGGTGCGGCTAATGCGTATTAGCCTCGGCGTTGGGAAGGAGCCTGGCGGCTGGGCCGGCGTGTGTCAAGAGGTGAGCGCAAAGATTTCGTGGCGATGAACCCGCAGGAGTAATGCGCATTAGCGGACCGGCCGCCGGGCCGGTTGGTCGGTGGGCCGGGCGGATCGGCGCGGCGCCGGCCACCTCTTGACAGGAGCGCCGCCGAGCGAGCAACATTCGAGAAACATAGATGCTAATACGTATTAGCGCGGCGACGCCACGACGCGTCAGCCGGTCGATGTCCCCTGTGTTCTCACTGAGAGTCACCTTGCGCTGCTCGCGAACCGTCACCGCGTCCGATCGCACCGACCGAAGAGGAAGCCGCATGACCAAGCCATCCGTTCCGTCGTCTCGACGCGCCGCCCTGGCCACGGCCAGCGCCGGCCTGCTCGTCGCCGCCCTGGCCGGCGCCGCACCGGCCGCCGCGGATCCCGGCCTCGACTTCCCGCACTTCACCTACCAGGGCACCGCGTTCGACAAGAGCGCCCTCACCTACAACCCGACGAACGAGTTCATCTTCCCGAGCGTCATCCGGGCCGCCGACTACTTCGCCCACCCGCTGGGGACCTACTACCTGTACTACGCCCCGCACGAGCGGCCCGGCGGGATCGCCCTCGCCTACGCCGACTCGATCGACGGCCCGTGGACCGAGTACCAGGCCAACCCCCTGATCAGCAACACCTGGCTGCCGCACTACGCCACGGTCAGCCACATCTCCTCGCCGCACGCCGTGTGGATCGAGGGGGAGCGCAAGCTCTTCCTCTACTTCCACGGCGAGAACTCCATCACCCGGTACGCGACCTCCGACGACGGCATCCACTTCGACTACGGAGGCACCGCGGTCAGCCGGAACGAGACGACCGGCGGCGAGACCTCCTACGCCCGGGTGTTCGAGCAGTCCGTGCCCCGCCTGGGCACCCGGTACCTGATGCTCTTCATGGACAATCCCACGGCGGGGGCGCCCGGACCGACCGGGCCGGTGTCCCGGCGGATCCGGTGGGCGGTCTCCACCGACGCGCGGACCTGGTCGATGCAGCCCGAACCGATCGTGACCCCGCAGGGCATCGAGGGCCCGAACGCCTCGGGCCCGTTCTTCCTGCGCTGGAACGACCGCAACCTGGTGATCTACCACGCCGCCGACGGCAACATGCACGCCGTGGACGTCGGCGAGGACTTCGACCAGGAGGTCCACCTCGGCATCGTGCACGACTCGATGGCCGCCGCGCCCGACCTCGGCCGCTCGGCCGCGCCGACGTTCTACTTCGACGGCCGCACCGCGCACATGTACTACGAGGCCGGCGGTCGGCTCACCGCGACCATCGGGCACGCCACCGCCACCCTGGCGAACCCGTTGCCGGTGCGGCAGCTCGACTGTGCCGCGGACCGACCGGTCCTGTGGCCGCCGAACCACGAGCTGGTCGACGTCGACGTGACCGTGGACCTGCACGACGGTGTGCTCGGCCCGAACGCGTTCACCCTCACCGGCGTGACCGGGGGCGACGCCGCGGACGCCAGCGGCTTCGCCGTCGGCACGCCGGACACGAGCGGACAGCTGCGGGCCGAGCGGGCCGGCGACGGCGGGGACCGGGTGTACCAGCTCACGTACGCCGGCCACGACGAGATCGGGCGGCCGGTCGGCTGCACGGTCACCGTCACCGTCCCGCACGACCAGGGCAACTAGTCGCGCCCGGGCCGGTCGGCATCCATCGGTGCCGGCCGGCCCGGCGAGGCGCGACGGCGACTAGCCGGGCGGCAGCAGCTCGTCGAGCGGCACGTCGGGGTCGGCCAGCCGGTCGAGGTCGACCGGGTGCGCCGCGGCGACCAGCCGCCGGATCGACGGGACGACGTCCCACACGTTGACGTTCATGCCGGCGAGCACCCGCCCGCCGGCGGTCCAGAAGGCGATGAACTCGCGCTTGGCGACGTCGCCCCGGACGACGACCCGGTCGGACGCGCCGGACGGGGCGTGTCCGACGTACTCCATGCCGAGGTCGTACTGGTCGGTGTAGAAGTAGGGCAGGTTGTCGTAGCTGACCGGCCGCCCGAGCATGCCGCGGGCCGCCGCCGGCCCGCTGTGCAGTGCGTTGGCCCAGTGCTCGACGCGCAGGCGCCGGCGCAGCAGGGGATGGTAGGCGTTTGCGACGTCACCGGCGGCGTGGACGTCCGGGTCGGCGGTGCGCAGGGACGCGTCGACGTGGATTCCGTTTTCGACGGTGAGGCCGGCCGTCGTCGCCAACTCGGTGTTGGGCCGCACGCCCACGGCCACCACCACGGCGTCGGCGGGCAGTTCGGTGCCGTCGGCCAAGAGGACCGCCGAGACGCGACCGGCGCCGCGGATCTCGCGGACCTCGGCCTCGAAGTGGAAGGTGACGCCGTGGTCCCGGTGCAGGTTGGCGAACACCCGGGCGATCTCGTCGCCGAGCACCCGGTGCAACGGCAGCGCCGCGGTCTCGACCACGTCCACGGTGGCGCCGCGCTGCCGGGCGGCCGCGGCGACCTCCAGGCCGATCCAGCCCGCCCCGACGATCACGAGGTGCGCGCCGTCGACCAGCGCCGCGCCGATCCGCCGGCTGTCGGCGAGGGTACGCAGCCGCAGCACCCCGTCGAGGTCGACGCCGGGCGCCGCGAGGTCGCGGGGCGTGGCGCCGGTGGCCAGCAGCAGCTTGTCGTACCGGATGCGCTGGCCGTCGGCGAGCCGGACCTCCCGGGCGGAGCGGTCGACGGCGACGGCCCGGGCGGCCGTGCGCAGGTCGACGTCGTGCTCGGCGTACCACCCGGCCTCGTGCACGTACACGCTGTCGGGTTCGGCGCCACCGGTCAGCAGTCCCTTGGACAGTGGTGGCCGCTCGTACGGTCGCTCGGGCTCGTCGCCGATCACGACGACGCCGCCGTCGAAGCCCTCCTCCCGCAGCGTCTGCGCGGCCCGCGCGCCGGCGAGCCCGGCGCCCACGATCACGAACGTGTCGGTTGTCGACATCGGTCCAGCTCCTCTCGGGGTACGCGATTCAGCGGGGGCCGACCCCGGTCAGGGTGAAGAACTCGGCGCGTGAGCGGTGGTCCTCGCGCAGCGTGCCGAGCAGGGTGGAGGTGATGGTGCTGCTGCCGACGGCCCGGACGCCGCGCAGCGTCATGCAGAGGTGCTCGGCTTCGATGACGACGCCGACCCCGCGCGGGCGCAGGTGGCTGGTCAGCCAGTCGGCGATCTGCTTGGTGAGGCGCTCCTGGACCTGGGGGCCGTGGGCGAACAGCTCGACCACCCGGGCCAGTTTGGACAGTCCCAGGATGCGCTCGCCGGGCAGGTAGCCGACGTGCGCCACGCCGACGAACGGCAGCAGGTGGTGTTCGCAGACCGACCGGATCGGGATGGCCCGGGCCAGCACCAGCTCGTCGTAGCCCTCGTCGTTGTCGAAGGTGGTCAGCTGGAACTCGCGCGGGGTGAGCAGTTCGGCGTAGGCGCGGGCCATCCGGCCCGGGGTGTCGGCGAGCCCGTCGGCGGAGAGGTCGACGCCGAGCGCGGTCAGGAACTCCGCGGCCGCCCGTTCGGCGGCGGCCGGGTCGCGGCGGGGACGCTGGTGCTGCACCCGCAGGGCGGTGACACTCACCTCAGCGACCTCCGACGCCGAGGGCCGCGAGCGCGGCCAGGACCAGCGTGGCGACGGCGAACAGGCCGTGACCGACCACCACGGGTACGGGGAACCGGGACTCGGCGGTCCCGGAGCGGCGGGCGGGGATCCAGCGGGCCAGCATGGTGAACCCGAGCAGCGCCACCGGCAGGAGCGCCCCGAACGCGACCCAGGCGAGCACGTCGTTGTCGACGGCCAGGTAGGCGATCCACAGGATCAGCCCGATCGCGGCCAGCGCGGCGTGGCCGAACACCAGGCCCGGCGCCAGGCGGCTGCCGCTTCCCGGTCGGTGGCCGCCCCGGCTGATCCAGGTGCCGAGCATGACGAAGCCACCGGCGGCCGTGATCAGCCAGGTGACGAGTGCGGCGATGCCCATCAGGAGTTCTCCTTGTCTGTGCGGTGGTAGCCGTGCGCCTGGGTGGTCTCGTCGGCGACGCGCACGCCGTACCGGTAGGCCAGTTCGCCGCCGAGGTAACCGGCGACGGCCAGCCCGGCGAGGCTGACCGCCGAGAGCACGAGCGGCCCCGCGGCCACCGGACCCGGCGGGTCGTCGGCCCGGAGGGCGAAGTTCACCGCGTACGCGCCGGTGACCGCCAGGTTGATCGCCATGTGCGCGAGCGCGGTGCGGTGCGCGCGGGTGCCGGTGGGGATGGCGAACAGGTCCAGGAAGCCGGCGAGCGCGGCGGCGAGCGCGCCGAGGACGCCGAGGCCGATGAGCCACCGTGCGCCGTCGGCCAGGTCCGGTGACCCGGGTACGTAACGGGTGGCCAGGTCGAACGCGAAGCTGGCCACCCAGGCGCCGATCGGCACCGCCACCAGCGCGGGATGAAGCGGGTGGCCGTAGCGACCGGCCAGGTTGGTCACCGGGTGCTTGGCCTGATCCATGGGTCGCACGGGAACCCCCAGGTCTATTTTCACCAACGCTCATTGGTGATAGCGGTCATGCTGCCCCAGCGCGTCCGGAATTTCAATAGCCATCGTTGGTGATAACCTCGGGGCTGTGAGCACGGGGGAGCGCTGGAACGCGATGGCCGCGCTCGTCGACCGGTCCCGACGGGCGCTCTACGACTACGTGTGCCGGGCCGATCACCCCGTCACCCGCGAGGAGGCGGCCGAGGCGCACGGCATGTCCCGCAACCTCACCGCGTTCCACCTCGACAAGCTCGTCGAATCCGGGCTGCTGCGGACCCGCTACGAGACACCGGCCGACCAGCCCCGGGGCCGGGGCCGGACGCCGAAGGTCTACGAGGCGGCCGGCGACGGCGTGGCGATCACCGTTCCGGAGCGGCGTTACGAGCTCATCGCCGAGATCCTCGCCGACGCGGTCGCCGACGACCCCCACGACGCCCCCGAGGCGGCGCGGCGGCATGCCCGGCAACGCGGCCGGGACATCGGCGCCCGGGTACGCGACGCCGGCGAGGACCTCGTCGCCGTACTGGCCGGCCTCGGCTTCGAACCCGAGACGCTCGGCGACCAGGTGCTGCTGCGCAACTGCCCGTTCCACGCCCTGGCCAGCCGGCAGACCGCCCTGGTCTGCGGGCTCAACCACGCGTTCCTCACCGGCATGGTCGACGCTGCCGGCCGGGCCGACCTGCTGCCCCGGCTCGCACCACGCCCCGGCGCCTGCTGCGTCCGGTTGGACGCCGTCCCCGAGCGGTAGCTCCTGCGCGAAACGCCTGCCGCACGACCGAGGAAGGGCGGCCCCTCCGGTGTGTGGCCCGGCCAGCCGGGTACCCGCAGAACCCGTGAACCAGCTCAGGGGGAGGCGCGCATGAGCGACGCGACCGGGCATTCGGGCCGCGATGGGCGAAGCGGCAGCCCGACCGACCGTCTGGCGCAGGATGTGGCGGACGTCGTCCGCGAGGAGATCCGCGCCGTCCGCGGGCAGTTGACCGAGGCCGCCCGCCCGGCCGGGCTGGGCATCGCGCTGCTGGCTACCGCGGGCGGTTGCCTGGTCCTCGGCGCCGGTGCGGCCTCCACCACGGTCCTGCGCCTGCTGGAGTCCTTCCTGCCTCGCCGGCTGGCATCCGCGGGCCTCACCGCCGGCTACCTGGCCACCGCGGTGGTCCTCGGCGCGATGGGGCTGGAGCAACTGCGCGCGGCCGGTGGCAGTTCGGCCCGGCTCGCGGACGAGGTGCGGGACATGGTGTCCGCGACCGCCTCCCGGGTGGTCCCGGCCGGCACCGATGCCGCCCGTGACGAATGGGGCCGGTAACCCGGACGGGAAGGGAGCGATGTCATGCCGGACAAGCACGAGCAGGCCGAGGAGATGCGCGACGACGTGCCGTCGACCGTCGCGCGTTCGGACGACAAGGCGGTCCGCACGTACAAGAAGACGCTGGAGTCGGCCGAGGAGACCTACGGCGACGGGGAGCGGGCGCACCGCACGGCGTTCGCGTCGCTGAAGCACACCCACGAGAAGGTCGGCGACCACTGGGAGCCCAAGGAACACAAGGGGCCGTCAGACCCGCAGGCGGCGCTGGGCACCCCGGCCTCCCGCGACCGGGCCCGCCCGACCGCCCAGGGGGTCGACGCCAACGCCAGCACGGGGCACCTCGAAGAGGTGGCCCGCCGGGTGGGCATCGACGATCCGGAGCGCCTGGACAGAGACGAGCTGGTCCAGGCCATCGAGAAGGCCAACGCCCGGGCCACCGCCCGCGCCCGGCGGAGGTGACCGACGGCCCGCGGGCGCAGCCTGCCGGCGGCGGAGTGACCGCGTACGTCTGCGAGAAACATCGAGGCCCCCACAGAAGTGGATCTCTGCCGTAGGGTGCGCTGATGCGTCGCCACGTACCACTGACCCTGCTTCTCGCACCGCTGCTCGTCGCCGCGTGCACCACCGATCCGGCCGCCCCGGCCGCCGGCTCCGCCGCCCCCACGACCACGCCGAGCCCCACCGCCCCCGCCGTGGACTACACCGCCTGGCAGGCCGGGCGCTCGACCCCGGTCGCCGACAAGGTCTACCCGGCCCGGGGCACCGACGCCCTGGACGTCCTGCACTACGACCTGGCGCTGGACTGGGCGCCGGCGACCAGGACCCTCACGGGCACGGCCACCCTGCGGATCCGGCCCACCAAGGACGCTCCCGCCCTCGTCCTCGACTTCATGCCCTACCAGGTCGACGGGGTGACGCTGGACGACACGACGGTCACCGGCACCGTCGCCAAGGAGAAGCTGACCGTGACCGCGCCGGTCGTCGCCGACAAGCCGGTGACGCTGGTGGTCAAGTACCACGGCAAGCCGAAGACGACGCCGATGCCGTCGCACCGCAAGGACGTGGAGGACCTGGGCCTCACCGTCACGAAGGAGGGCGGCCTCTGGACGATGCAGGAGCCGTTCGGGGCGTTCACCTGGTACCCGGCCAACGACCAGCCGTCCGACGAGGCCCTCTACGACATCCGGGTGACCGTCCCGGCGGGCTGGTCCGCGATCGCCAGCGGCACCCCGGCCGGGCAGTCCGGGACCACGTTCACCTACCGCAGCGCCGACCCGGTCGCGACGTACCTGACCACCCTCGCGGTCGGGAAGTACCAGAAGCTGACCGCCAAGGGGCCGCGGGGCATTCCGCTGACCTTCTGGTACCGCAAGGGCGCCGACGACAAGCTGCTGCCGTACCTCAAGAAGTCCCCGCAGTATCTCACCTGGCTGGAGAAGAAGTTCGGTCCCTACCCGTTCCCGTCCGGTGGCGTCGTGGTGGTGGACTCGGCGTCCGGCATGGAGAGCCAGCAGATGATCACCATGGGCCGGAAGATCGAGAACACCAAGGCCCGCCGGGACCGCTGGGGAAGCGACCTGCTGCACGAGTACGCCCACCAGTGGTTCGGCAACTCCGTCACGCCGACCACCTGGACCGACCTGTGGCTCAACGAGGGCTGGGCCCAGTACGCCCAGGACCTGTACACCAAGGACACCCTGCACCTCAGCGACGCCAGCCTGGACCGGTACCTGCGGGACGCCGACACCGCCATGCGCAAGAAGCTCGGCCCGCCCGGCAAGCCCAACCCGAAGAACTTCGCCGAGGGCAACGTCTACCTCTGCCCGGAGGCCATGCTCCACGAGATCCACCGGAAGCTGGGCGACAAGGTGTTCTTCGCGCTGGCCCGCGCCTGGGTGCAGGAGCAGCGCAACACCCAGCAGGACCGGGCCTCGTTCATCGCCTTCGTCAACAAGCAGACCGGGCGCGACTTCACCAAGCTCATCAACACCTGGCTGGACTCGAAGACCACACCGAAGACCGTCGCCGTCGCGTGAAGCGGGCCGCCGCGGCGGCGCCCCGGCCGACAGGTGCCGGGGCGCCGCCGAGGCGGTGTCCGTCCGCGGCCGGCCCGCGTCAGGCGGCGCGGCCGGCCTTGAGCGCCGCCGCGGTGTCGACGACCCGGCGGGCCTGGTGACGCGCGGCTGCCAGGACCACGTCCCCGGGTGGGCCGTCGCCGGCCACGTGGGAGGTGCCGTAGGGATTGCCGCTCTGGAACTGGACGGGGTCGGTGTAGCCGGGGGGCACGATGATGCCGCCCCAGTGGTAGAACACGTTCCCCAGCGCCAGGATGGTCGACTCCTGCCCGCCGTGGGCGGTGTTGGAGGCCGTGAAGGCCGAGTAGACCTTGTCGGCGAGCCTGCCCTGGAACCACAGGCCGCCGGTGGTGTCGATGAACGCCTTGAGCTGGCTGGCCACGTTGCCGAAGCGGGTGGGGGTGCCGAACAGCACCGCGTCGGCCCAGGCCAGGTCGTCCGGGCTGGCCTCGGTGACGTCGGCGGTGTCGCGGATGTGCTGCGCCCACTCCGGCCGGGCGTCGACCGCCTCGGGCGGCGCCGTCTCGGCGACCTTGCGCAGTCGCACCTGTGCGCCGGTCTTCTCCGCGCCGTCGGCGGCGGCTCGCGCCAGCGCGTGCACGGTGCCGGTGGCGCTGTAGTAGATGACGGCGACCTTCACGGGTTCCATGATCGTTTCCTTGCCTCGCGGGATGGTCTCAGCGGTACGACGGACCGGCCCCGTGAAATGTGAGGTGACCCGCCGGCCTCACAGATCGGTGTGCCGTCTCGTCACACTGGCGAGGGCAGTTGCGACCGAGGGAGCCGGCGACACCATGACCACCCCATCCGAGCCAGGCCACGGCGGACCCGATCCGGGCTTCGGCGCGGTCGTGAGCGAGCGGCGGCGGCTGACCAACGTGGCGTACCGGCTTCTCGGCTCGCTGGCCGATGCCGAGGATGTCGTCCAGGAGACGTACGCCCGCTGGTACGTCCTGTCCCCGCGCGAGCGGGAAGCCATCGAGTCCCCGGGAGCCTGGCTCACGACGGTCGCCAGTCGCATCTGCCTCGACCTGCTGCGTTCGGCTCGGGTCCGGCGGGAGCGCTACGTGGGCGAGTGGATTCCGGAGCCGCTGCCCGATCGCGCGGAGTGGACCGGCGGGCGGTCGGACGGCGACACTGCCGACCCGGCCGACCGGGTCACCCTCGACGAGTCGGTCAACATGGCGTTCCTCGTCGTGCTCGAGTCGATGACCCCGGCCGAGCGCGTCGCGTTCGTCCTGCACGACGTCTTCCGCTACTCCTTCGGGGAGGTGGCCGAGATCGTCGGCCGTACCCCGGCGGCATGTCGGCAACTGGCCTCGTCGGCCCGCCGGCGCATCCGCGCGTCGCGGGCTCCCGCGACGCCGGTGGCGCGGCAGGCCGAGGTGGTCAGGGACTTCAAACAGGCGTGGGAGGCCAGGGACATCGCGGCCCTCATCGGCCTGCTCGACCCCGACGTCACGGCGATCGGCGACGGTGGCGGCCTGGTCAGTGCCGAACTCCACCCGATCCGGGGCGGCGAGCAGGTCGCCCGCGTGCTCGTCGACGTCACCGGCGGGGCACCTGACCTGAGGATCGTGGAGCGGACGGTCAACGGTCGGCCCGGCCTGGTGGCGCAGCTGGCCGGCGTCACGGTGACCGTGATGGCGTTCGACATGGCCGGCGACCGGATCACGCGGATCTGGGCGGTCCGCAACCCCGCGAAGCTCCGCCCATGGACGACGGGCTGACCCGAGGGCGGAGCGGGAGCTGAGTCCGGGTGAGCTTGCGAAAGCCGCCTACCCTGCGGCCATGACACGTCGAGCAGCGGCGGCCGCCGTCGCCGCGGGAGCCCTGCTTCTCCTGGGGTGCTCGGCCGGCGCGCGGACGGAGAACGGACCCGCCCCGGCGCCGACCGCCAGCGCGCACGCCACCGCCACCGCCACGGCGATCGAGCTGCTGAGGTCGGGCACGAAGTTCATCGATCAGACGAGCTTCCGCGCCGACGTCGACATCGCGAGCCAGATCACGACGCTGTCGCGCTACGACAACGTCCACAAGCGCGCCGTCGCCACGATCTCGGCGCTCGGTCGGGTCATCGAGATCCGGATGACCGGCGACGAGGTCTACCTGAGGACCGAGCTGGACCTGCCCGGTGTCGGCCACGAATGGCTGACCCTCGACCCAGCCCGGGTGCCGTCGGACTTCGCCCTCAGCTTCGCCCCGGGCAGGAACGACCCCGGCGGCTCGGCGCGCCTCATCGACGCGATCGTCACGGCCCGAGCAGACGGCCCGCACATCGCTGGGACGATCGACCTGACCAGGATCGGCAGCGGCAACGGGATCAACTTCCGCCCCGGTCCGGACGGCTTTCCCGACGGTGCGCGCAGCAACCCGTTCCAGGCCTCGCTCGATGCCGATGGCCGGCTGGTCAGTTTCTCGATCCCCGGCGCCAACGGCATGCCGAGCGCGTCCCTGCGCTACAGCGACTTCGGCGCGGACTTCGACGTCACGCGGCCGCCCGGAGCCCTCGCCGCCCCCGACGCCCTCTATCCCCAGCTCGGACTGGGCGGCTGAGACCGGTTGGCAGGTCGGATCGTCGGGGTGTTGTCCGGGTCGGACCCCGATGCGGCGCCCGCACGGCGCCGAGCATGATCACTTGGTGAAGCGTCGTGATCTTCTTGTGTTCGCCGGACTGGCCGCCCTCGCCGGATGCGGCAGCCAGGGCGCGGGTTCGAAGGGAAACTCCGGCGAGCTGACCTTTACCAACCGGCTGAGGGTGCCGCCGGTGCTGGATCCGGCCGTTGCCGCGGACGGCACCAAACAGTTTTCGCTGACGATGCGGGCCGGGCGGACGGAGGTGCTCCGGGGCAGGCCGACGCCGACGTGGGGTTTCAACGGCGCGTTCCTCGGCCCGACGATCCGCGCGACGCGTGGCGACCGTGTCGCGATGCGGGTGCACAACCAACTCGGTGAGCCGAGCACGGTCCACTGGCATGGCATGCGATTGCCCGCGGTGATGGACGGCGGCCCGCACCAGACAGTCCAGCCGGGCACCACCTGGCTTCCGCACTGGACGGTCGACCAGCCGGCGGCCACATCCTGGTACCACCCACATCTGCACGGCAGCACCGCAAAGCACGTGTACCGCGGACTGGCGGGTCTCTTCCTCGTCGATGACCCGGCGCCGGCCGCGCCGGACCTGCCCTCGACCTACGGGGTGGACGACATCCCGCTCATCCTCCAGGACAAGATCCTCGACGCGAACGGCGCGCTGCAGGAGGATCCCAAGCCGACATGGGGCCTCATCGGCGACCAGATCCTGGTCAACGGGGTCTACGACCCGTTCTTCGAGGTGACCACGACGCTGGTGCGGCTGCGCATCCTGAATGGCTCCAACGCGCGGATGTACAACGTCGAGTTCGTCGACCGGCGACGGTTCCACGTCATCGGCACCGACGCCGGCCTGTTGGCGGTGCCGGCCACGGTTGACCGCGTGCAGTTGAGCCCGGGGGAGCGGCTGGAGGTTCTGGTCGAGTTCGCCCCGCGCGACCAGGTCGTGCTGCGCAGCGTCGCCGGCGACAACGGCATCGACGGAGGGGACTACGACCTGGTGAAGTTCGTCGCGGCGGACCAGCTCAGGCCAGGGCCGTCGGTGCCGCGGCGGCTGTCCGCGAGCCCGCGCGTCGAGGCACCGGCCGGCGCTCGCGAGCGTAGGTTCCGGCTGAGCGGCAGCGACGAGATCAACGGGCGTGAGATGGAGATGACCCGGATCGACGAGGTGGTTCCGGCGGGAGCGACCGAGATCTGGCAGGTCCAGAACACCGTCTACGCCCACAACTTTCACATCCACGAGGTGGCATTCCGCATCCTGGACGTCGACGGGAGGCCGCCGCCGGCATACCTGCAGGGCCCGAAGGACACGGTCTTCATTCCCGCCAAGTCGACGGTGCGGCTCGCCGTGCAGTTCGGGCACCACACCGACCCGAGAACGCCCTACATGTACCACTGCCACATTCTCCGGCACGAGGACGAGGGCATGATGGGCCAGTTTGTGATCGTGGAGCCCGGGACCGAAGCGTCGGTGCGCCGCATACTGCCGCGCCACCATCATCATGGCTGAGCCGTCGTCGGCCGCCAGGGGACAACGCTACGGCGTCGGCGACTCACCCCGCCGGTTGGCGGCAACGGGCCAGCCGCACAGTCAGCCCACGGCCGACGTGCCGGTCCTTGTTTGCCTGATGAACCAGGCAAGTCTCCCTAGGCTTGCCTGGGGAGGGCGCCGCCGACAGATCTTGGAAAGGGGATCGTGTCATGACCGACGACCAGGTCACCCGCAACCTGAAGAGCATGGACGAACTCGACTTCAAGGGGTGGAACCCGGCGGACTGGAACGGCGTGTTCGCCCACCACCACACCGACGACGTACTCGTGGACCTGAAGGGGCAGCCGAAGACTCATGGCGTTCAGGAACACATCGATGCCATGAAAGCGTTCGCCCAGAGCACCGGCGGCAGTCCGGTCCAGATCAAGTCGCACCCCATCGGGTTCGGGTCGGGAGACTGGACCTGCGTGGTGGGTGAACTGGAAGACGGCAGCCGGATGGTGACGGTAGCAAAATGGCGCGACGGCGCCATCGCTGAGGAGTACATCTGGATGTAGGCGACGGGACACCGCCTCGGCCGTCGTTCCCGCGACACCCACGCCCGGGTGCCACAATCCCGGTATGCCGTCGGACGCCTGGGCCGCGTTGGCGAACCCGTTCGTGGAAGGTGCGTACGCCTCGGTCAAGGGGCGGGTGCGGACGTACGTCCTCCACGCCCAGCTGCTGCGGCACCTTCCCGAACCGCCGGCGAGCGTCCTCGACGTCGGCGGGGGCGCGGCCCACCAGTCGTTGCCGCTGGCCCGACTCGGGTACGACGTGACCGTCCTGGACCCGTCGCCGGCCATGCTCGCCAAGGCCGAGCAGCGGCTCAGGGACGAGCCGGACGACGTCCGGCGGCGGGTCCGGCTGGTCGAGGCGCCCGGCGAGCAGGCCGAGGCGGCGACCGGTGGGCAGCGGTTCAGCGCGGTGCTCTGCCACGGCGTGCTGATGTACCTCGAACGACCCGAGCCGCTGGTCTCCGCGCTGTGCCGCTGCACGGCACCCGGAGGTGTCGTCTCGGTCATGGCGCTCAACGCCCGCACGCTGGCCGTCCGTCCGGCCCTCGACCACCGCTGGGCCGACGCCCTGGCCGCGTTCGACGCCGCGGGCGAGGTCGGGGTGCTCGGCGTCGACACCCGTGCCGACACCGTCGAGGGCCTGTCCGACCTCCTGCGGCAGGGCGGGGTGGACCCGGAGGACTGGTACGGCGTCTGGCTGTTCTCGGACTGGCTGGACCTGCCGGCCGACGGTACGGATGTGGCGGCCGTGGCCGCCGTCGAGTTCGAAGCGAGCGTCCGGGACCCGTACCGGCAGCTCAGCCGTGTGTTCCACCTGACCGGCCGGGCGCGGGCGCTGGCGGGCGGCGATAAAGCCTGACTAAAGTCAGGAATATGAACTCGGAGCTCATCGCCACCGTGCGGCGGTTCAACCGGACGGTCACCCAACGGGTGGGCGCGCTCGACGATCAGTACATGTCCCGCGACCGGCCCCTCGCGCAGGCGCGGCTGCTGTGGGAGATCGGCCCCGACGGCGCCGAGGTCGCGGCGTTGCGGGCCCGGCTCGGTCTGGACTCCGGGTACCTCAGCCGGCTCCTGCGCACCCTGGAGGGTGACGGGCTCGTGCGCGTCGGCCCGGCGGGCCGGGCCGGCGGCGACGCTCGGGTGCGTGTCGCCGTCCTCACCGAGGCCGGGCGGTCGGAGTGGGTCGAGCTGGACGAGCGGTCCGACGAGCTGGCCCGGTCCATCCTCGAACCGCTCAGCGACCAGCGCCGCGAGCGCCTGGTCGCGGCGATGGCCGAGGTGGAGCGGCTGCTCGTCGGCTCCATGGTGGTCGTCGAGCCGTGCCCACCGGGAGATCCCCAGGCCCGCGCCTGCGTGCGGGCCTACGCCCACGAGGTCGCGCAGCGCTTCGACGACGGATTCGACCCGGCCCGGAGCAAGCCGGTCCGCGACGAGGAGCTCATCCCACCCGCCGGCGTGTTCCTGCTCGCCACGCTCAACGGCGAGCCCGTCGGCTGCGGCGCGGTGAAGCTCCACGCGGACGCGCCCGCGGAGATCAAGCGCGTCTGGGTGGCCGACGGCGTCCGGGGGCTCGGCGTCGGGCGGCGCCTGCTGGAGCAGTTGGAGCGGTACGCCGCCGAGCGCGGCTGGACCGCCGTCCGGCTGGACACCAACCGCAACCTGACCGAGGCGATCGCCCTGTACCGCTCGGCCGGCTACCGGGAGGTCGCGCCGTACAACGACGAGCCCTACGCGCACCACTGGTTCGAGAAGGCCCTGGCGCCCGTGACGTGACGGGCGCTCATACCGGCGCGGTACGACCCGAAGAGTATGGCCAATAAATCCATTGATTTCAATATGATGTCCGCATTCTCGAATCAGGTGTGCCCACGAGGCGCGCCGGTCCTGATGCGGAGGAATTCATGGTTCGCTGGCGCACCCTCACCGGCCTGTTGGCCGCCGCGTTGGCCGCGGTGACCGCGGGCAGCCTCACGCTCGCCGCACCCGCCGTCGCCGATCCCACGCCGATCACGCCGAACGTCGTCGGCGGCACCCGCGCGGCACAGGGCGAATTTCCGTTCATGGTGCGGCTCTCGATGGGCTGCGGCGGCGCGCTGTACAGCCCCCGCCTGGTGCTCACCGCCGCGCACTGCGTCGGGCGTACGGGCACCAACACCAGCATCACGGCGACCCTGGGCGTGGTCGACCTCCAGTCGTCCAGCCGGATCACCGTGCGCTCGAACTACGTCTACCGGGCCCCCGGCTACAACGGCAGCGGCAAGGACTGGGCGCTGATCCGCCTGGCCACCCCGGTCAGCGGGCTGAGCACCCTGAAGATCGCCAACACCACGGCCTACGACAACGGCACGTTCACCGTCGCCGGCTGGGGCGCGGCGACCGAGGGCGGTGGGCAGCAGCGGTACCTGCTCAAGGCCACCGTGCCGTTCGTCAGCGACGCCACCTGCAACGCCAACTACGGCGGCGACCTCATCCCCGCCGAGGAGATCTGCGCCGGGTACGCCAGCGGCGGCGTGGACACCTGCCAGGGTGACTCGGGCGGGCCGATGTTCCGTCGCGACGCCTCGAATGCCTGGATCCAGGTGGGCATCGTCAGCTGGGGCAACGGCTGCGCCCGTCCCAACTACCCGGGCGTCTACACCCAGGTGAGCTACTTCTCCTCGGCCATCGCCTCGGCCGCGGCGAGCCTCGGCGGCTGACCGCACGACCTGACGGGCGGCCCGGCTGGTCGTGCGCCGGGCCGCCCTCGCGTGCGGGCTCGGGTCAGGCGTAGAGCGGCTTGCCCGTCTCCAGCAGCGTCTTCAGGTCGCTGAGGATCTCGGCCCAGCCGCCACCGGCGCTCTCGACCTCGCCGTTGACCTGCGCCATGGTCTGCGGCGCGTCGCCCAGCTCGTGCGTCACGGTCAGCGAGGTGACGCCGTTGCCGCGCTCCGCGATCTCGTAGGTCAACCTGGTGGCCGGCTCGTCCAGCCAGGTCGGCCGCCAGGTCTGCACCAGCCGGACCGGCGGGTCCACCTCGATCACCTCGCCCTCCACGGGCACCTCGGGCATGCCGGCCTCCCGGTGCTCAGGGATGGCCAGGGCCCGGTACCGGCCGCCCGGCCGCAGGTCGTATTCGGCGAGGCCCTGGTAGCCGTACTGCCGGGTCCACTCCGGCTTGGTGATCGCGTCCCAGATCGCCTGCGGGGTGGCCTTGATGTAGACCCGGTAGACCTTGGTCGTCCCGGCCGTCGTGGTGGTCATGGCTTCTCCTTCGGGTTGTCGCGTTCGAGTTCCGCCTTGAGTTCGAGCAGTGTCGCGGTGTGGTGCGCGGTGTACTTGTCGATCCACCGGTCGTGGATCAGCCGGATCGGCACCGGGTTGAGGAAGTGCAACTTCTCCCGGCCCTGCCGTCGGGTGACCACGAGACCGGCGTCCTCCAGCAGGCGCAGGTGCTTCATGACACCGAAGCGGGTCATCGCCAGCTCCGACTCCAGCTCCGTCAACGTCTGGCCGTCGCGGACGAAGAGGCGGTCGAGCAGGGCGCGTCGGGTCGGGTCGGCGAGCGCCTTGAACACCAGATCGTCGTCGTCGCTCACGAGACGAGAATAGGTGACCAGATGGTCACATGTCAACGGTGACGGTCGTACCGGCCTTCTAGGCTCGGCTGGTGACCGTGCACGAGTTGTCCCGCGGCGACGCGCGCCGCCTCGCGGTGCGCGCCCAGCTGCTGACCGCGGACCGCCCCAGCGGGATGGTCGACGTGGTCCGCCGGCTGACGCTGCTGCAGAACGACCCGACGTCCGCCGTGGCGCCCAGCGCCGACCTGGTCCTGTGGAGCCGCCTCGGCTCCTCGTACGCTCCGGCGCAGCTGCGTGACGCCCTCGACGAGCAGACCCTGCTGGAGCTGCACGGCATGATCCGCCCACCGGAGGACCTCGCGCTCTACCGGGCGGAGATGGCCGAGTGGCCCGGCCGTCCGCCGCTGCGCGACTGGCAGGAGGGCCTGCGGGACTGGGTGGACGCCAACCGGGGCTGCCGGCTGGACATCCTCGCGAGGCTCCGCGCCGACGGCCCGCTGCCGGCGCGCGAGCTGCCGGACACCTGCGACGTCCCCTGGCGTTCCAGCGGCTGGACCAACGACCGCAACGTCCGCAAGATGATCGACTTTCTGGTCCAGCGGGGCGAGGTCGCGGCCGCCGGCCGGCGCGGCGCCGACCGGCTGTGGGACCTCGCCGAACGGGTCTACCCCGACGAGGTGGTGCCCTACGAGGAGGCGCGGCGGATCCGGGGCGAGCGGCGGCTGCGCGCGCTCGGCATCGCGCGCGCCCGGGCTCCGGAGAGCCCGGGGGAGCCCAACGACGTGGGGGCGGCCGGCGAGCCCGCGGTGGTCGAGGGCGTGAAGGGCCAGTGGCGGGTCGACCCCGAGCTGTTGGACCAGACGTTCACCGGCCGCGCCGCGTTGCTGTCCCCGCTGGACCGGCTCGTCTACGACCGCCGGCGGCTGACCGAGCTGTTCGAGTACGACTACCAGCTGGAGATGTACAAGCCGGCCGCCAAGCGCCGCTGGGGCTACTGGGCGCTGCCGATCCTGTACGGGGACCGGCTGGTCGGCAAGCTCGACGCCACCGCCGACCGCCGGGCCGGCGTGCTCCGGGTGGACGCGATCCACGAGGACGTCCCGTTCACCAGGGCCATGACGACCGCGGTGCGGCACGAGATCGAGGACCTGGCGGACTGGCTCGGCCTGACCCTGGCCCTGGCGTCCTGACCCCTGCTCCCCGGGACGTCCGGGTCGACGCGCCGGCGGTCAGACCCGGTCGGCGACCAGCACCCGGCTGTGGCGGAGCGACCTGGCACGGGACACCGGCAGGGCGAGCGTCCGCGCCGTGTCGAGCAGGCTCTCCTCTCGGGTGACGCGGTAGCCGTGCCGGGTGAGCAGGGCGGACATGGCGGCGGGCGTCCAGGTGGAGCGCCACGGCTCGTTCGCCCAGACGCTCGACCGGCCGGTGGAGGCCGTCAGCAGCCGAGCGACCACCCGGCCCAGGACGGCCGAGACGGCGGGGCTCTGATAGTTGACGACCAGGCGACTGCCCGGGGCGGAACAGGCGGCGAGTTCGGCGACCGTGGCGGCCACCTCTGCTGTCGTCAGGTACGGCACGACGCCCTCCCAGAGCCACGTCGTGGCGACGTCGGCCCGGTGCCCGTGCGCCGCCAGGGTCCCGG
Organism: Micromonospora halotolerans; assembly: GCF_032108445.1. Classification (NCBI taxonomy): domain Bacteria; kingdom Bacillati; phylum Actinomycetota; class Actinomycetes; order Micromonosporales; family Micromonosporaceae; genus Micromonospora; species Micromonospora halotolerans. The sequence goes on along the minus strand of NZ_CP134876.1, from coordinate 5,907,370 downwards.
CCAGCCGGTCGCGGCCAAAGTCCACCGGGACGAACGTGGGCGGCGGGCCGGGCAGGCCCGCGGCGCGTTCGCGCTTGTCCTGCTGGGTGGCCGGCTGGTCGACCTCGAAGACCGTCACCCCGGCGAGTTCCGGCATCCGCCAGGCGCGGCCGTCCAGTCCGGCGCCGAGGACCACCAGCTGCGGAGACCGGTGAGCGCGGATCGCGTCGTCGATGGCGATCGTGCGGGGCGCCATCAGCTCGGCGGTGGCGCGTACCGTCTCGTAGTCGAGCCGCTGCTGCCACGCCTGGGGTGGGGCACCGGCGCGGACCCACTGGACCGTCTCCCGCTCGTCGGGACGCAGCAGGGGCAGGGCGGTCGGATCCGCGAAGCGGCCGGGAGCGACGAGCCCGTCCGCCGCGGCGCGACCCTGGCACACCAGCACCGCCGTGCGGCTCGCCCGGGGCGTTCTCGACATCGGGTCCTTCTCTCGCGCGAAGAGGTCGGCTCCGCGGCCGACGGTAACGTCCGGCACGGCCCGCCGCCGCTGACATTTGTCACGGGCGCGGCCGTCCGTCCCTGCGGCACCGTCAGCCGTCGATCCGGGTGATGTTGCGGATCTTGTTGGCGGCGTCCAGGGCCGCCACCTTGTACGCCTCGGCCAGCGTCGGGTAGTTGAACACCGCGTCCACCAGGTAGTCGACGGTGCCCCCGCAGCCCATCACCGCCTGCCCGACGTGGACGATCTCGGTGGCCCCGGTGCCGAACACGTGCACGCCGAGCAGCCGCCCGTCCTCGGGCGAGACGAGCAGCTTCAACATGCCGTACGAGTCGCCCACGATCTGGCCGCGGGCCAGCTCGCGGTAGCGGGCGATGCCCACCTCGAACGGGGTCGAGCTGTCGGTCAGCTCCTCCTCGGTCCGCCCAACGAAGCTGATCTCCGGGATCGTGTAGATGCCGATCGGTTGCAGCTCGGGCATGGCGCGCACCGGCTCGCCGCAGGCGTGCTGCGCGGCCAGCCGACCCTGCTCCATCGAGGTGGACGCCAGCGCCGGGAAACCCTGACGTCGCCGACCGCGTAGATGTTGTCGACCGCCGTGCGGTAGGTCGCGTCGACCTGGATCCGGCCCCGGTGGTCCGCCGCCAGCCCGGCCGCCCCCAGCGCCAGGTCGTCGGTCTGGCCCTGGCGGCCGGCCGAGTACATGACCGTGTCGGCGACGATCTTCTTGCCGCTCTTCAGGACGCACAGCGCAGCGGTCCGGTGCTTCTCCACCGCGGCGACCTCCTCGCCGAAGCGGAACGTCACGGACAGGTCCCGCAGGTGGTACTTGAGCGACTCGACGATCTCCTCGTCGCAGAAGTCGAGCATCCGGTCGCGGCGCTCCACGACGGTCACCTTGGTGCCGAGCGCGGCGAACAGGGACGCGTACTCCATGCCGATCACGCCGGCGCCGACCACGACCATGCTGCGGGGTACGGCCTGGAGGTTGATGACCCCGTCGGAGTCCACGATGGTCCGGTCGTCGAAGTCGACGCTGTCCGGGCGGGCCGGCCGGGTGCCGGCGGCGATGACGATCTTGTCGAAGGTGACCCGGGACTCCCGGCCGGAGCCGCCGTCGACCCAGACCGCGTGCGCGTCGGCGAACCGGCCCGTGCCGGTGATCATCGCGACCCGGTTGCGGGCCAACTGGTTGCGGATGACATCCGTCTGCCGGCTGATCACGTGCTGGGTCTGGGCGGCCAGGTCGCTGACCGTGATCTCGTCCTTGACCCGGTAGCTGCTGCCGTAGAGGTCGCGCTGGCTCAGGCCCGTGAGGTAGAGGACGGCCTCGCGCAGCGTCTTCGACGGGACGGTGCCGGTGTTGATGCACACTCCGCCGATCATGTCGCGGCGGTCCACGATGCCGACCCGCCGGCCCAGCTTGGCCGCGGCGATCGCGGCCTTCTGACCGCTCGGTCCGGAGCCCAGCACCAGCAGGTCGTAGTCGTACACAGTCGTCAGCCTGGCAGCATGTGCCGGCCCGCGCCAGGGCTGCTCGACGGCTGTCCCGGGCCCGACGGCTCGGCCGGCCGGTCGACCAGCGCGGCCAGCTTCTTCGGGGCCAGGACGCAGTAGCTCTCGGTGAGCAGGTCGCCGACCTCGTCCCAGTCGGTCCCGTCGTCGAGCACCATGCCGACGACGTCGGCGCCCCAGTCGGGCTTGTAGAACGGGAGCCCGCCGGCGAGCAGCCCGGCGATCTCGTCGCCGGGGGAGCGGAACGTGAGCACGCAGACGGGCTCGTCGCCGGCGCCGGCGCGGGCGGCCTGGTGGTCGGAGTCGACGGTGAGCACGTGGGCGAAGGTCCGCTTGCGGATCCGCCACCGGGTGCCCACCCACGCCGGTTCCTCGTAGGTCTCGGGCAGGCCGAGACAGACGGGCCGGAGCCGATCGAGGATCTCGGGTGGGACGTCGCCGCGATCGGTCACGTGCGGGACGCTACGCCGCCCCTCCGACAGTTCCGCGCGATCGCCGTGCCCGACGGGTCGCCGGCGCGGACGGTGGGTGCCGGACACCGGGGCCGACGATCGGCGGGCTCCTGTCGAACCGGACGTCGGCCCCGGTGTCCGGCGGCACCTGGTGGGTCAGAACCGCAGCCTGCGCAGGTAGCGGTAACCGACCTCGGCGGTCTGCTGCGGCGTCACGTCCGGCGTGTCGTTCTCGACGATGTACTCCAGCACCGAGTGCTCCCGGAAGACCCGGGCGAAGTCGATGGTCCCGGCGCCCAGGTCGGCCATGTCGCCGGTGGACCCGTCGCGGTCCTTGACGTGGAACTGCAGGACGCGCTGCGGCGCCGAGCGGATGACGTCGAGCGTGAAGCCCTCGGGGTCGGCGACCCCGTCGCCGGAGGTGATGCCGCCGGTGACCGCCCAGTAGAGGTCGACCTCCAGATGGACGAGCCGGGGGTCGAGTTCCCCGGTCAGCACGTCCCAGGGGCGCCGGCCGTTGCCCAGGTCGATGGTGAACTCGTGGGCGTGGTTGTGGTAGCCGTAGCGCAGGCCGGCCGCCCGCGCCGCGGCGGCCTCCACGTTCATCTGCTCGGCCCAACGCTTCCAGTCGTCCGCGTTCTCGGAGTACAGGTACGGCACCACCAGGAACTGCTGCCCCAGGGTGACCGCGTTCTCGATCTTCTGCTCCAGCTCGGCGGGACTGGCGCTGAGCCCGTCGTGGCTCGAGCTGGCCCGGATGCCGATGCCGTCGAGGAACCGGCGCAGCTGGGCGGCGGTGTGGCCGAAGTAGCCGAGCGCCAGCTCCACGCGCGGGTACCCGATCCGGGCGAGGTGGGCGAGGGTGGCGTCGTAGCCGGGCGGGCCCGACAGGGCGTCGCGCACCGTCCACAGCTGGATGCTGATCAGGCCCGGCGGCACGTGGCGCCGCCCGGTCTGGTGACCGGTGGCCGTCGCGGCCGTCGCGCCGACGCCGGACGACGCGAGCCCGATGCCGGCGAGGGCGGCCAGCGAGCCGCGCAGCAGGCTGCGCCGGTCGACGGAGCGCCGCAGTGCGGCCATCCCATCGTGTCCGTAACACATGGCGTCTCCTTCTCGAGGGTTACGCGCATCGTGTACGTGGCCGACGCTACAAAAGGGACATGGGAATGTCCATAGCTTTCATTGACGGCGGCGATACTTTCGTCCCGGCGCGACGAAAGTGGTTCGGGTCAGTCCAGCACCTCGACGGCGTCACCGACGCTGACCGTACGACCGTCGCGGGAGGACCCGCCCGGTTCGGCCCGCACCACCATCTGCAGCCCGAAGAGAAGCTTCTGGCCGACGTTCCGCCGGGCGGCGAGCATCGGGAGCGGCTCCCGCCCCCGCTCCCCGGTCTCCTGGTCGATCGTCGCCACCAGACAGCGGTCACACTCGTTGACGCCGTGGAACACCGCCCCGCCGATCCTGATCCGCCGGCCCACCCACCCGGCCTCGGCCCACGGCGCGGCGCCGCTGACCACCAGGTTGGGACGGAACCGGCTCATCGGCAGCGGACCCTCGGGGCTGCCCGACTCCAGCAGCCAGCCGTTGAACGCGTCCAGCGACGCGGCGTTGGCCAGCAGCAGCGGGGTGCCGTCGGCGAAGCTCAGCTCGGCGCCGGACCCGGCCGGAACCGGCCAGGGAACGCGGTTGCCGGTGGGGTCGCCGAGCCAGACCAGCCGGGCGGCGCGCCCCAGCAGCCGGTGGAGCCAGTCGTCCGCCGCGGGGCCGGCGGCGCGCGCCGGCGCGGGTGGCCGCCCCCGGAACACCCGGACCCGGATCGCCTCGCCGCCGACCGGTTCGGCCAGCTCGAGCGGGGACAGCCCCGGCGCGTCCAGGATCAGCCCACCCGGCCGGGACACCGCCCGCACCGTCACCAGTTCCCGGTGCTCGCGCTGGGTCAGGCCGACCCCGTGCTCGTCCACGATCAGCCAGCGCCGGTCGCCGTCCAGGCCCCACGGCTCGACCCGCGCCGTGTCGCGGTCCATCCGGCGGCACCCCTTCACGGGGTACGTGTGAAGCGAGGCGACCCGCATCCGGCCAGGATGGCACGACGCGGCGTCAGGCCGCTACGGCCAACCGTCCCGCTCATCGGATCGGCGATTCAGGCCCCGGCCAGCTGGTCGCGGCGACGGACGAGGTACGCCGTCTCGGCGGTGTTGCCGGCCAGCCCGATGGCCCGGTCGTACGCGGCCCGCGACTCCTCGCTGCGGCCCAGCCGGCGCAGGAGGTCCGCCCGGGTGGCGTGGAAGGCGTGGTAGCCCTCCAGCGGCAGACCGTCCACCTCCGCCAGGGCGACCTCCGGGCCGTCGAGCTCCGCGACCGCGATCGCCCGGTTGAGCCGCACGATCGGCGAGGGGTCGAGGCGGACCAACCGGTTGTAGAGCGCGACGACCTGCGACCAGTCGGTGTCGCGGACGTCGCGGGCGTCGGTGTGGACGGCGTTGATCGCGGCGAGGATCTGGTAGCGCCCCGGCGCCTGGCCGGAGGCGAGGCGCGCGCGGACCAGGGCGTGGCCCTCGGCGATCAGCTCGCGGTCCCAGGCGCCGCGGTCCTGTTCGGCGAGGGTGACGAGCTCACCGCTCGCCGACACCCGAGCGGCCCGCCGGGCCTCCGTGAGGAGCATCAGCGCCAGGAGGCCGGCGACCTCGCCGTCCGCCGGCATGAGGGCACGGACGAGTCGGGTCAGCCGGATCGCCTCGGCGGTCAGGTCGGCGCGGACCGCCTCCTTCCCGGGGTCCGAGGCCAGGTAGCCCTCGTTGAAGATCAGGTAGAGGACGGCGAGCACCCCGGTGACCCGGGCCGGGAGGTCCTCACGCAACGGCACGCCGTAGGGGATCCTCGCCGCCTTGATCTTCGCCTTCGCGCGGGTGATCCGCCGGCTCATGGCGGTCTCCTGGACCAGGAACGCGCGGGCAATCTCGGGCACGGTGAGCCCGCCGACCATCCGCAGGGTCAGCGCGATCCGTACCTCCATGGCGAGAGCGGGATGGCAGCAGGTGAAGACGAGGCGGAGCCGATCGTCGTCGATGGCGCCGAGCGGCTCGGCGGCGGCGGACAGCATCAGCGCCTCCCTGTGCTTCTCCTCGCGCCTGACCTCGCGCCGGAGCCGGTCGATGGCCTTGCGATGCGCGGTGGTGGTGAGCCACGCGCCCGGAACCGGCGGGACCCCGTCGACCGGCCAGCGCTCGACGGCGGTCGCGAACGCCTCGGCGGCCATCTCCTCGGCGATGTCGAGGTCACCGAAGCGTCCGGCCAGGGACGCGACCAGCCGGGCCCACTCCGCGCGATGGACCCGGGTGATCAGCTCGCCGACGTCGCTCATCAACCCAGGAACGGCCGGAGCTCGACCCGCCGGTTGCAGTGCCTGGATCCCAGGGCGGCGAGCCGGAGCGCCAGGTCGAGGTGGGGGGCGTCGATGATCCAGAAACCGATGACGTGTTCCTTCGACTCCACATAGGGCCCGTCGGTGAAGACCGGCTCCGCGTGCCGGCCGTCGACGACGGTGGCCGTGCCGGGCGCCGCGAGCCCGCCGGCGAAGACCCAGTGGCCGTCGGCCTGGAGCTGCGTGTTGAAGGCGTCGATCGCGGCCATCTCCTCCGCGGTGGCGAGGTCGGTCGTGTCGTGGAGCACGGAAATCAGGTACTGCGCCATCGGGGTCATCTCCTGTCGTCCTGCGTCCGCCCGTCGGGGCGCCTCACACCCCTGCTACGAACGCCGCCGCCTCGATCCGACACTCTTCGCCGAGAATCCTGCCGGACCCCGGCTGCGCACGGGTGGTCTCCGGTGTCACGCCGGAGGCGTCTCGCCCGTGCTGGTCAACGGAGTGCCATCCATGGCCGTGTCGGTCAGGGTCATCCGCAGACGCACGTTGATCTCGGTCCTGCTGTGCGGCCAACGGGTGAGCTGGAACAGGATGAACCCGCTCCGCTGCTGCCCGCGCACCATCTCACCCATCGGGCGGCTGTCGATCCCCTCGAAGAGCCAGGCGTACACACCCGGCAGGTCTTCCTCCCGCCAGCCCGACAGGTCGGCCGCGTGCGCTGCCAGGGCGAGCTTCTCCGCCAGGTACGGCGGGTCGGCGACGCTCCGGAATTCGATGTCCAGGCGGTCGAACCGGTGTCCCTCGCCGAACTGCCAGTGCGCGGCGACCTGGCTGATGCCCTGCGCCACCGGCCGGGCCTCCAGTATCCACCCGTACTCGTCCAGGAACGGGGCGTGCCGCTCCAGCCACATCCGCTCATCCGCCCGCCGCACCACCCAGGGGAGCGGGATCTCGGCGAATTCCGGCCACTCGACCTCGGGGCAGTCCCAAGCGCCGATCCACGACCTGACCTTCTCCCGGTTGGCGAGGAATCTCGCCCTGAGCGCGGCGACGTCCGGTCGCTCCGATCGGCGAAACATCACGCTGCCTCCTCCGCGACCCGGTGCCACCCGGCACACCGCTTCGGTGTGGAGTCTGGCAGGCATCGGCGACGGTCTCAGTCCCGTGCCGAGCGGCGGCGGTCGTGAGACGCCTCTCCGGAGAGGTGTCTGGCGGCGGCGCGGACCTGTCGTTTCCGGACCGGCCACAGGACGACGGTGATGACCAGCAGCAGCGGTGGCCCCTGGAGGAAATGGGCGAGCCACGCGCCGGGCAGACTCGGCCCGCCCCACGACTGCGCGAGATGATCCGCGCCGAAGATCGGATAGAGCACTCCGCGGGCGATGAAGACGGCCCACGCCGGGGCCAGCAGCGCGAAGGACACGATCTCGAAGGGCAGCGCGGCCAGGCGGTACCGCAGGGGCACCCGGGCGTCCGCCCCGCGCGCTGCGCCGACCTGGACGCGGAGCAGCCGCCTCGCCAGCTCGCGCGGGATCCGGCCCGTGACCGCGGCGGCGCCGAACGGCCCGCAGACGAGGCCGAGGACGGTCACGGGCAACGCCGCGACGGCGTACGCCTGGTAGCCCAGCACGGCGGCGGTCCTGCCGCGCCGGTCCCTCCCCGTCCGACCGCCCTCGTCCGAGGGTGGGTGGTGCGGCAACGTGGTGGTGCTGGCTGGCCACATGGGATCTCCCGACTCGACAGGTCACGTTGCGAGGGCGGCGCTGACGCCTCCACCGGACAACCACCATGCTCGTGGCGGTGCCGGTCGCGGATCATCGGCGGCGAGCCCGGAAAACGGGATCGGTCGAGCGCCCGACGGGATGGCCCGCCTACGCCTGGAGGCGGAGGCGTGACCCGGCCCGACGATCGATGGCCGGCGCGCCCCGCGCAGGTACCGTCGCGGCATGAGCCACAGCGACCTCAGGGACGCGCCGACGGTGGCGCTGCCGCCGAGCGGGAGGGTCGCGCTGCTGCTTCGCGGAGTCGGGCCGGGGGCCTGGCAACGTGTCGACACCGTCGTCGCGGTGGCGCTCCTGGTGGGCCTGACCGGGCCGGAGCTGCTCGGCTCCCGCCTCAGCGACGATCCACCGCTGGCGATCCTGGCCCTGGGAGCGGGCGCCTCCCTTCCGCTGGCCTTCCGGCGACAGCGGCCGGTGCCGGTCCTCGCGATCACGGTGGCGTGCGCGGTGGCCGCCAGCCTCCTCGGCATCGGGTACACCCCGTTCGGCAGCAACGCCGGGCCCGCCGTGGGCCTGGCCATGTACACCGTGGCGGACCGGATGAGCCGACGGGTCTCGGTCGGAGCCCTGGCGGTCGTGGTCGCCACGACCTTCTGCTCGGCGTGGGTGGCGACCTGGCTGCACGGCGGTCAGGAGAACGCCGTCCACGTGGTCGCGGCGGCGGTCGGTTGGCTGGTGGGCGACACGGTTCGGACCCGCCGCGCCTTCCGCACCGAGATGGCCGTCTGGCAACGCCGGGAGCTGGCCGAGCGCACCCGGCTCGCCATCGCCGAGGAGCGGGTCCGGGTCTCCCGGGAGGTCCACGACGTGATCTCGCACAATCTCAGCGTCATCGCCGTACGCTCGGGCGTCGGGCGCCTGCTGTTCGACACCCGCCCGGACGAGGCCCGCACGGCCCTGGCCGAGATCGAGACGGTCAGCCGCACGGCTCTCGGCGAGGTGCGCCGGCTGCTCGGCGCGGTCCGCGGTGAAGGCCACACCGCCCCGGCGCCCACGCTGGCCGACCTCCCCGCGCTGGTGGCCGAGGTGACCTCCTCGGGGGTCGAGGTGACGCTGGAGCGGAGCGAGCTGCCACCCGGCCTGCCGGCGGCGCTGGAGCTGACCGTCTACCGGATCGTCCAGGAGGCCCTGACCAACGTCGTCAAACACGCGGGCCGCACCCGCGCCCGGGTGGTCGTCTCGTACGCCGACGAGGTGCTGCTGGCCGAGGTCACCGACGACGGATCCCGGGACGGCCGGGGCCGGCAGGCCGGGGAACCGGGATGGGGCCTGGTCGGCATCCGGGAGCGCGCGGCGCTGTTCGGCGGCACGGCCGAGACGGGGCCGCGCCGCGAGGGTGGTTTCCACGTGTCCGTGCGGTTCCCGGTGTCCGGGGAGCCCGAGCGTGGAGCGGACCGATGAGCGTCCGGGTGCTGGTGGTGGACGACGAGGCTCTCATCCGGGCCGGTTTCCGGGCCCTGGTCGACTCCGACCCCGACCTGGCCGTGGTGGGCGAGGCCGCCGACGGTGCGCAGGCCATCCGGATGGTGCACGCCCTGCGGCCCGACGTGGTGCTCATCGACATCCGCATGCCCACCATGGACGGCCTGGAAGCCACCCGGCGCATCGCGCACGACGATGCGGCGCCCACCACGCGGGTGCTCGTCGTGACCACCTTCGACCGCGACGAGTACGTGTTCGAGGCGCTGCGCGCGGGAGCCAGCGGCTTCGTCCTCAAGGACACCCCGCCCGAGCATCTCCTCGAGGCGATCAAGGTGGTGGCCACCGGGGAGGCGCTGCTGACGCCCACCCTCACCCGCCGGTTGATCACCGAATTCGTCCGGAGCGCCGTCCCGCCCCGGCGGCCGGCGCCGGCCGCGCTGGCCGGGCTCACGCAGCGGGAACGCGAGGTGCTCGTGCAGGTCGCGGCCGGCCGGTCCAACGCCGAGCTGGCGCACGTCCTCCACATCAGCCGGGCAACGGCGAAGACCCACGTCAGCAACCTGCTGTCGAAGCTGGACGCCCGCGACCGCGTTCAGCTGGTCGTCCTCGCGTACGAGTCCGGCCTCGTCAACCCCGGCGCCGGCCCGGTCCCGCTCCCCGGATGAGGCGTGCCGGTCAGCGCGCGACGAACTCGTAGGTGGTGGTCAGGCCCTCGGGCAGGTCGGGGACCAGGGCGTTGGTGCCGTCGACGGTCTGGACGTAGCGCCGGCCCTGGAAGAGCGAGTAGGTCCCGTCGGGAACCTTCTCGATCCTGAAGAGCTGCGCCTGCTCTGCGGGGTCGCACTCCCGGGAGCGGACGCTACCCGGCGCGGCGTCGTGCACGACGGTCATGCAGACCCGGCCGGCGGCACCCGGTGTGGCCAGCATGATCTGGAACTTGTCGCCCGCGGGGCGCAGCACCCACACGGCCCGGGCGTCGATGCCCTGCTGGGTGGTGGCCCGGACCCGGTCGCCGTCCCGGTCGACGGCGAGTGCGGCCCCGCCCATGCCGGGCACCACGATCAGGGTCTGCCGCTGGCCGGCGAGGATCTCCTGTTCCGTCGAGGCGCTCCCGGACGGCACGACCGACGCCGGTGCCCGGCCCACCGGGCCGGCAGCCTCGTCCGGTGTCTCGACGTGGTCCCGGGCCTGCAGCAGGGCGGTGCCGGCGGCCACCACCAGTACGGTCATCGCCGCCCCGGCGACCGCGGCGCGGCGCCGCCGCCGGTCGCTGCGACGGCGCAGGGTCTCTGCCGGCGGTAGCGTCGTGACGCGCCGGATCCCGTCGGCGATCGCCTTGAGGTCGTCGCGAGGATCAGCCATGGTGGGTCTCCTCGGGGTGCGTCTCGGTCAGCAATTCCGCCATCGCTCTCCGGCCTCGGGCGAGGTATGTCTTGACGGTTCCGACGGGCGCCCGCATCTCGGCGGCCACCTCGGCGACGCTGAGATCGTTCAGGTGGTAGAGCACCAGGGCGCGGCGCTGGTTGGCGCTCAGCCGCCGCAGCGCCTGCAGCAGGGCGACGTGGTCCTCGTTCAGTCCGGGCACGATCTGCTCGACCGCGGCCCGGCGGTGCGCGCGGACGCGGTTGAAGGTCTTGCGCCAGCTGCTCACCGCGATCCGGGAGGCGACCCGGCGGACCCAGGCCTCCGGGCTGTCCGCCTCCCGCACGGTCCGCCAGCGCTGCCAGGCCCGCATGAAGGCCTCGGCGACGGCGTCCTCCGCCTCCCCGCGGTTGCCGGTCAGCATGTAGACGTGACCGACGATCCGTCCCGCGCAGGCCGCGTAGAGGGCGTCGAACTCTTCGGCATCACCCATCTGGCCTGCGCCCGAGCCTCGTACCGTGGTCACCCGCGGCATGCAACAGGGGAGCGTTGCCGGGTTGCGCCGCACGGGCCGAGATTGTGACCACAGTCACAGCCCAGCTGATCAACCCGTCGGCCCGACCAGGCGTCATCGTGCCGTCCCGGGAGAGGCCCGTGGCGGAGAGGACGATGTGCGACGACGGCAACGACGGGCCCTGACAGCCGGGGTGCTCGCGACCGCGCTGGCGGTGGCGGGCCTGACGGCCCCCTCCGCGGACGCGCAGGAGCGGCCCGCGCCCACGGCCTCGGGCACGGCCGGCTCCTTCACCCTGATCACCGGGGACCGGGTGTCGCTGGGCGCGGACGGCCGCCCCGACATCCAGCGGGCGCCGGGGCGGACGGGCATGCGGTTCGTGAGCACCCGGGAAGGGGGCCACCAGTACGTCATCCCGGTGGACGCGGTGCCGCTGCTGCACGACGGTCGACTCGACCGGCGGCTGTTCGACCTCACCACGCTCGGCGAGTTCGGCTACGACGACCGGACGCCGGAACTGCCGCTGCTGGTCGCGTACCCGGAGAACGCCGCGGCGCAGGCGCGGTCCGCCGCCGTCGCGGGTGCCGGGCGGGTGCGGGCCGACCTGCCCGCCGCCCACGCGCTCGCCGTGCGTGCGGACATCGACGACCGGGTCACGCTCTGGTCGTCACTCACCCGCGGCACGCCGTCGGAACGGACGCTCGCCGCCGGGGTGACCCACGTCTGGCTGGACGGCAAGCGCCGGGTGTCCCTGGAGCACAGCGTGCCGCACATCGGTGCGCCCGCGGCCTGGCAGGCCGGCTTCGACGGCACCGGCGTCACCGTCGGGGTCCTGGACACCGGAATCGACGCCAGCCACCCCGACTTCGCCGGACACCTCGCGGAGGTCCGGGACTTCACCGGCGGCAACGATCCCGCCGACAACGTGGGTCACGGCACCCACGTGGCCTCGACCATCGTCGGCAGCGGAGCCGCCTCCGGCGGCAGGTCCCGCGGCGTGGCCCCGGGCGCGAAGCTGCTCGTCGGCAAGGTCTGCGCCACCTACGACTGCCAGGATTCGGACATCATCACGGCCATGCAGTGGGCCGCGCCCAAGGCCCGGGTCGTCAACCTGAGCGTGGGCGGCACCGACACACCCGGTCTCGACCCGCTGGAGACCGCGGTCCAGGACCTGAGTACCCGGTACGGCACGCTCTTCGTGGTCGCCGCCGGCAATGAGGGGAAGCCGAAGTCGGTCTCCTCGCCGGCCACCGCGGACGACGCCCTCGCGGTCGCCGCCGTCGACGCCGACGACCAGCGGGCGTACTTCTCCAGCAAGGGTCCCCGCATCGGCGACAACCACATCAAGCCGGAGATCAGCGCGCCGGGCGTGGACATCGTGGCGGCAGCCCCCGGCGGTGACTACGCCTCCATGTCGGGCACCTCGATGGCGACTCCGCACGTGGCCGGTTCCGCCGCGATCCTCGCCGGACAGCATCCCGACTGGTCCGGACCGCAGCTCAAGGCCGCCCTCATGGACTCGGCCCAGCCGGCCGCCGAGAACACCCTCTACGAGGTGGGCGTCGGCCGGGTGGACATCGGCCGTGCGGTCGCCCAGCCCGTCGCCGCGGAGGTCGGCGCCATCGACTTCCCGGTCCAGCGCTGGCCCCACGCCGACGACACCCCGTTCACGCAGGTCGTCGGCTACCGCAACACGGGCACCGCGCCGGTCACCCTGGCGCTGAGCATCGCCTCGGCGCCGGCCGGGATGGTCACCGTCAGCCCGGCAACCCTGGTGGTGCCGGCCGGCGGCCGCGCCGAGGCGACGATCGCCGTGGACACCCGGGTGGACGCCGCGGACGGCGTCTACCAGGGCGCGCTGCTCGCCACCGGCGCCGGGGACCTGCGGGTACGCACGCCGTTCGCGCTCAACCGGGAGATCGAGAGCTACGACGTCCGGCTCGACCAGACCGGGCGCGACGGCCGACCGGCCACCGAGTACACCACCGTGGCGGCCAACCTGGCCACGGGCGAGTTCAGCAGCCTGGACGGGCAACCGGGCGGCGGTGTCCTGCGGCTGCCCAAGGGCCGGTACGCGCTGTACAGCACCATCCACGAGGGCGATGCGTCGACCCTGCTCGTCCAGCCGGTCCTCGACGTGCGCGGCCCGGTCACCGAGGCGCTCGACGCCCGCACGGCGCGGCCGGTCTCGCTGACCGTGCCGCAGCCGGACGCCGCACCGCTCTCGATCAACGTGAGCGCGAACTGGGACGACGGCTTGCGCTACCCGGGGGTCCAGCTCAGCGGGGTGTCGTTCGGGGAGGTCTTCTTCGGCCGGATCGGCCCCGCCGTCGCGGCCCCCGAGTTCACCGCGACGCTGGGCGTCGGGCTCGCCCGCCCCGGCCCCGACCGCAGCTTCCGGAACAGCCCCTACACGTACGACCTCGCGTACGTCCGCCAGGGCGACATGTTCACCGGCCTCGCCCGGAAGCTGTCGCCGAAGGACCTCGCCACCGTGCAGGCGACCTACCGGAGCCAGTCCAGCACGGCGACCGCCGTCCGGTTCCACCGCGCGGCGTCCCCCGGCGGCGCCGGGCCAATCGGTTCGAACACGTCGTTCGACCTGCCCTTCCACGCCACCGAGTACTACAACACCGACGGCGGCATCGTCTGGACGTCCACGTTCGTCGAGGGCGACAACCTCACCACGCAGGAGTCCACCTTCGCGGCGGGCAGGACGTACACCCAGACCTGGAACGCCGCCCCCTTCGGGCCCACGGTGGGCCGCGCCCCGGCCTTGGCGCCGCTGGCGTACGCCGGCCGCGACGGCGACACCATCTCGGTCGCGTCGCCGCCCCTGTTCGGCGACGCGACCGGCCGCCCCGCCAGCCGCGACGACCTGGCGGTCCACCTCCGGCTGTCCCGCGACGGGACGGAGATCGCCACCGCGGACGGCCTGTACGCGGACTTCCCGGTGCCCCCCGGCAAGGCCACCTACCGCCTGGAGGCGACGGTCACCCGCGGCGCGCCGGACACCCTGTCGACGTCGGTCTCCGTGGCGTGGACCTTCACCTCGGCCCACACCGTCAAGCCGGAGCGGCTGCCCCTCACGACAGCCCGGCCGATGCCCGCCCTCGACGACACGAACACGGCCCGGGCCGGCACGACCATGGCCCTGCCCGTGGCGCTGGACCGGCTGGCCGGCTCCACGGCCGCGGCCAACCGGACGCTCGGCGTCTCGGCCTCGTTCGACGACGGGCGGACGTGGGTCGCGTTGCCGGTGCACCGGGGTGTCGCCCTCGTCCGGCACCCGCGGCGGCCCGGCTTCGTCTCGCTGCGCCTGACGGCCACCGACACCGCCGGCAACACGGTGACCCAGACGATCCAGCGGGCCTACCGGATCGCCTGACTCCCGTCCGGGTCCGGGGCGGCGGCCGTGAAGGCGCCGCCCCGGACCGTGCCTCCGCCGATCAGCCGCATCGCTCCGCTACAGCGGCGGCCGGGTCGCCGAGCTGATCGTCCAGTTCGACTGACCCCGCCGGCCCCGGGGCGTTGTCGAGCTCGGCGACCCCTACCCGGCGGGGCGGGGTTCCAGGACCACCACGGCGGTCTCGGACGACCGCAGCGCCGCCTGCGCGTCGAGGTTGGCCTCGATCTCGCGCCAGCGGGCCCACAGCCGCGACCGCTCGTCGCCCGTCGCGGCGCGCCCACGGACGAGCCGCCGCCCGCCGACCAGGTCGACAGCCGCGTCCGGATGCGCCTGCAGGTTGAGCCACCAGGCGGGCTCGCCCGCACCCCAGCCGTTCATCGCCAGCGTGAACAGGTTCGGCCCGTCCTCCAGGTACGCGACGATGACGCTGCGCTGCTGACCGGTGCGGCGCCCGGTCGTGGACAGCCGCAGGGTGCCCCAGCGGTCGGCGCGGGGCCGCCAGAGGACCCGCCCCCGGAAGGCCCGGTACAGACCCCGGTGCACCGACCAGGCCAGCCGGATGAACCACCGCGGCGGAAGCTTCGGCTTCCCGGCCCGATCCTCGACCGACATGACGACCTCCAACGCCGACACGGCGATGGTACGAACAGGACGCCGCCCGCGGTACCGGGCGGACCGGTGGCGCCGGGTGGCCGGTCGTCCACCGCGCCCGTGTGGCGTCAGCCGATCAGCGGGCGGCTGACGACGCTGTCCGTGCGGCCGCTCAGCTCCCGGTCCAGGGTCTCCTGCGCGTCGCGCATCGCCTCGGCGTACCGGGGTTCGGCGAGCCGCCGCATCCCCACCTCGGGTGCGACGTCCTCGACCACGGCGCTGATCCACCAGATGTTGCCGAACGGGTCGCGCACCCGGCCGCCCCGCTGGCCGAAGGCGTGGGTGGCCGGTGCGGTGACCACACGGGCTCCGGCGGCGACCGCGCGCTCGGTGGCGGCGTCGGCGTCGGCGACGAAGACCCGCAGCAGCGACGGCATGGCCGGCCAGTCCGGTTGCTGGTCGAAGGCGAGCAGGACCGTGTCGCCGACGCGGATCTCGGCGTGGCCGATGGTCCCGTCCTCCAGCCGTACCCGGCCGAGCTCGACCCCGCCGAAGACGGCGGTGACGAAGTCCAGCAACTGCCCGGTGTCCGGGGTGACGATCCACGGCGCGGCGGTCGTATAGCCGGCGGGTGCGGTGCTGCTCATGGCGAATCTCCTCGTGTCGAAGCGAACTGCGCCCACCGTAGATCGCGTATAGGTCAGTTTCCGTCCTAGTCGAGCGGCACAATGGCAGGCATGTCCGACGCGCGTGCCCGCCTGCTCTCCCTGCTGTCGCTGTTGCAGACCCCTCGGCTGTGGTCGGGGAGCGAACTGGCCGGGCGGCTCGGGGTGTCCGGCCGCACCGTGCGGCGCGACATCGACCGGCTACGCGAGCTGGGCTATCCGGTGCACGCCGAGCAGGGCGGGATGGGCGGGTACCGGTTGACCGCCGGCGCGGCGATGCCGCCGCTGCTGCTCGAGGACGACGAGGCGGTCGCCGTGGCCATCGGGCTGCGCACGGCGGCGGCGCAGCCGGTGACCGGGGTGGACGAGGCGGCGGTGCGGGCGATGGGCAAGCTGCTCCAGGTCCTGCCGGCCCGGCTGCGGCGCCGGGTCGACACGCTGACCGCCTCCACCGTGGCCCACCCGTTCTCACTCGCCGGGGAGGCGGTGGACCCCGACGTGCTGGTCGTCGCCGCCGCGACGATCGCCAACCACGAACGGCTGCGGTTCCGGTACCGCGACGAGGGCCGGCATGTCGAGCCGCGCGCCCTGGTGACGGCGGGGCGGCGCTGGTACCTGCTCGCCTTCGACCTCGACCGCGACGACTGGCGGACCTTCCGGCTGGACCGGGTCACGGCGGTGGCCGCGACCGGTGCCCGGGCGGCCACGAGGGACGTACCCGGGGGAGACGTCGCCGCCTTCGTGGCCGAGCGGACCATGCGGATGGCCCCGACGTACCCGGCCGACGTCGTGATCCACGCGCCGGCCGCCCAGGTGGTGGACCGCCTGGGTGGGCCGCCGCCGGGCACCCTGACCGACCAGCCGGACGGCACCTGCCGGTGGCTCGCGCCGCCGGACACCCTCGAATGGCACGCGCTCCGGTTGGCGTCGATCGGGCAGCCGTTCGACGTCGACGGCCCGCCGGAGCTGGTCGACCACCTCCGGTCGACGGCCGCGCTGTTCCAGGCCGCCACGGCGGGTTCGACACCTCGTTCGGCCACGCGGGGATCCCGGGGCTCGCCGCGGTAAGGGCGCCGTGTGGGGAACGCAGGGGAGCCGGGCCGTCACAGGTCTCGGTCGGATCACGGCTGTTCAACACGTGTTGCCTACCTGAACACGCTCGTCACATGATTTGCGACACATCGAGCGCAACTCGTGTTGACCGGAGGTCGGCGTGACGGTTCGACGGACGGACGTGGCCCGCCTCGCGGGCACCTCGCCGGCGGTGGTGAGCTACGTCCTCAATGGCGGGCCGCGCCCCGTGTCGGCACAGACCCGGGCAAAGGTGCTCGCCGCGGTCGAGCAGCTCGGCTACCGTCCCAACGGCATCGCCCGGTCGCTGCGGATGAGCCGCACGATGACCCTCGGCCTGGTCATCCCCGACAACGCCAACCCCTACTTCGCCGCGCTGGCTCGCGCGATCGAGGAGGAGTCGTTCGCGAAGGGCTACACGCTCCTGATCGGCAACGCCGCGGAGAACGACGAGCGGCAGACGACCTACGTACGCACCTTCCTCGCCCGGCAGGTCGACGGGCTGTTCATCGTCCCGGCGCACGGGTCGGCCGGGTTCCTCCCCGATTTGCAGCGCGCGCGCACCCCCTGGGTCTCGCTCGACCGCCAGGTGCCCGGCGCCAGCGCCCCCGGCGTGCTGGTCGACAACCGGGGCGGGGCCTACCTGGCCACCCGGCACCTGATCGAGCACGGCCGCCGCCGCATCGCCTGCATCGGCGGGCCGGAAGACGTCATGCCGGCCCACGACCGGGTCAGCGGCTGGCGCGACGCCCTCTCCGATGAGGGCGTCACCCGCCGTGCGATGTCGGTGGTGCAGTCCGAGTTCGGCCGGCGCGCCGGCTACCGGGCCGCCCGCGACCTGCTGTCCCGGCCCGAGCCGCCGGACGCCATCTTCGTGGCCAGCGACGAGCAGGCCGTCGGGGTGCTCCGTGCGATCAGCGAGACCGGCCGGCGCTGCCCGGACGACATCGCGGTCGCCTCGTTCGACGGTATCCCCGGTGCCGCCTACTCGACCCCCGCGCTGACCACCATGGCGCAGCCGTTCGCCGCGATCGGCCGGGCCGCGCTGTCCCATCTGCTCGCCCAGCACGCGGGCACGACCAGCCCGACCGACGTCCTGCCGGTCGCGCTGATCCGGCGCGGCTCGTGCGGGTGCCCGGATCCGCCCGGCGGTGACGCGCCGAGCGAGGGAGAAGGGTCATGAGCCGCGTCGTGGTCGTCGGCAGCGCCAACCTCGACCTCGGGGTCGCCGTGCCGCACCTGCCCGCGCCGGGCGAGACGGTGCTCGGCGACGACGTCGCCGCCCGCCCCGGCGGCAAGGGCTCCAACCAGGCCGTCGCGGCCCGCCGGCTGGGCGCCGACACACTGTTCTTCGCCGCGGTCGGCGACGACCGGTTCGGCGCCGACGTCCGCGCCGCGCTCACCGCCGAGGGGTTGCCGCCCGACCATCTGACCACGGTGGCCGGCGTCGCGACCGGCGTGGCGCTCATCGTCGTCGACACGGCCGGTGAGAACAGCATCGTCGTCGCCCCTGGGGCGAACGCCCGGCTGACCGGCGACGCGCTGGCCGCCCTGCCGGCCACGCTCGGCCCCGACGCGGTGCTCGTGCTGCAGCTCGAGATCCCGCTCGCGACCTGCCTTGCCGCCGCCCGGCACGCCCGTGACGCGGGCGCCCGGGTGGTGCTCAACGCCGCGCCGCTGCCCGACCTGGTTCCGCCCACGATGGCCACCCTGCTACGCCACGTCGACGTCCTGGTGGTCAACGAGGGCGAGGCGCTGCGGCTGGCCGGTGTCCCGGCCACGGACTGGGCCGCCCTCGCCGCCGGTCTGCGCACGCACGGCCCGGCCGCCTGCGTCATCACGCTGGGGGAGCGCGGCGCGGTGCACGCCGACGCGGCGGGCGTCACCGCCCACCCGGCCTTCCCGGTCGACGCGGTCGACACGACCGGCGCGGGCGACAGCTTCGTCGGCGCGCTCGCCGCGTCACTGGCCGACGGTCAGAGCCTCGCCGAGGCGGTACACCGCGGCTGTGCGGCAGGAGCGCTGGCGACCACCCGGATGGGTGCCCAGTCCGCGCTGCCCACGAGAGCCGACCTGGACCGATTCCGCGCCACGCACCCGGAGGCCAGCCATGCGTGACACCGGCCTCTGGCACCCCCGGATCGCCGCTCTGGTCGTCGGGATGGGCCACACCGACACCATCGTCATCGCCGACGCCGGTCTGCCGGTCCCGCCCGGCGTCGAGATCGTCCACCTCGGCGTCACCCGCGGCGTCCCGACCTTCCTGCCGGTGCTCGCCGCCGTCACCGCCGAACTGGTCGTCGAGGAGGCGACCATCGCCGAGGAGCTGACCGACGCCCACATCCTCGCCGGGCTGCACACCGGTCTCGCCGGCATCCCGCTGAAGACCACGAGCCACGACGTCCTCAAGGCGGCCTGCCGCAGCGCGTGCGCCGTCATCCGTACCGGCGAGGCGACGCCGTTCGCCAACGTCATCCTGCGAGCGGGGGTTCCCTTCTGATGACCCACTTCCCGAGCGACTACGAGGAGCGCGTCTACGCCGGCGTGCTCGGCAAGGTGATCGCGGTCTACCTCGGCCGGCCCTTCGAGGGCTGGCGTTTCGAGCGGATCCAGGCCGAGCTGGGCGACATCACCGGCTACGTGAACCACCGCATCGACCTCGCCCTGAAGAACCACCTCCTGGTGGTCACCGACGACGACATCAGCGGCACCTTCATGTTTCCCCGGGCGCTGCGCGACCACGGCACCGAGCCGACATCGGCCCAGATCGGGGAGACGTGGCTCAACGAAATCGCCGAGGGGCAGTCGGTGCTGTGGTGGGGCGGGGTGGGCAACTCCACCGAGCACACGGCGTACCTGCATCTCAAGGACGGGGTCCGCGCGCCGGACAGCGGGTCGATCGCCCGCAACGGCGTGGTCGTGGCCGAGCAGGTCGGCGCGCAGATCTTCGTCGAGGGCTTCGCGATGACCCGTCCCGGCGACCCGGAGGCGGCCGCCGACCTGGCCGAGCGGGCCGCCCGGGTGAGCCACGACGGTGAGTCGATCCACGCCGCCCGGGTGGTGGCCGCCCTGGTCGCCGGCGCGTTCACCGAGACCGACATGGAGCGTCTCCTCGACACCGCGGTCGCGCTGATCCCGAAGGACAGCCTGATCCACCGGGTCATCGCCGACGTGCGGGAGTGGACCGCCGCCGACGCCGACTGGAAGACCACGCGGGCCCGGATCGACGCCCGCTACGGCTACGAGAGCTACGGCGGCAACTGTCACGTGGTGCCCAACCACGCCACCGTGATCCACGCGGTGGCCCGCAGCGGCGGCGCGTTCCTGCCCGCCATGACGGTGGTCAACACCTCCGGCTGGGACACCGACTCCAACGCGGGCGACGTCGGGGCGATCTGTGGCGTGTTCGGCGGCCTCGCCGGTATCGACGGCGCCGGGCCGGACTACCGCGGGCCGGTCGCCGACCGGATGTACCTGCCCAGCACCGACGGCGGGTCGACGGTCACCGACGTGGCCCGGGAGGCGCTCACGCTCGCCCGCCACGGCCGGGCCTGGGCCGGGCAGCCGGAGCGCGACCTGACGAAGAACGGGGCCCGGTTCCACTTCTCGCTCCCGGGCAGCGTGCAGGGATTCACCGTCCTGTCCGGCGCGGCTCGGGTGCACAACCCGGGCGGGCGGCTGGCCGTCGAACCGACCACCCCCGCCACCACCGTCGCGACGCCGACGTTCATCCCGCCGGAAGCGCGCGCCATGCCGATCTACGGCCTGATCGCCAGCCCCACCCTCTACAGCGGACAGACCATCCACGCTCGGCTGCGCGCCGCCACGGGCGTCGAGGTCCGCCCGGTCGTCGCGCACTACGCCGACGACGGTGACACGCTGAAGTGGGTCGAGGGGCCGGCCGCGGCCGGCGATGAAATCCGCTGGACGGTGCCGGATCTCGGCGGCCAGCCGATCACCTACGTCGGCCTCCGCGCCACCGGCGCGGTGGAGGTGGAGTCGCTGACCTGGGACGGTACGCCGACGCTCACGCTGACCCGCCCCGCCACCGCCGGGACCGGGCACGGCACCCCGGCCGACGCGATGTGGCGGCGAGCCTGGGTGAAGACCGTCGACCGCTGGGATCCGCACTGGCCGGAGCCGTTCCGGATCGTGCAGAACCGGGGCACCGGCCTGCTCGTCCAGGGCGAACGCGGCTGGCGCGACTACCAGGTCCACGCCGATGTCACGCCCCACCTGGCCGAGGCCGTCGGCCTCGCCGTGCGGGTCCAGGGCCAGACCCGTTACTACGCGCTGCGGCTCGCCGGCCGCGACCGGGCCGAGCTGGTCCGCCACGACACCGTTCTCGCCAGCCGCGACTTCCCCTGGGAGTACGGGGCCACCTACCGGCTCGCCATCCGCGCGGCCGGCACCCGCCTCACCGCCAGCGTCGACGACGAGGTGCTGTTCGACCTCGACGACGACGAGCTCACCTGCGGCGGCGTCGCGCTCCTCGTCACACAGGGGCGCACCGCCACGCAGTCCGTCCGCATCACCCCCATTCCCGTTGAGGAGACATCGTGACCGCTTCGCTGAGTCGCCGGCGGTTCCTCGCCGGTGCGGGCCTGACCGCCCTCGGTATCACCACCCCCAGCCTGCTGCTCTCCGGCTGCAGCGGTGACAGTGGCGGCGGCGCCGGCAACGGCACCGGCAAGGTCGACCTGTGGCTGGACATCCAGGGCGACGCCAACCAGAAGTACTTCACCGACAACGTGGCCGCGGTCTTCGAGAAGGCCAAGCCGAAGATCGACCTGAACACCACCTTCTACAAGGGCGAGGACCTGCGCCGCCTGGTGCAGACCGCGTTGCAGTCGCGCTCCGGCCCGGACATCGTGCGAGGGCCGAGCGCCACGCAGACCATCGCGTGGAGCAAGGCTCACGTGCTGGCCGACCTGACCCCGTACGCCGAGAAGTTCGCCTGGAAGGACAAGCTGTCCAGCTGGGCGGTCGAGGCGTTCACCACCGACGGCAAGCTCTACGCGCTGCCGATGCGCGTCGACACCATGCTGCTCTACTTCAACAAGACGCTGTTCGCGCAGAAGGGCTGGCAGCAGCCGACCGACCGGGCGTCGCTGGAGGCGCTCGCCACCGAGGCCGCAGGCCAGGGCATCGTCCCGTTCGGCTCGTCGAACGTCGACTGGAAGGCCGCCGGCGAGTGGCTGATGACGGTCTTCTGGAACCACTACTCCGGCCCGGACGCGCTACGACAGGCGCTCTCCGGCGAGATCAAGTTCACCGATCCGGTGTTCGTCGACGCGGTCGCGCTGATCAAGAGCTACTTCGACAAGGGCTGGATCGGCGGCAGCGTGGAGAAGTACTTCTCCGTCCCGTCCCAGGAGATCGGCGCCAACTTCGGCAAGGGCAAGGTGGCGATGGTCCCGCAGGGCAACTGGTTCATGAGCCAGGTCGGCCAGTACTTCGGGGCGAAGGCAAAGAACGAGAACGACTGGGACTGGATGCCGGTGCCCGCGCTGCGGCCCGAGGTGAAGTATCCGCTGTTCGAGATGGGTATCGGCGGCTCGCTGGCGATCAACGAGGCGAGCAAGAACAAGGACGCCGCCGCCGAGTACCTCAACTGGTACTACGGTGACCGGACCGCCGCGCTCAAGCGGATGGCCGAGGTCCCGTCGACGTACAACATCCCGATCGACTTCGCCGACGGCGACATCCCGTCGAGCATCGATCCGCGCGCCGGTCGGGTGCTCACCTCGCTCAACAAGGCGGTCGCCAGCGGCCAGTACGGCTTCGTCACCTGGACCTGGTGGCCGCCGAAGACCGACGTGTTCGTCTACGAGGGCCTGGAGCAGGTGCTGACCGGCAAGCTGACGCCGGCCGCCTACTGCAAGCAGCTCGACCAGATGTTCACGGAGGAGAAGGCCAACGGCAACCTCCCGCAGTTGCCCGCCAAGGGGTCCGGAAAGTGACCGCCACCGCCGCGCCGCCGACCGCGTCCGGCGCCCGCCGCGCGCGGTGGCGCGCGGCGGTGGTCGGCTGGGCCTTCCTCGCGCCGCTGCTGGTGCTCAACCTGCTCGTCGTGCTCGGACCGTCCGTGGCCACCGTCTACTACTCGTTCACGGACTGGTCCGGGCTCGGACCGGCCACCTTCATCGGCCTCGACAACTACGTCACGGCCTTCGGCGACGCAAAGGTCCACCAGGCGCTGCTGCACAACCTCGTCTGGTTCGTGCTGTTCCTGACCGTGCCGATGGCGATGGGCCTGCTCGGCGCCTACCTGCTCAGCCAGGTCAGACGGTTCCAGATGCTGTTCCGGGCGCTCTACTTCATCCCGTACGTGGTGGCCAGCGTGGTCAACGCGGCGGTGTGGAAGATGCTGCTGTCGCCGACCAGCGGCATCGCCCACCAGTTCGGCGTCGACCAGTCGTGGCTGGGTGACACCAGCACCTCGCTGCTGTCCGTCAACTTCGTCGTGGACTGGCACTGGTGGGGCTTCCTCGCGGTCATCTTCCTGTCCGCGATGCAGGGCGTCGATCCGGCGCTCTACGACGCGGCCAAGGTGGACGGCGCCAGCCGCTGGCAGCAGTACCGGAACGTCACGCTGCCCGGCATCCGGCCGACGATGGTGTTCATCGTGCTGATGACGGTGATCTGGTCGCTGAAGGCGTTCGACTACATCTTCATCATGACCCAGGGCGGGCCGGCCGGGTCCAGCGAGGTCGTCTCGACGCTCATGTACAAGCAGGCGTTCAACGAGTACTCCGCCGGCTACGCGGCCGCGCTGGGCCTGTCGATGACGCTGGTGACCGCGGTGATCCTCGCCGTCTACCAGTGGATGCGGAAGAAGGGATGGGAGGACGAATGACCGCCACCACCGTCGACCGACCGGCGCCCGCCGGAGTCGCCCCGACCGGGTCGGGGCGCGGCCGCCGTCGCGTGCGGCTCAGCGGGGGTACGCACTACCTGGTGCTGATCGTCCTCGCGCTGTTCGCGATCGGGCCGCTCGTCGCCGTGCTGTTCAACGCGTTCAAGAACAACGCGGAGATCGGCTCCAACCCGCTCGCGCCGCCGACCTCGTTCAGCCTCGACAACTTCGTCGACGCCTGGACCCGCGGCGACTTCGCCACGACGATGCGCAACAGCCTGATCATCTGTCTGGGCTCGGTGCTGGGCACCTGCCTCGTCGCCGGGCTGGCCTCCTTCGCCCTGAGCCAGCTGCGGGTGCCCGGTGGCGGGGCGGTCGTCGCCTACCTGTTCCTGGGCAGCGCGCTGCCCGTACAGCTGTTCCTGGTGCCGTTGTTCTTCCTCTGGACGCAGTTGCACCTGACCGACAACCTGTTCGGGTTGATCGTCATCTACTGGGCGACCGACGCGCCGTTCGCGACGCTGCTGTTGCGGTCGTTCCTTCTGAAGATCCCGAAGGACTTCACCGAGGCGGCCCGGCTCGACGGCGCGTCGAGCCTGCAGATCGCCTGGCGGGTGGTGCTGCCGCTGGCCTGGCCGGGCTTCCTCACCGTGGCGCTGATCGTCGCGCTCTGGTCGTGGAACGAGTTCTTCTGGGCGATCACCTTCATCCACACGCCCGAGCTGCGGCCCGTCTCGACGAGCTTCCTCGCCTTCCAGGACCAGTACTCCACCGACTGGGGCCTGACCAGCGCCGCGGCGATCTTCATGCTCGGGCCCGTGGTGCTCCTGTTCCTGGTGCTGCAGCGCAAGTTCGTGAGCGGCCTGACCTCCGGAGGTATCAAGTGAGCCGTCCCAACATCATCCTGATCATCGCCGACCAGCTGCGGCGCCAGGCGTTGGGCTGTTACGGGGACCCGAACGTGAACACGCCGCACATCGACGCGCTCGCCGCCGCCGGCACCCGGTTCGACGCCGCCTCGTCGACCTATCCGGTCTGCGTTCCCTACCGGTTCTCGCTGATGACGGGCGAGTACGCCCACACGCGCTTCATCCCGTCCATCGAGTGGCGGATGTCGCCGGCGGAGCGGACGCTGGCCGACGAACTGAACGAGGCCGGGTACGCGACGGCGCTGTTCGGGAAGTGGCATCTCTACGGCAACTTCGGGCACTACCCGGGGCACAACGTGGTGAAGGCGTCCCGCACGCCGGTGCCGCGGCCGTTCCAGGGACGGTTCCAGCGGTTCGCCGGGTTCGACATCTGCAACGACCCGTGGGACACGTACTACTGGAACGAGGACGACCCGAACCCGCACAAGATCGACGGCTTCCAGACCGACGGCCTCTTCGACCTGGCCATCGCGCACCACGGCCAGGTCGACGGGCCGTTCGCGACGGTGCTCTCGGTCGAGCCGCCGCACCCGATCTTCACCGCGCCCGAGTCGTATCTGGAGCGCTGGCGGGACCGGGAGATCGTGCTGCGGGACAACGTCGAGCTGGGCAAGCAGTACAACAAGCGCGGACCGCACGGCCGCGACCTGATCGACGACCTCCGCGTCTACTACGCGATGATCGAGAACCTCGACGACAACATCGGCCGGCTGGTCGCGGCGCTGCGGGAGAACGGTCAGCTCGACAACACCGTCATCGCGCTCACCGCCGACCACGGCGAGCTGCTCGGGTCGCACGGTCTTCTGGCCAAGCAGCGGCCGTGGGAGGAGTCCCTGGGGGTCCCGCTGATCGTCTCGGGCGGTCCCGCCGTCGCCGCCACGGTGGCCGATCCGGTCTGCACCGAGGACCTGTTTCCCACTCTGCTCGGGCTCGCCGGCGTGACGCCCGCCGGGCCCAAACCCGGGCTCGACCTGAGTCCCGTCGTGCGGGGGGAGTCCGATGGCGTGCAGCGGGAGGGCGTGCTGCTCGAGTTCGTCGCGGAGATGCGGCCCGGCCTGCCCTTCCACGACGAGACCTGGCGCGGGATCCGGACCCGGCGGTACAAGTACACGGTCCTCGGGGACGCGCACGGCGGGCGGCCGTGGCAGTTCTTCGACCTGGAGAACGATCCCTACGAGATGACCAACCTGGTCGACGACCCGACGCACGCGGCCGAGGTGACCCGCCACCACGCCCTGCTCCGCGACCGCCTGGTCGAAGCCTACGACCACTACGTGCTCGCCCCCGCGTTCGGCGCGCCCGGCCTCAACGAGTGGGACCCGGAAGCCAAGTTCCAGCGGCGCTTCGGCTGACGCCCCGACGACCAGGAAGCGGGTACCCCCAATGCCACGCGGCCTCCCCATCCTCGCCGCCGCCGCCGCCGCCGCCGCCGTCGCGCTCGCGCTCGTTCCGGCGGGTGCGGCGCACGCCGACGGCGCCCCCTACACCGGCAAGCAGTACGACTTCGGCGGCACGATCACCCAGATCAGCGGTGACGTGCCGGTCGTCGACGACATCGCCAACAGCATCACCGCCTCGACGGCGGCCACCGTCGACGAGATCGCGGCGCACCGGGCGACCCTGCCCTACGGCGACATCTACCCGGCGCCGGGCACGCCCGACCAGCTGACCACCTATCCGGGGCCGGCCGGGATCCCGGCCTCCGACCAGTACTCGGTCACCGTGGAGCAGGCGGGCGGCCCGGTGCCGTCGTTCGTCTACAAGTCCCTCGCGCGCAAGACCGACACCAACCGGGAGCTGGACACGTCATGGACGTCCTTCTCGTTCTCCGGCGCGGTGACCGTGCGGGTGACCCGGGCGAGGCCGGGCGCGACCGGCTGTCTGGTCCGCCCCTACTCGGCGGCCGTCGTGACCGGCTTCAGCGGCAGCACCTGCACGTTCACCCTCGCCCGGCCGGGCAACCTCTCGGTCGAGTTCGAGCCGGAGATCCACAACCCGGTGCCGCACCCGATGCTGGTCTTCGCCAACCCGCCCGAGGTCGACGTCCCGTCCCCCGGTGACCCGAACGTGCGCTACTTCGGGCCCGGCGTGCACACGATCGGTGCCGGGCAGCCGATCACCTCCGGGCAGACCATCTACGTCGCCGGCGGCGCGTTCGTCTCCGGCGGGTTCATCGCCACCGGGCCGGTCTCGAACGTCACCATCAAGGGCCGCGGCATCATCTCCGGGCTGTTCATGGACACCGGCAGCCAGGAGCTCAACAAGAACCAACCCGGCATGATCGACATCGCCGACCAGGCCTCGTCGAACGTGCTCGTCGAGGGTGTGACCTTTGTCGACGCGCCCCGGTTCAACGTGCGCGCGCTGGCGCGGTACACCACCATCCACAACGTCAAGACGATGTCCTGGTGGTACAGCACCGACGGCATGGTCGGCGGCAACAAGAGCCTGCTGGAGAACAACTTCGTCAAGTCGAACGACGATTCGATCAAGCTGTTCTGGGGGGACACGACCGCCCGCGGCAACACGATCTGGCAGCTGGAGAACGGCGCGCCGTTCATGATCAGCTGGAACATCCACGAGAACAGCCAGACGTTCCACGTCTACGACAACGACGTCATCCACGCCGAGCACTACCAGATCGAGAAGTCCGGGATCTTCCGGTCGCTGCACGCCGGCAGCGGCACCCTCTCCCGGTACCTCTTCGACGACATCCGGATCGAGAACGCCACCTGGCGGCTGTTCTACCTGACCATCGAGAACAACAAATGGTACGACCCGGCCCGCGGTCACGGGGAGATCGACCAGGTCATCTTCCGCAACATCCACGCGTACACGACGTACCAGAAACCGAACGTCGTGCAGGGCTTCGACAGCACGCACAAGATGCGCAACATCAACTTCCAGAACGTGTACGCCAACGGCGTCTGCTTCAACAACGTCCAGGCCGGCAACTTCACCGTCGACCCGGCGACCACCAACGCGGTACGGATCTACCGCAGCACCGACGGGAGCTGCCGCACATGAGACCCAACATCGTCGTCGTCCTCGCCGACGACATGGGCTGGGGTGACCTGGGCTGCTACGGCTCGAAGATCCCCACCCCGCACATCGACGCCCTGGCCGCCCGCGGCGTGCGCGCGACCGACGCCCACTCCGCCTCGGCGGTGTGCACGCCGAGCCGTTACGCACTGATGACCGGCCGCTACGCCTGGCGTGGACCGCTGAAGAACTTCGTGCTGATGGGTCACGGACCCGCGCTGATCGAGCCGACCCGGCCCACCCTCGCGTCGGTGCTGCGCGACGCCGGCTACGCCACCGGCGCGTTCGGGAAGTGGCACCTCGGGCTCGGCTGGCGACACACCGACGGCACGGTCCGGGACGCGTTCGCCCCCGGAGCGCGGCTGCACGACGACGTCGAGACGGACTTCGGCCGGGACATCGACTACACCGCCCCGGTCACCGGTGGCCCGACCGCCCTGGGCTTCGACCGCTTCTTCGGCATCGCCGGGTCGCTGGACATGCCGCCGTACGCGTTCATCGATCAGGACCGCACCCTCGGCGTCCCGGACCGGGAGAAGGGTGAGTACCTCACCGAGCAGCGCCCCGGCCTTCAGGTGCCCGATTTCCGCGAGGACGAGGTCGACGTCCGCTTCGCCGCGGAGGCGGTGCGGTGGATCCGCTCGGTGCCGACCGACCAACCGTTCCTCTGCTTCGTGACGCCCTCGGCGCCGCACCGTCCGGTCGTCCCGCCCGAGGAGGTGCGCGGGCGGTCCGGGCTCGGCGACCGCGCCGACGGGGTCTGCCTGGTCGACGACATCGTGGGGCGGCTGGTCGCGGCCATCGACGAACGTGGCCAGCGCGACAATACCCTGGTGATCGTCACCAGCGACAACGGCGCACCGATGATCTTCACCGACGATGGTGACGTGTCGGTGCACCGGCCCAACGGCGACTGGCGTGGCCAGAAGGGCGACCTGTGGGACGGCGGCCACCGCGAGCCGTTCGTCGCCGCCTGGCCCGGTCGCATCCCGGAGG
Source organism: Micromonospora halotolerans (assembly GCF_032108445.1). Lineage (NCBI taxonomy): Bacteria > Bacillati > Actinomycetota > Actinomycetes > Micromonosporales > Micromonosporaceae > Micromonospora > Micromonospora halotolerans. Next base: position 5,878,920 of record NZ_CP134876.1, on the reverse strand, counting down.
GCGGGGAGCTGGACGCGCCGGTCTGCCTGACCGACGTGCTGCCGACAGCCGCCGCGGCCGCCGGCGTCACCCTGCCCACCGGCGCCGCCGAGGACGGCATCGACCTCCTCGGCGCGCTCACCGGGGAAGCGCCACCGCCACCGGCCGACCGCCCGATCGTGCACCACAGCCTCGGCGGCCGGTTCGCCCTTCGGGCCGGCCGCTGGAAGGCCGTGTTCGCGCCGGGGTCGGGCGGCGGTTTCTCCGAGCCGTCGATCGACGCGCTGTTCAGCTCCGGGTCCGGCAAGGCACACGAGAACCCGCCGTGGGACGCCGACCACCCGCGCGGCCAGCTCTACGACGTCGCCGACGATCCTTGCGAGACCACCGACCGCTGGGACTCGGAGCCCGAGGTGGTGGCCGCACTCTACGACCAGCTGCGCGGGATCTGCCGCGACGCGACCAGCGGGCTGGCGTTCGACGTACCCCTATCGAAGGTCTGATCGTGTCCCACGCATGCTGTTCCCCTTCCCACCGACCCCACGGCGACGAGGCGCCCGCACCGGTCGTGCCGGTGCGGGGCGTCGACGCGCACCAGGCCGCCCGCGGCACGGTGCTGATCCCGGCCGGCCCGTTCCGGATGGGTGGCGACGACACCGACGCCTTCCCCGACGACGGCGAGGGCCCGGTGCGCGAGGTGTCGGTCGCGGCGTTCCGGATCGATACGAAGGCGGTCACCAACGCGCAGTTCGCCACGTTCGTCAAGGCGACCGGCTACCAGACCGACGCGGAACGGTTCGGCTGGTCCTACGTCTTCCACCTGTTCGTCCGGGGCGAGGCGGCGCACCGGGTGCTCGACGGCCAGGTGCCCGGCGCGCCCTGGTGGCTCCCGGTGGAGGCGGCGTCGTGGCGGGCGCCGGAGGGACCGGGCTCGGACGTGACCAGGCGGGCGAACCACCCGGTGGTGCACGTGTCGTGGAACGACGCGAGCGCCTACGCCGCGTGGGCCGGCAAGCGCCTGCCGACCGAGGCCGAATGGGAGAAGGCCGCACGCGGCGGCCTCGACCAGGCCCGCTTCCCCTGGGGCGACGATTTCACCCCACGCGGCCAGCACCGCTGCAACACCTGGCAGGGCGACTTCCCGAGACGGAACACCGGCGACGACGGCCACCTCGGCACCGCACCGGTGAACGCGTTCCGCCCCAACGGTCACGGCCTCTACAACACCAGCGGGAACGTCTGGGAGTGGTGCGCCGACTGGTTCAGCAGCGACTGGCACGCCGAGCCCTCGCCGGCGACCCGCATCGACCCGGCGGGCCCGCCAACCGGGACGACACGGGTCATGCGCGGCGGCTCGTACCTGTGTCACGAGTCCTACTGCAACCGTTACCGGGTCTCGGCCAGGACCTCCTCCACGCCGGACAGCACCACCGGTCACGCCGGCTTCCGGTGCGCCGTCGATGCCTGAGCCGGTCTGGATGCGGGAGGGCACCGAGCCGGACTACCGTTTCTCCCTCGCCAACGAACGCACCTTCCTCGCCTGGATCCGCACCGCGCTGGCCCTGCTGGCCAGCGCGGTCGCGGTGATCCAGTTCCTGCCGGCGTCGGCGCTGGCCGGCACCCGCAGCGGCCTCGCCGCGGTGCTCGCCGTCGCCGGTACGCTGCTCCCGGTCGCCGCCTACCGCCGGTGGGCCCGCACCCAACGCGCGATGCGCCTCGGTCAGGGCATCCCGTTCACCCCGCTGCTGGTCCTGGTCGCCGCCGCGCTGGGCGTGCTCGGCGCCGGCGTGCTCGTCGTCGCCGTCCTGCCGTGAGAGATCCCGGCCTGCAGCGGGAACGGACGGCGCTCGCGTGGACGCGTACCGCCGCGGTCGCTTTCGTCAGCGCCCTGCTGCTGGTCCGTCTCGGCCTGCACAGTCGCTCCGGGTCGCTGTTCGTGGCCGCCGTGCCGGCCGCGGCGCTGTCGGCGGTCCTCGCGCTGCGTCGCGACTGTCTGCTCGCCGTCGCCGGTCTCGCGACCGCCACCGGCGCCCTGACCCTGGTGGGCCTCCTGCTCGCGACCTAGCGAACCCGGGGTGGCCGAACGGTGCACGGTTGCTGCCGTGCCGGGGAGAGGCGCCGGGTAGCTTTCTGGCATGAGTGAGGACACCTTCCGCTCGGTGGAGATCGAGCGCACCAGCATGGGCCAGTACGTCGTGCGGAACGCCCGCGGCGGATCGATGTCGATGGGCACGGGGGAGGACGGCAGCTTCACGCCGGTGGAACTGCTGCTGGCCGCCATCGGCGGCTGCACCGCGGTGGACGTGGACCTCATCACCAGCCGCCGTGCCGAGCCCACCCGGTTCGCCGTCGAGGTCACGGGCGACAAGATCCGGGACGAGGCCGGGGGAAACCGGATGCGGAACCTCAAGGTCGAGTTCACGGTGACGTTCCCGGCGGGCGACGACGGCGACCGGGCGCGTGAGGCGCTGCCCCGATCACTGCAGCAGTCGCACGACCGGCTCTGCACCGTCTCCCGCACGGTAGAGAGTGGGACGCCGATCTCGATCGTCGAGGCCGGGAGTTCTCGCGAGGACTGAGGCCTCAATCCGGGCGGGCGGCGAGGCCGCCCGCCCGGATGCCGGACTCCGACGGCTCAGCGGTGCCGGCGGATGCGGTCCCAGGTGCCGGGGGGTTCGAGCCGTACGCCCGACTGGAGCGGGGTCGTGACGGGCTTGCCGCCGCCGGCCACGGCGCTGACCCGGCCGTGTGCGGATCCGGCGGGCAGGTCGGCCGGCACGGTCGGGATCTCGGTGGCCAGCTTGACCCGGAGGCCGGGCCAGCCGACCACGGAGAGGTCCTTCGCGGCGGTCAGCGTGGTCTCGGCGCCGAACGGCCCGCGGACCGTGGCGACCGCGTCGCCGGCCCGGATGGCCGGGTGCAGCTTGATCGCGGCGTTGACGCTGCGGATCAGCGAGCGGGTCACCCGGAAGACACGCTCCAACTGCACCGGGGTGTCGGCGCCGGGTTGCCCGAGGACGGCGCCGACAACGGTGATCTTCCGGCCGCCCACGCTGACGACGAACGCGAAGGACAGGCACCCGCCGGCCTCGTCGGTGGACCCGGTCTTGATCCCCACGACGCCGTCCCGGCCCACGAGCGAGTTGTAGTTCCGCACCTCGCCGGCGACCGGCAGGGTGGCCTTCTTCTGGGCCACGATCTCCGCGAACGCGGGCAGCGCCATCGCCTTGCGGGCGACGATCACCTGGTCGGCGGCGGTGCTGACGGTCTCCGGACTGAGCCCGGACGGATCGGTGTAGCGGGTGTTCTCCATGCCGAGCTCGGCGGCTGTGTCGTTCATCTTGTCGACGAACGCGTCGATGCTGCCGGCGTCCCAGGCGGCGAGGATCCGCGCCATGTTGTTCGCCGACGGCAGCAGCACCGCCTGGAGGGCCTGGCGCTCGGTGTAGACGGCTCCCGCGGCGACCCGGACGAGGGACTCGCCGCGCGCGAGCTCGCTCGGGTAGGCGGCCGCCTGCGCCGCGCTGACCGTGAGTTTCGGCCCGTGCTCGCCCCGGTCGAGGGGATGCTCGGTCAGGATGACGTAGGCCGTCATCACCTTGGCCACGCTGCCGATGGGCAGCGGCTCGTCGCCGCCCGAGGTGCCCAGGGACCCGACGCCCTCCACGAAGAGGGCGGCCTGTCCGGACTGGGGCCACGGCACCGTGGGCGCCTTGCCGGGGATGACCGTCGACGCGGCCAGCGTGCGCGTGACGGTCGGCGCGGGCAGCGGGTGGCGCAGCGGTTCGACCGCCGCCAGCGCGACGGCGGCCAGGAGCAGGGTCGTCAGGATGCTCACCAGTACCGGGAGTCGCCGCCGCCGGCGGGGCGGCGGCGGGACCGCTGGGATCACCTGGGTCGTCGCAGAGTCGAGCATGCTGATGTGTCTCCCCCGTGTGGTGCTGCGCGCGGCTCGGCGGCCGCCGGCGTGCTGATCTCGGTATCACCACGGCCGTCACCGGGTCAAGTCGCCGGCAGCGCCTGATCGGCGCGCTGTCACCGCCGCCGCGGCGCGACGAGCCCCGACTCGTACGCCCACACGACCAGCTGGGCGCGGTCGCGGCAGTGCAGCTTGGTCATCGCCCGATTGACGTGGGTCTTGGCGGTCAACGGGCTGATCACCATGCCCTCGGCGATCTCGTCGTTACTCAGCCCTCGGGCGACGAGCGCGACGACCTCCTGCTCCCGGGCGGTCAGCACGTCGCGTCCGGCCGCCGGGTCGGCCGGACGGGGACCGGCCACGAACTCGCTGATCAGCGAACGCGTGACCGCCGGGGCGAGCAGCGCGTCTCCGCGGGCCACGACGCCGACGGCCTGCAGCAGGTCGGCGGGGTCGGCGTCCTTGAGCAGGAACCCGCTGGCGCCCGCGCGCAGGGCGGCGAAGACGTAGGAGTCGAGCCCGTAGTTGGTGAGGATGAGGACGCGGACCGCGGTGAGGTCGGGGTCGGCGGCGAGGCGCCGGGTGGCTTCGATGCCGTCGAGCCCCGGCATCTGCACGTCCATCAACACGACGTCGGGCCGCAGGCGCCGGGCCAGGTGGACGGCCGAAGCGCCGTCGGCGGCCTCGCCGACGACCTCCAGACCCTCCTCGGCGTCGAGCAGCGCCCGGAAGCCGGCGCGCATCAGGGCCTGGTCGTCGGCGAGCAGGACCCGGATCGTGCCCTCACGATCCGTGCCGGACCGGGCCGATGGCACCGCGCGGGGGCGCTCGGTCATGCCGGCTGCCCGCTCCGGTCGGAGCCGCCACGATCCGTGGCGGACCGGGCCGGCGGGACCGGTCCGCCCAGCGGGAAGGTGGCCCGTACCGCGAACCCGCCGCCGTCGCGGGCGGCGGCTTGCAGCGTGCCGCCCAGCCCGGTGACCCGCTCCCGCATGCCGCTCAGGCCCACCCCCGGTGTCACCGGCCGGACCGGCGACGCCTGACCGTCGTCGGTCACCGAGACGGTCAGCTGCGCCGGGGCGTACTCGACGTGGATCTCGGCGCTGGCCGGGCCGGCGTGGCGGGCCACGTTGGTCAGGGCCTCCTGGACGACGCGATACCCCGCCTGGTCGACCTCGGCGGGCAGTTCCCCGGGCTGGCCGGTGACGGTCAACCGCACCGGTACGCCGGCCGCGCGGGTCCGCTGGGCGAGCTCGCCCACCCGGGCCAGCCCGACGGGGTCCCCGTCCGACGGTGCGCGCAGGACGTCCAGTGTCGCCCGCAGTTCCCGCATCGCGGCGCTGCTGGCCTCCTGGATCGCCAGCAGGGTGGCCGACGGTTCCTCGCCGTGCTTGCGGGCCAGGTGCACGGCGATCCCGGCCTGCACCTTGATCACGGAGATGTTGTGGGTCAGCGTGTCGTGCAGATCGCGGGCGATGCGCAGGCGCTCCTCCCCGGCGCGGCGCAACGCCATCTCCTCGCGGGTGCGTTCCGCCTCGACGGCCCGCTGCTCGACCTGTTCCAGGTACGCCCGGCGTTGCCGTGCGACGAGCCCGGCGACGTTGGCCGCGACGAACCAGCCCAGCAGCAGGGCGGTCCGCTCGGCGATGAGCTGGCCGGGCCGGCCGGCGGGCGCGACCGAGACGTCGCGGGCCAGGAAGCCGCCGAGGAAGACGAGGCTGGCCAGGGCGGCGACCGACCGGTTCCCCCGCCAGGCGGCGACGTAGACGACGCCGAGGACGGGGAACGCCGCGGACACCCCGGAATGGACCCGGACGTGGAGGGCCAGCATGCTGGCGGTCACCAGGCTCACCGCCACCACGGGGTGCCGCCGGCACACCGCCAGGGCCGCCGCCATGACCAGGACCAGGGCGACGTCGGCCACCCCCACCGTCGCGGCGTCCGGCGCGAGCGCGGCGTTGCCGAGCAGGAGGGCACCGAGGGCGAGGCCGCTGAGGGCGTAAGGCAGGTCGCGGCGCATGGTCGAACTGTAGAACGGCGGTCCGCGGGGGAGCATCCCGCTTCCGTGGTAGGCGGGGCGTACCGCGGACGTGGTATCGGCGGCCGGGCAAGTGCCTGCGGCGGCACGACGCTTTCCCGGGCCGCCGGGACAAGCATCGAACGCATGACATACCGCTTCTTCACCCCCGAGAAGGCGTCGGCCGCGACGGGTCTCACCGCGGAGGTCTACCGCCAGCTGCGGGACGAGTTCCTCGGGCCGGTGCCCACCTTCCAGGCGCTGTCGGTCGTGCCGGAGCTGCTGGCCGCGACCTGGGCGCTGATGCGCGAGGCCCTGCTCGCCGGCGACGCGTCCCGGGTCGACCGTGAGCTGGTGGCGTCGGCGGTGTCCCGGGCGAACCGCTGCCGGTTCTGCGTGGACGCACACGTGATGCTGCTGCACGCGCTGGGCGAGCACACGCTGGCCGAGGTCATCGCCCGGGGCGGGACGCCGCCGGAGCCCGGCCACGCCGCGCTCGCCCGCTGGGCCGAGGCCAGCCGCAACCCGGCGGCGGCCGACTGGACCGGCCGGTACGGCCCGGAGCTCACCGGCACCCTGCTCGCCTTCCACTTCATCAACCGGGTCGTGTCGGCGCTGCTCGATCCGGATCTGCTGCCCGGCGGACTGCAGCGGTCCCCCGTGGTGCGCTCGGTGGGTGGCCGGCTCTACGCCCGGACGGCCCGCGCGGGGCGGGAGCCCGGCCGGGGGCTCCCGCTCGTCGACGCCGGCTCGGCGGCGCCACCGGCCTGGGCCGGGGACAGCCCGGTCGGCGTGGCGTACGCGTCGCTGCGGAACGCCGCCCTGCGCGGTGGGGAGCTGCTGGGGGACGTGGCCCGCCAGACCGTCGCGGCGACCGTGCGCTGGGAGGACGGACGGTTCCCGGACCGGCCCGCCGACTGGGCCGTCGACCTGGTCCGGGACGTGCCCGGGGCGGACCGTGTCGGGACGCGGATCGCGCTGCTCGCGGCGTTCGCGCCCAGCGCGATCAGCGTGGGCGACGTCGCCCTCTGGCGGCTGTCGCATCCGGGCGACGCCGACCTCGTGCGGCTGGTCGCGTACGGCGCGATCACCGCCACCGATCACGTCGCCCGGGCACTGACCTCGGCTCGTCTCTAGGGGAGATCACCATGCGCAAGGCCTTCGTCATCACCAGCAGCCTGTTGCTCGCCGCGTTCGCCCTGCAGTTCGTGTTCGCCGCCGTGGGCGCGTTCACGAAACCCGGGGGAGAGGGCGCCTACGCGCTGCACAGCGCCACCGGGATGGCGGTCATCCCGGTGCTCAACCTGCTCACCATCCTGTTCGCCGCGCTGGCGCGGGCGCCGGGCCGGCTCATCGGACTGACGGTCCTGCCGCTCGGCCTCGTCATCCTGCAGGCGCTCATCGCCGGGCTGGCCAACGGAATGACCGACGCCGGGGGCGTCAGCACGCCGTTCGGCCTGACCGTCGCCGGGCTGCACGCCGTCAACGGGATCGTCGCGGTGCACGTCGTGGTCAACGTGGTCCGGGCGGCGCGGAGGCTGGGCCGTCCGGCGCCGGTCGACGTCGCCCCGGTGGCCGTGCGGGAAGGAGAGCCGGCATGACCGTCGGTTCGCTGCTCGCGGCCGACCTCGTGATCGCGGTCCTCGCGGCCGCCGGGTGGCTGGGCGGCGGCGCCGCGTCGGCCGCCCGGCGCCGCCCGCTCGCCCTCGGCCTGGCGGCCCTCGCGCTGCTCGCCACGCTCGCCCGCGCCGTCACGATCACCGCGCTCGCCCGCGCCGGCTGGTGGTTCGCGGCCGAGAAGGTCCTCATCGCCGCGCCGCTGTCGCTCGCGGCCGTGGTCGTCGCCGGGCCGCGGCTGCTGCGGGCCCCGGGCGACATCCGCGCCGTCGCGGTCCCGCTCCTGTTCGCCGGGTACGCCGACAGCGCCGCTCTGCTCGTGACGGTCCTGCACGGCTATCCGGCGTCGGCGGGCGCGGGGCTGCTCGCGGTCGCCGGGGTGGTCACGGCGACCGCGGTCTCGTGGCGCTTCCTCGGTGCGCCCCCGTCCCGGACGGTCTCCCGGGTGGCTCTCGTGGTGGCGATCGCGGCGCTGCTGACCGGGACGGGGCTGGCCGTCGCCCCGGCCGCCGCTCCCGCCGTACCCCATGACCACGGACCGGGGGAGGCGCGGAGCGTGGGGGAGCCGACCAGGCGGTTCACCCTGACGGCCGGGACGGCGACGGTGCGCGTGAGCGGCCGTGACGTCGCGGCGTGGGCGTTCGACGGGCAGGTTCCCGGGCCGGAGCTGACCGCCGCCGTCGGCGACGTCCTGGAGGTGACGCTGCGGAACCGGGACATCGCGCGCGGCGTCACGCTGCACTGGCACGGGTACGACGTGCCGAACAGCCAGGACGGGGTGCCCGGCATCACGCAGGCGGCGGTGCTGCCGGGACAGGAGTTCGTCTACCGGTTCCGCGCCGACCAGGCCGGGACCTACTGGTACCACACGCACGCGGTGTCCGACCTCGGCGTGCGGATGGGGCTCTACGGCGTCCTCGTGGTGCGCCCGGCGCCGGTGACCGGCGTCGACGTCACGGTGCCGGTGCACACCCTCTCCGGCCGTCCGCTGCCGGAGCCGAGAACCGAGCCGGTCGGGGCGGGAACGCCCGTGCGGCTACGGTTGATCAACACCGACAGCACGACCCACCGGTACGCCCTGGCCGGCACACCGTTCCGGGTCGCCGCGATCGACGGCGCCGACCTGCGGGGCCCGGCGTCTATCGTGGACACCGCCGTGCTCATCCCGGCCGGGGGACGCTACGACCTGGTGTTCGCCGCGCCCGCCACGCCGGTGGCGCTGTTCGTCGACGGCCGGGCCGTCTACTCGACCGGACCGGTGTCGACGGCGACCGGTGGGTGGCCGGTGCTGGATCCGCTCGGCTACGGCGCGCGCGCCCCGGTGCCGTGGTCCCGCTTCGACCGGACGTTCACCCTCGTGCTCGACCGCGGTCTCGACCTGCACGGGCTGCTCCCGCGCTACGCCCACACCGTGAACGGCGCGGCCGACCCGGATATCCCGCCCCAGGTCGTCCGCTTCGGCGACACCGTCGAGTTCACCATCGTGAACCGGTCCCAGAGCGTGCACCCGTGGCACCTGCACGGCCATCACGTCCTGGTGCTGTCCCGCGACGGCCGGCCGGCGACCGGAAGCCCGTTGTGGCTGGACTCCTTCGACGTACGCCCCGGCGAGGTCTGGCGGGTGGCGTTCCGCGCCGACAACCCCGGCATGTGGGCCAACCACTGCCACAACCTGGCGCACGCCGACGCCGGGATGACCCTGCACCTGATGTACTCGTGATCCTCCGCCGCGCGGCCGGTCACGTCCTCCATCCCCGGACGAGGTCCGGCCCGGGCCGCCCGGTCCCGGCGGGGCGCGTCTGCGCCTCGCCGGGACGGCGTGCGCCGGGGCGTACACTGACGCTGGTTTCGCGACGGGTGGGCCCGGTGCCGTGCCGGGGCTGCCGGGGCGTGGCGGTCAAAGGCCCGTGGGGAAGGGTGAGTGCCGTGCGTGGTCCCGCGATGACGGATGTGGCCCGGCTCGCGGGGGTTTCCCACCAGACCGTGTCCCGGGTGCTGAACGGGCACCCGAACGTGCGCGAGCAGACGCGCCTGCGGGTGCAGGCGGCGATCGTGGAGTTGGGCTACCGGCCCAACCGCGCGGCTCGCGCCCTGGTGACCGGCCGGTCCCAGGTGATCGGGGTGGTCGCCCAGAACACCACGTTGTACGGCCCGGCGTCGCTGCTGGCGGCGCTGGAGCAGACCGCCGCCGAGGAGGGCTTCGCGGTCACCGTGGGCAGTGTGCGGAACCTCGACCAGGTCTCCATCTCGGAGGCCGTGGAGCGGCACCTGGCGCACCGGGTGGCGGGGATCGTGGTGATCGCGCCGGTGGAGTCGGCCGGGGAGGCGCTGGAACACCTGCCCAAGGACGTGCCGCTGGTGACCGTCGACGGTGATCCGCGCCGGCCGGTGCCGCTGGTGACGGTGGACCAGGTGGCCGGTGCGCGGGCGGCGACGCAGCACCTGCTGGACGCGGGCCACCGGACGGTCTGGCACGTCTCGGGGCCGGCCGACTGGTTCGACAGCGCCGGGCGCATCGAGGGGTGGCGGGACGCACTGCGGGCGGCCGGCGCCGAGGTGCCGCCGCTGGTGCCGGGGGACTGGTCGGCGGCGTCGGGCTACCGGTGCGGGCAGATGCTGGCGCGGATGCCCGAGGTGACCGCCATCTTCACCGCCAACGACCACCTGGCACTGGGCGTGCTGCGGGCGCTGCACGAGCACGGCCGCCGGGTGCCGGACGAGATCAGCGTGGTGGGCTTCGACGACGTGCCGGAGGCGGCGTACTTCATCCCGCCGCTGACCACCGTGCGGCCGGACTTCGACGCGGTGGCGCGGGCCAGTCTGGACCTGTTGCTGGCGCAGATCGAGTCCGGTGCGGTGGGTGAGTTGCGGCAGACCATCGCACCGACCCTGATCTCCCGGCAGAGCGTCGCCCGCCCACCGGCCTGACCGGTCGCGGTGCGTCCGCGAGGGCGCGCCTGTGACCGTTAACAGCGCCTGACTCCGGCGGCGGACGACCGCCCGGTCCGTGGTGTTCGCCGCGGATGGCCCTCGCGCTCGTCGACCCGCGCTGCCCGCGCTCGCCGCACGTCTCCACAGTGGCTCCGGCGGTTACCGGACTGTTGCATGGACATCTTGACCGACCCTGATGTGAGCGTTAACAATGTGGGCCACGGCACAGGTAGGTGGAGGTGGTCGGGGTGGCCGGACCGGGGGACCGGTACGTCGTCGGGGTCGACTTCGGAACGCTGTCGGGCAGGGCACTGGTGGTCCGGGTCGAGGACGGCGCGGAGCTCGGCACCGCGGTCCACGAGTACCGGCACGGGGTGATCGAGTCGACGCTCCCGGACGGGACGCCGCTTCCGCCGGACTGGGCGTTGCAGGACCCGGAGGACTACCGGGACGTGCTGCGGCACGCGGTGCCGGCCGCCGTGGCCGCTGCGGGGATCGACCCGGCCCGCGTGATCGGGATCGCCACGGACTTCACCGCCTGCACGGTCCTGCCCGCACTGGCCGACGGCACCCCGCTCTGCGAGGTGCCCGAGCTGCGCAGCCGGCCGCACGCGTGGGTGAAGCTGTGGAAGCACCACGCGGCGCAGCCGCACGCCGACCGGATCAACGCACTCGCGCACGAGCGGCGCGAGCCCTGGCTCCACCGCTACGGCGGGAAGATCTCCGCCGAGTGGCAGTTCGCCAAGGGCCTGCAGATCCTCGACGAGGACCCGGAAATCTACGGTCGGGCCGCGCGGTTCGTCGAGGCGGCCGACTGGATCGTCTGGCAGCTCTGCGGCGTGGAGACCCGCAACATCTGCACGGCCGGCTACAAGGGCATCCGCCAGGACGGGCACTACCCGTCCCGAGACTTCCTGGCGGCGCTCGACCCGGGGTTCGCCGACTTCGTCGCCAAGCTGGACGGGCCGCTGCTTCCGCTCGGCGCCCGGGCCGGCGTCCTCACCGCCGAGGCCGCCGCCTGGACCGGACTGCCCGAGGGCATCGCGGTCGCGGCCGGCAACGTCGACGCCCACGTCACGGCCGCCGCCGCCCGGGCGCTGGCACCCGGCCACCTGGTCGCCATCATGGGCACCTCGACCTGTCACGTGGTCAACGGCACCGAGCTGGCCGAGGTGCCGGGCATGTGCGGCGTCGTCGAGGGTGGACTCAGCCCCGGCGCCTGGGGCTACGAGGCCGGTCAGAGCGGCGTGGGCGACATCTTCGGCTGGTTCGTCGACCACGCGGCGCCGGCGGGTGTCGACTCGCACGAGCGGCTCGCCGAGCTGGCCGCGGCGCAGCCGGTCGGCGCCCACGGGCTGGTCGCGCTGGACTGGTGGAACGGCAACCGTTCCCTGCTGGTCAACCACGACCTGAGCGGTCTCATCCTGGGGCTGACCCTGGCCACCCGGCCGGCGGACGTCTACCGGGCGCTGCTGGAGTCGACGGCCTACGGCACCCGCATGATCATCGAGGCGTTCGTCGAGGCGGGGGTGCCGATCCAGGAGCTGGTGGTGGCCGGCGGCCTGACCGCCAACCCGCTGCTCATGCAGATCTACAGCGACGTCACCAACCGGCCGCTGAGCCTCATCGGCTCGGCGCAGGGGCCGGCGCTGGGCTCGGCGATCCACGCGGCGGTCGCCGCCGGCGCCTATGCGGACGTCCACGCCGCCTCGGCGGCGATGGGCCGGGTGGACCGCGACGCCTACCGGCCGGATCCCGAGCGGGCGCGGGCCTACGACGCGCTCTACGCCGAGTACCGGTCGCTGCACGACCACTTCGGACGCGGTGGCAACGACGTCATGTCCCGCCTGCGCGCGATCCGCAACGCCGCCGTCGAACGACCGGTGGCACAGATCGACACGCCGCTGGAGGTGGTCGCGTGAGCGCCGAGATCCGGCGACTGCGGGAGAGCGTCGCCCGGCTGCACGCCGAACTCACCCGCTACCGGCTGGTCGCGTGGACGTCCGGGAACGTCTCGGCCCGGGTGCCCGGCCAGAACCTCATGGTGATCAAGCCGAGCGGCGTCGACTACGACGACCTCGCGCCGGAGAACATGGTCGTGTGCGACCTGGACGGCGTCGTGGTCGAGGGCGACTTCGCGCCGTCGAGCGACACGGCCGCCCACGCCTACGTCTACCGCGCCCTGCCCGAGGTGGGCGGGGTGGTGCACACCCACAGCGGGTACGCGACCGCCTGGGCGGCCCGCGGCGAGTCGATCCCGTGCCACCTCACCGCCCAGGCCGACGAGTTCGGGGGCGAGATCCCGATCGGCCCGTTCGCCCTGATCGGCGGCGACGACATCGGCAAGGGCATCGTGGCGACCCTCGCCGGGCACCGTTCGCCGGCCGTGCTCATGCGCAACCACGGCGTGTTCACCATCGGCCGGGACGCCCGCGCCGCCGTGAAGGCCGCGGTCATGTGTGAAGACATCGCCCGCACGGCGCACCTGGCCCGGGCGCTCGGCCCGCCGCTGCCGATGGCGGCGGCCGACGTCGACGCCCTGCACGACCGCTACCAGAGCGTCTACGGGCAGCGGCCCCCCTCACCGGCCTCCTGACGGCCGCCCCGATCGCGCGGCCGTCCCCGGACCGGCCGCGTCGCACCACCCGGCAGCACCACCACCAGCGCAGGCCGTGCGCCCACGGGCGCGGGGCCTCCCGGAACGGTTACCCCCGAGGAGATTCGCGGTGAAGAGAATGAGGACCCACCCGCCGTCCCGCAAGGTCATCGCGGTGCTCGCCGCCGCGTTGCTCGCCACCGGCGTGGCGGCCTGCGGCAACAGCGACACGGGCGGCAACGGCGGCGACGACGGCACGATCACGCTCGGCTTCTCCCAGGTCGGCGCGGAGAGCGGGTGGCGCACGGCGAACACCACCTCGATCAAGGAGGCCGCGACGGAGGCCGGGATCGAGCTGAAGTTCGACGACGCGCAGCAGAAGCAGGAGAACCAGATCAAGGCCATCCGCAACTTCATCCAGCAGAAGGTCGACGTGATCGCCTTCTCGCCGGTGGTGGAGTCCGGGTGGGACACGGTCCTCAAGGAGGCCAAGGACGCCAAGATCCCGGTCATCCTCACCGACCGGTCGGTCGACTCGGCCGACAAGTCCCTGTACAAGACCTTCCTCGGGTCGGACTTCGTGAAGGAAGGCCGGCTCGCGGGGGAGTGGCTGGTGGAGCAGAAGAAGGCCGCCACCGGCCCGGTCACCATCGTCGAGCTGCAGGGCACGACCGGTTCGGCGCCGGCGAACGACCGGAAGAAGGGCTTCGCCGAGGCGATCGCGGCCAACCCCAACCTCAAGATCGTCGCTTCCCAGTCCGGTGACTTCACCCGGGCCGGCGGGAAGCAGGTGATGGAGCAGTTCCTGAAGGCCAACCCGAAGATCGACGTGCTGTTCGCCCACAACGACGACATGGGCCTGGGCGCGCTCGAGGCGATCACCGCGGCCGGGAAGGTGCCCGGCAAGGACATCACCATCATCACGGTCGACGCGGTCAAGGACGGCATGCAGGCCCTCGCCGACGGCAAGTTCAACTTCATCGCCGAATGCAGCCCGCTGCTCGGTCCCCAGCTGATGGACCTGGTCAAGAAGGTGAAGAACGGCGAGACGGTGCCGGCCCGGATCGAGACCCAGGAGACCACCTTCACGCAGGAGCAGGCGAAGGAAGCACTGCCGAACCGCAAGTACTGACCGGACCACGGGGGATCGGGACCCCCGCATCCGAAGCGGCGGCCGGGCCTCGGGCCCGGCCGCCGCGCCCACACCGCGCACCGTCTCATCGACCAGGAAAGGCCCGGTGGCATGACAGGTAGTCATCCAGTGCTGACCATGACCGGGATCAGCAAGTCCTTCCCGGGGGTACGGGCCCTCGACGGCGTGGACTTCCGCCTCTTCCCCGGCGAGGTGCACGCCCTGATGGGCGAGAACGGCGCCGGCAAGTCGACCCTGATCAAGGTGCTGACCGGCGTCTACAGCACCGACCACGGCACCGTCACCCTCGGCGGGGACGAGGTGTCCTTCACCGGCCCGATGCAGGCCACCGCCGCCGGCGTGAGCACCGTCTACCAGGAGGTCAACCTCTGCACCAACCTCTCGGTGGCGGAGAACATCTTCATCGGCCGGGAACCCCGCCGGCTCGGCGCGGTGCGGTGGGCGGAGATGCGCCGCCGGGCCCGCGCCCTCCTCGCCCGGCTCGACCTCGACATCGACGTCAACGCGCAGCTCGGCAGCTACTCGCTGGCCGTGCAGCAGATGGTGGCGATCGCCCGCGCCATCGACATCGAGGCGCGGGTCCTGGTCCTCGACGAGCCCACCTCCAGCCTCGACGCGGGCGAGGTGGCCCAGCTGTTCCGCGTCATGCGGCAGCTGCGCGACGACGGCCTCGCGATCCTGTTCGTCACCCACTTCCTGGACCAGGTCTACGAGATCGCGGACCGGATCACCGTGCTGCGCAACGGCCAGCTCGTCGGCGAGTACCCGACGAGCCAGCTTCCCCAGCTCGGCCTCGTGGAGAAGATGATCGGCAAGGAACTGCAGGTGCTGGAACGACTGGACGAGCAGTCCCGGCACGACGCCGCACCGGCCGAGGGCGCACCGCTGCTGGAGGTGCGCGAGCTGGGACGCCGCTCGGCGGTCGCGCGTTTCGACCTCACCATCCACGAGGGGGAGGTGGTCGGCCTCGCCGGTCTGCTCGGCTCGGGCCGTACCGAGGTCGCCCGGCTGCTGTTCGGCGCCGACCGCGCCGACCACGGCACCGTCCGGGTGCACGGCACACCCGCGTCGCTGCGGACCCCGGTGGCCGCCATCGGCCAGGGCATCGGTTTCTGTTCGGAGAACCGGCGGGCCGAGGGCATCGTCGCCGAGCTGTCCGTGCGGGAGAACATCATCCTGGCCCTGCAGGCCGCCCGGGGCTGGCTCCGGCCCGTTCCCCGCCGCCGGCAGGACGACCTGGTCGAACGGTACGTGCGGGCCCTGAGCATCCGGCCGGCGGACCCCGACATCCCGGTGGGCAACCTCTCCGGCGGCAACCAGCAGAAGGTCCTGCTCGCGCGCTGGCTCATCACGGAGCCGCGCCTGCTGATCCTCGACGAGCCGACCCGGGGCATCGACATCGGCGCCAAGACCGAGATCCAGCGGCTGGTCGCCCAGCTCTCCGACGGCGGCATGGCGGTGCTGTTCGTCTCCGCCGAGCTGGAGGAGGTGCTCCGGCTCAGCCACACCATCGCCGTGATGCGCGACCGGGAGATGGTCGCGCTCCTCGCCAACGACCAGAGCGTCGACGCCGACCGGATCATGCAGACCATCGCGGCCGGCGCCGGGCACGAGGGGGTGCCGTCATGAGCAACCGAACGGCCGGTTACCGCGCGCTGACGACACACCGGCTCTTCTGGCCGGTCGTCGTCCTCGTCGGCATGCTGGCCGCCAACACCGTCTACCGCCCCGGCTTCCTGTCGGTGCAGATGCGCGACGGTCACCTGTACGGCAGCCTCATCGACATCCTGCGGCTGAGCGCGCCGCTGATCCTGGTCGCGCTCGGCATGACGCTGGTGATCGCCACCGGCGGCATCGACCTGTCGGTCGGCTCGCTCTGCGCGATCAGCGGCGCCATCGCCTGCCTGCACATCAGCCAGCAGCGCGACCAGAACAGCCTCGGCGGGGTGCTGACGGCTCTGGCCCTCGGGCTGGGGGTGGCCCTCGTGCTCGGCGCCTGGAACGGCGTGCTGGTCGCGGTCATCGGCATCCAGCCGATCATCGCCACCCTCATCCTCATGGTCGCGGGCCGCGGCCTCGCCCAGCTGATCACCGAGGGGCAGATCCTCACCATCAACTCGGACCCGTACAAGGCGATCGGCGTGGGTCACCTGCTGACCCTGCCGCTGGCCATCTTCCTGGCCCTCGCCGCGGCTCTCCTGGTCGCCGCGGTGACCCGGCGGACCGCCCTCGGCCTGATCATCGAGTCGGTCGGGGGCAACGCCCGGGCCAGCCGCCTGGCCGGCATCCGGTCCGCGCGGATCACGTTCCTCGTCTACGTGATCAGCGCGGCCTGCGCCGCGGTGGCCGGCTTCATGATGACGGCCAACGTGTCCAGCGCCGACGGCAACGCGGCGGGCCTCTGGGTCGAGCTGGACGCGATCCTCGCCGTGGTCATCGGCGGCACCTCCCTCGCGGGCGGCCGGTTCTCCCTCGGCGGCACGATCCTCGGCGCCCTGCTCATCCAGACCCTCACCACGACGGTGTACGCCATGAACATCTCGCCCCAGACCTCCCTGCTGTTCAAGGCGGTCGTGGTCATCGCGGTCTGCCTCATCCAGGCGCCCGGCTTCCGCGCCCGCTTCACCCGACGCCGGGCCCCGGCGGCCGGGCCCACCCCCGTCACCGAGCAGCCGAAGGAGCAGGTGCCGGCATGACCACCCTCTCCCTGCTGGCCGCACGCACCCGGTCGCGCCTGCCCCGGCGGCACGTTCCGGTGCTGGCCACCCTCGCCCTGCTGCTGGTTCTGTACGGCGTCGGCGTCTCCCAGTACCGCGCGTTCTCGAACATCCAGGTCGTCTTCAACGTCTTCATCGACAACGGCTTCCTGCTCGTCGTCGCCGTCGGGATGACCTTCGTGATCCTCACCGGCGGAATCGACCTCTCCGTCGGCTCGGTCGTCGCGATGACCGCCATGGTGTCGGCGTTCCTGCTGCGGGAGGGGCTGCCGGCGGCGCTGGTGCTGCTCGTCGCGCTGCTCATCGGGCCGACGCTCGGTTTCCTGATGGGCTGTGTGATCCACTTCTTCGACATCCAGCCGTTCATCGTCA
Source organism: Micromonospora halotolerans (assembly GCF_032108445.1). Lineage (NCBI taxonomy): Bacteria > Bacillati > Actinomycetota > Actinomycetes > Micromonosporales > Micromonosporaceae > Micromonospora > Micromonospora halotolerans. Next base: position 5,861,619 of record NZ_CP134876.1, on the reverse strand, counting down.
CCCTCGCCGGGATGTTCTTCGCCCGCGGCATGTGCACTTTCATCAGCGGCTCGTCCATCCCGATCACCGACGGGTTCTGGACCAGCACGTCCCAGGAACGCATCGGCAACCCCAGCGGCAACTTCGTCTCGATCAGCGTGCTCATCGCCTTCGCGGTGGTCGCCGTCGCCGCGTACGTGCTGGCCTACACCCGGCTGGGCCGCAACGTGTACGCCATCGGCGGCAACTCGCAGTCGGCCCTGCTCATGGGGCTGCCGGTGGGGCGGACCCGGATCGCCGTCTACACGATCAGCGGCCTCTGCGCGGCGATCGGCGGAATCCTGCTGTCCTTCTACACGCTCTCCGGCGCCCCGCTGATCGGCGTCGGCATGGAACTCGACGTCATCGCCGCCGTGGTCATCGGCGGGACGGTGCTGACGGGCGGCTCCGGCTACGTCTTCGGCACCGTGCTCGGCGTGCTGGTCCTCGGGGTCATCCAGACCCTGATCACCTTCGACGGCAGCCTCAACTCGTGGTGGACCAAGATCGTGATCGGCGGCCTGCTCTTCGCGTTCATCCTGCTCCAACGTCTGATCGGAATCCGCTACAAGTGACCGACCAACTCGCGGAAGGCAACCCCATGGAATCGCACGCTGAGCCCGAGATCTGGTTCCTGACCGGCAGCCAGGCCATGTACGGCGAGGACACCCTTCGCCAGGTCGCCGACCAGTCGCGGCAGATCGCGGCGGCGCTCGACGGCTCGCCGCACATCCCCGCCCGGGTCGTCTGGAAACCGGTCCTGACCACCAGCGGCGACATCCTGCGGGTCTGCCGGGAGGCCGCCGCGCACGGGGCCGTCGGCATGATCGCCTGGATGCACACCTTCTCACCGGCGAAGATGTGGATCGCCGGCCTGGACGCGCTGCGGACGCCGCTGCTGCACCTGCACACCCAGGCCAACGTCCTGCTGCCGTGGGACGAGATCGACATGGACTTCATGAACCTCAACCAGGCCGCACACGGCGACCGGGAGTTCGGCTTCATCCAGACCCGCCTCGGTGTGGCCCGCAAGACCGTCGCCGGGCACGTCAGCGACCCCCGCGTGGTGTCCCGGGTGGGCGCCTGGGCGCGGGCGGCGATCGGCTGGTCGGCCATGCGGTCGCTGCGGCTGGCCCGCTTCGGCGACAACATGCGCGACGTGGCGGTGACCGAGGGCGACAAGGTGGAGGCGGAGCTGCGCTTCGGTGTCTCGGTGAACACCTACGGGGTCAACGACCTCGTGCAGGCCGTCGGCGAGGTCACCGACGCGCGGGTGGACGACCTGGTCAAGGAGTACGACGACAGCTACCGGCTGGTGCCGGAGCTGCGCACCGGCGGCGACCGCCACGAGTCCCTGCGCTACGCCGCCCGGCTGGAGCTGGGCCTGCGGGCCTTCCTCGACGCCGGCGGGTTCCGTGCCTTCACCACCAACTTCGAGGACCTCGGCGGGCTGCGCCAGCTGCCCGGCATGGCAGTGCAACGCCTCATGGCCGACGGCTACGGCTTCGGCGGTGAGGGCGACTGGAAGACGTCCGTCCTGGTGCACACCCTCAAGGCGATGGCGGTCGGGGTCGACGGCGGCACGTCGTTCATGGAGGACTACACCTACGACCTCACCCCGGGCCGGGAACTGGTCCTCGGCGCGCACATGCTGGAGGTGTGCCCGAGCATCGCCGCGGGCACCCCGTCCGTCGAGATCCACCCGCTGAGCATCGGCGGGCGGGAGGACCCGGTCCGGCTGGTCTTCGACGCGGCGCCCGGTCCCGCGGTCGTGCTGGGCCTGGCCGACATGGGGGAGCGGTTCCGGCTCGTCGCCAACGAGGTCGACGTGGTGGCGCCGCCACATCCGCTGCGCCGGCTGCCGGTCGCCCGGGCCGTCTGGCGTCCCCGCCCGCACCTGGCCGGGTCCGCCGAGGCGTGGATCACCGCCGGGGCCCCGCACCACACCGTGCTCTCACAGGCGGTCGGGGTGGAGGAGCTGCACGACCTGGCCGAGATGAGCCGCACCGAGCTGGTCGTCATCGATGCCGACACGAACCCGCGCCGCTTCGCCGACGAGATCCGCTGGAATCAGGCGTACTACCGGCTCGCCCGGGGGTTCTGAACCGGTGGGCGGCGGTGACCGCCGGCACCGGTGCGTCCCGGCCGGCGGTCACCGCCGGCCGGGCCCGGTGCGTCCCGGTCACCCGTCAGGCGGGAGAGAACCTCCTCGTGCAGGAGACCGTTGGTCACCACGGCGGTTCCGCGCGTGGCGTCTACGCGACCGTGCACGTCGGTGAAGACGCCGCCGGCCTCCTGGACGATGACCTGACTGGCTGCCAGGTCCCAGACGTGCCCGGTGGGGTCGAGGGCAACGTCCAGCTTTCCCTCCGCGACCGCCATCTGCGCCAGGAAGCCGCCCGACCCGAACGTCCACCGCGCCTCCGACACCAGCTCGACCAGTGGGCCGAGCAGGCCACGGCGATTCCACACCTCCAGTTCCGCGAAGCTCAGGTGCGCCTCGGAGAGCTCATCCACCGCGGACACGCGGATCCCGCGACCATCGGCGAAAGCACCGCCACCGCGGAGAGCCCACCACCTACGCCTCAGCGAGGGAGCACTGACCACCCCGACCACCGGTTGGCCATCCTCGAGGAGCGCGATCAACGTGCCGTAGTACGACAGGCCGCGAGCGAAGTTGTTGGTGTGGTCGATGGGGTCGATGACCCAGCAGCGGCCCGCTCCGACCTGATCGCCGTGCAGTTCCTCGGCTGCGATCGCGTCGTGTGGCCGGCGGTCGGCCAGCACGGCGGCGAGCGTTCGTTCCGTCTCCAGGTCGGCTGCCGTCACCAGGCTGCGGTCGGGCTTGACGGTGACGGCCGAGCCCGCGGCGAAGTGCGCTGCCGTGATCCGGTCGGCCTGGTCGGCGAGTTCCAGTGCCAGGCTGAGGTCCTGCTCGTACGGGTTGACCACGGGTGGAGGCTATCCGCTCGGAGCGGTGGGCGATCAGGCTCGGCGGGTGGCCAGGGTGTGCTCGGCGTACTCCCAGAGCCGGTCGGCGGCGTCGGGGTCCACCGAGTGCTCGGCCACCCCGGTCATCGGGTCCGGGCCGCCGGGGACCACCTCGGACTCCTGGTTGTCCTCGAAGTAGCGGCCGGTGACGCCCTCGACCAGCGGCGACGCGGCCAGCAGCACGGTGGTGGCGGCGCCCTGTGCCGGGGCCTTGTAGTGCTCCGGCACCGTCACGTTGCCCGCCTCGTCGGTGGTCACCCCGAAGGAGCGCAGGGTGTCCTCACCGAGGTGGCGTTGCAGGTTGGTTCTGATGACGCCCGGGGCCAGGGCGTTGGCGGTGATCCCGTCGGCGGCCCAGCGCCGGGCGATGCCGACGGCCAGGAGGACGTCGGCGGTCTTGGACTGGCTGTACGCGGTCCACGGGTCGTACGGGCGCCGGGCGAAATGGGGGTCGTCGAAGTCGACGCCGGCGCGCAGCTGCGCACCCGAGCTGACCACGACGACCCGGGCGGAGCCGGCGGATCGGAGGTTGTCGTGCAGGCCCCGGGCAAGCGCGAAGTGCCCGAGGTAGTTCGTGGCCAGCTGCAGCTCCCAGCCTTCCGGGGTCAGCTCGCGGTGCGGTAGCGCCATGATTCCGGCGTTCGCGATCAAGGCGTGCACCGGCCCGGTCCAGGCCGCGACGAAGGCGTCGACGGAGTCGAGGTCGGCCAGGTCGAGCGCGACGGCCCGAACCGTGCCGGGGCCGGGACCGGGAAATTCGGCGACCAGGTCGTCCGCGCGGGCGGGGTCGCGCGTCGCCACGGTGACCTCCGCGCCGGCGCGGGCCAGGGCGCGGACCGTCTCCAGGCCGATGCCGGAGGCGCCGCCGGTGACGATCATGCGGCGCCCGGTGAGGTCGACGCCGTCGATGACGTCCTGGGCGGTGGCGCGGGCGCTGAATTGGGTGGTCAGGCGTGTGCTCTCTGTCATGACAGCAACGCTACGACCGGTGGGCCTGGACGGCCTATAGTTTGCGGTCCGGGAAAGTTTAGTCAGCGTCCGAGGGGTGTGCGTGGACCCGTTACAGGACGTTCTCTCGCTGATCGGCGCGACGAGTCACCTTTCCGCCGGTATGTCGGCCGGCGGAGCGTTCGCCGTCCGGTTCGAGCCGCCCGCCGGCGTGAAGTTCAACGTCGTACGCCGGGGTGACTGCTGGCTGCGGGTGGACGGGGTGCCGGATCCACTCCGGCTCCTTGCGGGCGACTGTTTCCTGCTGACCCGGCCGGTCGCGTTCACCCTGGCGAGCGACCCGAGTCTGCCGACCGAGCCGGCGGGCCCCCTGTTCACCGCGGCCACCGACGGCGTGGCCCACGCCGGCGACGGCGACGAGGTGTTCCTCATCGGCGGTGCGTTCACCTTCACCGACCGCGCCCAGGCCCTGCTGCTCGACGACCTCCCGCCGGTCATCCGGGTGGCGGCCGGGACGCCGGAGGCCGCGACCGTCCGGCAGGCGGTCGACGAGATCGACGCGGAGCTGCGGCAGGACGCCGCGGGGGCCAGGCTCGTCGCCGAGCACCTGGCCGTCGTCATGCTGGTCCGGATCCTGCGCCTCTACCTCACGCGGGACGCCGGTCACGCCCGCGGCTGGCTCGCCGGCCTGAACGATCCCACCGTGGCGGCCGTGCTACGACGGATGCACGCCCGGCCCGCCCACCCCTGGACCGTCGCCGAGCTGGCCCGCAGCGCGGCGGTGTCCCGCTCCACCCTGGCGGCCCGGTTCAAGCAGGTGGTCGGCCAGGGGCCGCTGGAGTACCTCACCGCGTGGCGCATCGAACTCGCCGCCGACCGCATCCGCCGTGGCGACGGCACCGTCGCCACCATCGCCCGCGACGTCGGGTACGGCTCGGAGAGCGCCTTCAGCGTCGCCTTCAAACGCGCCGTCGGTCTCTCGCCGCGCGCCTATCGCGCCGCCGCGGCACGACCGGGCTAGGAGAGTGGCTCAGTCCACGAGCACGCCGGGGTTCAGGATGCCGTGCGGATCGAGCGCGGCCTTCGCGGCGCGCAGGGCCAGGGCGAACGGTTCCGGACGCTGCCGGTCGTAGCCGGGGCGGTGGTCGCGGCCGACCGCGTGGTGGTGGGTGATGGTGGCGTGATGGCGGTGCAGGACGTCGGTCGCGACCTCCTTGAGGTGGTCCCACACGGCCACCTCGTCGCCGGGCCGGCCCCCGGCCAGCACCGTGAAGTAGGGCGCCGCTCCGTCGGGATAGACGTGGGTGAGGCGGCAGTTGACGGCGGCGGGATGGCCGGTGGCCTCGCGCGCGGCGGCGCCGACCTCGACCCGGACGGCGTCGACCAGAGCGGGGAGCCGGTTCCAGGTGGCGGCCGTCTCGAAGGTCTCGACGACGGCGCCCATCCGGGCGAGGCCGTCGCGCAGGTAGGGCATCCGGAGGAACGCCGAGCGCCAGGCGCCGACCGACTCGTCGCCCCGGCGGCCGGCGCCGGGGGAGGGCGTTCCGCCGTGTGCGCGGGCCAGGTCCAGCGCCTGGGCGAGAGCGGCGTCGACCGGCACGGCGGCCGACTCGAAGCCGAGGACGAGGACGGACGAGCCGTCCCGGGCGGCGCCGGACAGGGCGGCCTCGCCGGCATCGAGCAGGCGGCAGTTGGCCGGGGAGAGGCCGGACTGGGCGATCGCGCGGACCCCGCGCAGCGCGGCGGCGAAGTCGGCGAACCGGACGGACGCGGAAGCCCTGTGCTGGGGGCGGTCCTGCAGGCGCATCCACGCCTCGGTGATGACACCCAGGGTGCCCTCGGAGCCGAGGAACAGCCGGTCGGGAGACGGTCCGGCGCCGGAGGCGGGCACCTGCCACGACGTGCCGGCGCCGGCCGGGGTGACCAGCCGCAGGGACTGCACGAAGTCGTCGATGTGCGTGTGCACGGTGGCGTAGTGACCGCCCGCCCGGGTGGCGAGCCAGCCGCCGAGGGTGGAGAACTCGAAACTCTGCGGGAAGTGCCGCAGCGTCAGGCCGTGCGGCCTGAGTTGGTTCTCCAGCGCCGGGCCGAGGACGCCGGCCTGGATGCGGGCGGCCCGGCTGTCGGTGTCGACCTCCACCACCCGGTCCATCGTGGTGAGGTCGAGGGACACCACCGCCCGGTGCGCGTCGCCGCGGTACTCCACGCCGCCGGTCACCGAGGAGCCCCCGCCGTACGGGATCACCGCCACGCCGCGGTCACCCGCCCAGTCCAGCAGGTCGGCCACGTCCCGGTCGTCCGCCGGCCGGGCGACCAGGTCGGGTATCCGCCCGGGACGGCCGCGCAGCGCGCGGATCACATCCCGGTACGCCTTGCCCATGGCGTGCGCGGCGCGCGCCTCGGGGTCGGCGGTGACCAGGTGCGCGAGGCTGGGCGGCGGTTCGACGGCGGGCCGGGCGATCCGCAGGTCGGCGACCCGAGGGACGGACAGCGGGCGTGGGAGCGTACCGGGGAGGAGGGCTCCCATCGCCGCGCACTCGGCGTCGTCGGGGTGTTCGTCCGCCCAGCCCCAGCCCCACCAGGAGCGGGCGCGGACGGTGGGGCGGGCGGTCGCAGCATCGGCCATGGCCATGACGGTATCCATCGATCACCGCGACCGCCGGGCGGTGAATCGGCCGTCGGGTCGCCGACGACTACGATGACGCCATGGCCCAGACCCTCGCGTTGACGTTGACGCTGGAGCAGCGCGGTCCGGCGGGAGCATTCGTCCTCTCCGACGAGCAGGTGTCCGCGGTGGGGGAGGGGCGCCGGACGTTCCCCGTGCGCGTGAGCGTCAACGGGGTGACGCTCACGCTGCGGCTGGCCCGGATGGGCGGCGAGAACCTGATCGGGTTGTCCCGCGCGGCGCGGACGCAGGCGGGGGTGGACATCGGGGCGACGTACGAGGTCGCCGTCGCCCTCGACGCGGAGCCCCGCGGCGTGGAGGTGCCCGAGGACCTGGCCGCCGCCCTCGCCGGTGACGCCCGGGCCCAGGCGGCGTTCGAAGCGCTCGCCGCCTCGCACCGCAAGGAGTTCGTCCGCTGGATCACCGAGGCCAAGCGGGAGGCCACCCGGGCGCAGCGGGTCACGAAGACCATCGAGATGCTCCACGCCGGCCAGCACCGCTGAGCGTCCGGACACCACGGCAGCGATCGGGCGGGACGGGTCGACCGACCCGTCCCGCCCGGACCGCCGTGTCTAGCGGCGCGGCCGCTGCGGGACGCGCGGCAGGACGTAGGGCGGACCGCTGTAGATCAGATCCGCCTTCATCAGCTGGTACGCCCGCTTGGGCTGGTAGTTCTCGTCGTAGATCGTGGCCAGGCCCTCCGGCGGGTCGGAGAACCAGCCGGGCACCCAGGAGTGCTTGTCGGTGAATCCCCAGACGGTGAACGACAGGCAGTGCCGTTCGGCCAGGCAGGCCTGCAGCAGCACGCTGAAGTTCGCCGCCGCGGCCTGCAGCCGCGGGTTCACCTCGTTCGGGTCGCCCGCCTGGACTCCCTCGGTGAGCTGGCTGCGCACGTCGACCTCGGTGAACGCGGTGGCCAGCCCCAACCCGGCGAACTTCCGCAGCGCCTCGGCGACCTGGAAGGTGTCGAAGTTGCCGTACTGGGTGCCGAGGTGCCCCTGGCTGCCGATGCCGTCGATCGGTACGCGCTGGGCCAGCAGCTTCTTGGCCATGTCGTACACGAACTGGGTCTTGTCGTTCGCCGGGTCGCGGGAGCCGAAGGCCTCGATGTTGTAGTCGTTGTAGAACAGCAGGGCGTGCGGGTCGGCCGCGCGGGCCCACCGGAAGGCGTCGGCGATGTAGCCGGGACCGAGGTGCTCGGCCCAGAACCCCTTGTAGTGCAGGGTCGACGGGGTGTCCCAGGGGTCGCTGACCGCCTCGTTGACCACGTCCCACTGCCAGATCCGGCCCCTGAAGTGGGTGACCACGGCGGTGATGTGCCGGCGCAGGATGTCGCGCAGCTCGGCGTTGCTGATGGATCCGTCGGCCACGCCGGCGGTCAGCCAGCCGGGCAGCTGGTTGTGCCACACGAGGACGTGCCCACGGACGCGCTGGTTGTTCTGCTTGGCGAAGGCGAGGAGGCGGTCGGCGGGCTCCCAGTTGTACGTGCCGCGGGTCGGCTCCAGGCTCTCCCACTTCATCACGTTCTCCGCGGTGACCGTGGAGAACTCCGACGCGGCGAGCTGGCGGTATTGCGGGTCGGCGGGGTCGTCGAGGGCGGCCATGTCGACGGCCGTGCCGACGGCGAGGCCGTGGCGCAGCGCGAGGTTGCGCAGGCTCTGGTCGGTCGGGTCGTACGGGCGGCCGGCCGTCGCCGGCGGGCTGCTGAGCGTGGCGGCGGCGGCCACGGCGACCGCGCCGGCGGCTATCCATCGTCGCAGTTTCATGGGCTTCTCCGGTGTGCGAACGGGTCGACCGGGGCGTCGACCGGGAGGGCGCCTGGTGCGCGGCAGGTGAGCCGCCGGGACGCCGATCAGGGGAGACGGTGCGGGAAACGGTGGTGCGAGACCGAGCCGATACTTCCGAGCAAATTCCCGGTAACTGAGCCGGAACAATACGAGTGTCGATCCCCCTCGTCAACCATCGGTGACGCGGCGGCGACGGCCGGGGGAGCGGTCGCGGTAGGCGCAGGCCAGGCCCGGCGGGGCCTTGACCCGCATCGCGTCAGGTCATAACGTGCCCTCAAGCGATCGGAAGTACCGGCATCCCACCGAAAGTCCCGGGGCTCCGAGCAGGCGACCCGCCCGGCAAGGCTTCCCTTCGTTCGCTCAAGCGATGACGAAAGGGCGACAGGTGGCCGCGGACGATTCCCGGAAAGTCACCATCGCCGCGATCGCGCGGCTGGCCGGCGTGTCGGTGCCCACCGTGTCGCGGGTCGTCAACGGCCGCTCCGACGTCGCCCCGCGGACGCGGGAACGGGTCGAGGAGCTGCTGACCCGGCACGGCTACCGACGCCGCAGGCCGAGCACGCGGCCCAGCTCCGGTCTGATCGACCTGGTCTTCAACGACCTGGACAGCCCCTGGGCGGTCGAGATCATCCGGGGGGTCGAGGACGTCACGCACGCGGCCGGCATCGGCACCGTGGTCTCCGCGATCCACCGGCGCAGCTCGTCGGCCCGGCAGTGGCTGAACAACCTGCGCACCCGCTCCACCCAGGGGGTCATCTTCGTGACCTCCACCCTGGAGCCGCCGCTGCAGGCCGAGTTGCGCCGGCTCAACATTCCCGTCGTCATCGTCGACCCCGCCGGGGTGCCCCCGCAGGAGGCGCACACCATCGGCGCGACCAACTGGGCGGGCAGCCTACGCGCGACCGAGTACCTGCTCGGTCTCGGCCACCGGCGGATCGGCTTCGTCGCCGGGCCGCCGCAGCTGATGTGCAGCCGGGCGCGTCTGGACGGCTACCGGGCGGCGCTGGATACCGCCGGCCTGAGCGTCGACGAGGAGCTGATCTATCCGGGCAACTTCTACCACGAGGCCGGCTTCGCCGCGGGCAACCACCTGCTGCGCCTGCCCAAGCCGCCCACCGCGATCTTCGCCGCCAGTGATCAGATGGCCCTCGGTGTCTACGAGGCCGTGCGGCGACGCGGCCTGCGGGTGCCCGACGACGTCAGCGTCGTCGGCTTCGACGACCTGCCGGAGGTCCGGTGGTGCTCCCCGCCGCTGACCACCGTCCGGCAGCCCCTCGCGAAGATGGGCCTGCTCGCCGCCCGCACGGTCCTGCGCCTGGCCCAGGGTGAGCGGATCGAGAGCCCACGGGTGGAGCTGGCCACCCAACTCGTCGTCCGCGACAGCGCCGCCCCGCTGGCCGGCTGACCGCCACCAGCGCCCGGATCCGGTGGGAGTGGCTGCGGCGTCACCGGTAGGGGCGGCAGGAGGCCCGGACGACCAGCTCGGTGGGGAGCCGGATGTGGATGTCCCGCTCGACGCCGGCGATCAGGTCGATGAGCAGGCGCAGCGCCTCGGCGCCCATGCGCTGCAGCGGTTGCATGATCGTCGTCAGCGGGGGATTCACCAGCGCCGACTCCGGGACGTTGTCGAAGCCGATGACCGACAGGTCGTCGGGCACCGTGAGGCCCATGCTCCGGGCGACGTCCATCGTGGAGATAGCCGAGAGGTCGTTTCCGGCGAAGATCGCGGTCGGTCGGTCCGGGAGCGAGAGCAGTTCCGCCGCCGTACCGGCGGCGCTCTCGGTGCGGAACCCGCCGACGCGCACGATCCGCTCGTCCACGGGCACGTCGGCGTCGGCCATGGCCTTGCGGAAGCCGGCCTCGCGCAGGCGCGCCGACTCGAGGTCGGGGCGTCCGCTGATGTGCCCGATGCGGCGGTGGCCGAGCGACAGCAGGTAGTTGGTGGCGAGCACGGCGCCGGCGAAGTTGTCCGAGTCGACGGTGGGCAGACCGGACGGGCCGGTGTGCGGGTCGACGGCCACGACATGGAAGCCGTGCTTGGTCTCGATCACGGTCGGCGTGACGATCACGGCGCCGTCGATGAGGGTCCCGGACAGGCGGGCCAGCGAGCGCCGCTCCCAGCCGATGGCGGCGCCCTCGCCGTCGCCGCTGGAGTAGGCGAGCAGCTGGTAGCCACTGCCGGCGACCTCGCGGGACGCCCCCTTGAGCAGTTCGGTGGAGAACGGCTCGAACTCGGCGACAAGGATGCCCAGCACGTTCGTGCGGTGGCTGCGCAGGCTCTGCGCGCCCAGGCTGGCCTCGTAGCCGAGCTCGTGGATGACCTGCTGGACGCGCTCCACGGTCGCCTGGGCCACGCCGTACCGTCCATTGACAACCTTAGATACCGTAGCCACCGAGACGCCGGCGGTACGTGCCACATCCGACATCTTGACGCGCTCCGGGAACACCACCCGACGATGATAGAGCCGCTGCTCGGGCCCCGTCACGAGTGACTCGAAAACGTTATCGATACCGATTGACACCAAGTTTCACGACTGTAAAACTCCCCCGCAGGCCGAGTACCGCGACTGCCTGACGGAGGAGACATCGATGGCGACGAAGCGCCGTGCGGGTGCCGCTCTGGCACTGCTTATGACAAGCGCTCTCGTCGTCGCTGGTTGCAACAGCGGCGGCGACGACGAGGCGTCCAGCGAGAGCGAGCTGTACAAGAACCCGGTGACCCTGACCTGGTGGCACAACGCCCCCCAGGACGGTCCCGGCAAGGTTTACTGGGAGAAGGTCGCCAAGGACTTCTCCGCGCTCCACCCGACCGTCAAGATCGAGATCGAGGCGATCGAGACGAACCAGCTGCAGCGCACCCGCATCCCCGCCGCGCTGCTGAGCAACGACCCGCCGGACGTCTTCATGTCGTGGGGTGGCGGCGAGCTGGTGGAGCAGGTCGAGGCCGACTACCTCAAGGACATCACCGACCAGACCAAGACCGAGGTTGCCAACATCGGCAGCGCGGCCGAGATCTGGCAGGTGGACGGCAAGCAGTACGGCCTGCCGTTCCGGATGGGCATCGAGGGCATCTGGTACAACAAGGACATGTTCGCCCAGGCGGGCATCAGCGCTCCGCCGACCACGTTCGAAGAGCTCAACGCCGCGGTCACGAAGCTCAAGGCCATCAACGTCACCCCGATCGCCGTGGGCGCCGGTGACAAGTGGCCCGCCGCGCACTGGTGGTACAACTTCGCGCTGCGCGCCTGCTCGGTCGACACGCTGAAGAAGGCGTCCAAGGACAAGGTCTTCGACGACCCGTGCTTCGTGAAGGCCGGCCAGGACCTGAAGGCCTTCATCGACACCAAGCCGTTCCAGAACAACTTCATCGCCACGCCGGGCCAGAACGACCCGACCAGCGCGAACGGCCTGCTCGCCAACGGCAAGGCCGCGATGGAGCTGATGGGCGACTGGAACCGGGGCACGCTGGACAACGTCGCCACGGACAAGGCGAAGCTCGCCAAGTTCCTCGGCTGGTTCCCCGTGCCGGCGATCTCCGGTTCCGCCGGTGACCCGAAGGCGGCGCTCGGCGGCGGCGACGGGTTCGCCTGCGCCAAGAAGGCCCCGGCCGAGTGCGTCGAGTTCCTCAAGTACATCGCGAGCCCCGAGGTGCAGAAGGGCTACGCCGAGACGGGCACCGGACTCCCGGTCGTCAAGGGATCCGAGGCCGGGATCAAGGACCCCGCGCTGAAGGCCATCCTGCAGGCCACGTCCGAGGCGAGCTACGTCCAGCTCTGGCTGGACACTGCCTACGGCAGCACCGTCGGCACCGCGATGAACGACGGGATCGTCGGCATCTTCTCGGGCAAGGGGACGCCGGAGAAGGTCGTCGCGGGGATGAAGGCAGCCGCGAGCAAGTGACCTCCACCGACCAAACCCGGTTCCCCGCCGGCGGCGTCTCCGCGCCGCCGGCGGGTCACCGGCCCGCCGGGCGCTCGTCCTCCCGCCGGGCCGAGACCCGCCGTAAGTGGTACGAGATCATCGGGCTCACGACGCCGGCGCTCGTGGTCTACGTGATGTTCGTGCTGGTCCCGATGGGCTTCGCGGTCTACTACAGCCTGTACCGATGGCGTGGGGTCGGGCCCCCCACCGAGTACATCGGCTTCAAGAACTACACGCTCGCCTTCCAGGACCCGATCTTCCTCGACGCGTTGCGCAACAACGCCATCATCGTGTTCGGGTCGCTGCTGATCCAGGGCCCCATCGCCCTGGGCATCGCCCTGCTGCTCAACCGCCGCTTCCGCGGGCGCGCCGTGTTCCGCCTGCTGGCGTTCGTGCCCTACGTGCTCGCCGAGGTCACCGTCGGCATCATGTGGAAGCTGATCCTGGCCGAGGGCGGCACGGTCGACGCGCTGCTGCGATCCGTGGGACTGGGCAGCCTGGTGCAGGCGTGGCTCGCCGACCTCGACGTCGTCATCTGGACGCTGCTCTTCGTCCTCACCTGGAAGTACGTCGGCTTCGCGATCATCCTCCTGCTCGCCGGCCTGTCGAACGTGCCGCACGAGCTGACCGAGGCCGCCGCGATCGACGGCGCGAGCTGGTGGCAGACCCAGCGCCACGTCACCCTCCCGCTGCTGGGGCCGACCATCCGGATCTGGATGTTCCTGTCGATGATCGGTTCGCTGCAGGTCTTCGACGTGATCTGGGTGACCTCGGTGCCCGCGATCCGGTCGCTCGGGGCCTCCGGGACCATGGCGACGTACATGGTGGACAACGGGTTCTTCGCCCGGCTGTGGGGCTACGGCAACGCCGTGGCCGTGATCCTCTTCGTCATCTCGTTCGTCGCGGCGCTGCTGTTCCAGCGCTTCATCCTCCGTCGGGACATCGAGGGCGCCATCACGGGAAGGGCGAACTGATCATGGCCGTGAACCCCGTCCATCCTCCGTCCGCCGGGCGCCGGCCGGTGTCGTGGGGCACCCCGCTCACCTACGCGCTGGCGCTCGCCGTCGCGGCCGTGTCGATCGCCCCGATCCTGTACGTGATCGTCGGCGGTTTCCGCACCACGCCGCAGATCGTCGCGGACCCGGGCGGCCTGCCCGACCCGTGGGTCTTCGACAACTACACCCGGGTGCTGACGCAGAGCAAGTTCTGGCAGCAGGCGTTCAACAGCGGGGTGATCGCCCTCGGCACCACGCTCGGCGTAGTGGTGCTCGGCCTGGCCGCCGCGTTCGTGCTGGCCCGGTACAGCTTCCGGGGGCGTGAGGGGCTCTACACCTTCTTCACGCTCGGCCTGCTCTTCCCGGCCGGCGCGGCGATCCTGCCGCTCTACCTGATGCTGCGGGATCTGGGCCTGGTCAACTCCTACTACGCGGTGATCCTCCCGCAGGTCGCCTTCCAGTTGCCGCTGACGATCGTGATCCTGCGGCCCTTCCTGTCCGCCATCCCGAGGGAGCTGGAGGACGCCGCGGCCATCGACGGCGCCGGTCGGCTCGGCTTCCTCTGGCGCATCGCGCTGCCGCTGTCGCGGCCCGCGCTCGTCACCGTCGGCGTCCTCGCGTTCGTGGCCAGTTGGAACGCGTTCCTGCTGCCGCTGCTCGTCCTCGGCGATGTCGACCTGCACACCCTGCCGCTCGGGGTGCAGAACTTCTCCAGCCAGTTCTCCACCGACACCGCCGGCGTCCTCGCCTTCACGTCGCTCGCGATGCTGCCGGCACTGTTCTTCTTCACGCTCGCGGAGAAGCAGATCGTCGGTGGCCTGCAGGGTGCGGTCAAGGGCTGAGCGGCAGCGGTACAAGCACAACCAGAGAAAGGCACAGCATGACTGAGGTCCACGCGGTGGTGGACGGGTCGGTACCGGCCCAGACGGTTCCCGACCACGACCGGTCCGACGGGCATGTCGGCGAGGCGCGCGTACGTGAGCTGCTCGGCCGGATGACGATCGAGGAGAAGGTCGCGCAGCTCGTCGGCTTCTGGGAGAAGGAGGACGGCGAGGCGGTCGCACCCCTGCAGGGCGAGTTCGGCGACGCCGTCACGCTCGAGGACTTCGCCCGGCACGGACTCGGCCATCTCACCCGCGCCTACGGCACCCGCCCGGTCGACGCCGCGGACCGCGCGGCCTGGCTGTGGCGGTTCCAGCGGAACCTGGTGACGGGCACCAGGTTGGGGATACCGGCGATCGTCCACGAGGAGTGCCTGACCGGGCTCTCGGCGTGGAAGGCGGCCACCTTTCCCACCCCGCTGAGCTGGGGCGCCGCCTTCGATCCCGAGCTCGTCACCGAGATGGCCGCGGCCATCGGGGCCTCGATGCGGGCGCTGGGCATCCACCAGGGTCTCGCCCCGGTGCTCGACGTGATCCGGGACCCGCGCTGGGGCCGGGTCGACGAGTGCATCGCCGAGGACCCCTACCTGGTCGGCACCCTCGGCACGTCGTACGTGCGCGGCCTCCAGTCGCAGGGCGTGCACGCCACGCTGAAGCACTTCGCCGGCTATTCCGCGTCGCGCGCCGGGCGCAACTTCGCCCCGGTGCACGCCGGCCCCCGGGAGCTCGCCGACGTGCTGTTCCTCCCGTTCGAGATGGCGATTTTCGACGGGAACGCCCGCAGCATCATGCACTCCTACACGGAGATCGACGGCGTACCCGTCGCGGCCGATCCGGGGATGCTGACCGGCGTGCTGCGGGACAGTTGGGGCTTCGACGGCACGGTGGTGTCCGACTACTACGGTGTCGCCTTCCTGAACCTGCTGCACCACGTCGCGGCCGACCACGCCGAGGCGGCCGTGCAGGCGCTCACCGCCGGTGTCGACATCGAGCTCCCGACGGGCGACGCCTATCTGGCCCTGCCGGAGCGGGTGCGGGCCGGTGACCTCGACGAGGCGCTCATCGACCGGGCGGTGCTGCGGGTGCTGCGCGAGAAGCAGGAACTCGGGCTGCTCGACGCCACGTTCACGGACGAGCCGCCCCGGACGGTCGATCTCGACTCGCCGGAGCACCGGTCGATCGCTCGCCGCCTCGCCGAGGAGTCGGTGGTCCTGGTCGCCAACCAGGGCGTCCTCCCGCTGCCGGCGGGCCGACGCGTGGCGGTCATCGGTCCGAACGCGGACCGGCAGGCCGCCCTCTTCGGGTGCTACTCCTTCCTCAACCACGTGCTCGTCCAGCACCCCGGCGTGGAGACCGGCATCGAGGTGTCGACCGTCCTCGGCGCGATGCGGGAAGAGTTCGACGCCGAGCTCGTGACCTGGGCGGGTGGCTGCGACGTGGACACCCACGACCGGTCCGGGTTCGCGGAGGCCGTCGCCACGGCGGCCGCCGCGGAGGTCGCCGTGCTGGTCGTCGGTGATCACGCCGGTCTCTTCGGCCGCGGCACGGTCGGCGAAGGCTGCGATCGGGAGGACCTGGAGCTGCCCGGCGTCCAGCGCGAGCTGGTGGAGGCCGTGCTGGACACGGGCACGCCGGTCGTCCTCGTGCTGCTCACCGGGCGCCCGTACGCGGTCGGCTGGGCGCTGTCGCGCTGCGCGGCGGTGGTGCAGGCGTTCTTCCCCGGTGAGGAGGGGGCCGGCGCGATCGCGGGCGTGCTCTCCGGGCGGGTCAACCCGTCCGGCCGGCTGCCGGTCAGCCTGCCCGGTTCGGCGGGGGCGCAGCCGTACTCCTACCTGCACCCCACGCTCGGCGAGGGCAGCGAGGTGACCAACCTGCCGGCGACGCCCGCGGCGGCGTTCGGCGACGGCCTGTCCTACACGACGTTCGCGCACACCGGCCTCTGCGCCCCGACGACGGCGCCGACCGACGGAGCGCTGCACGTGACGGTGCGCGTGACCAACACCGGCGCGGTGGCCGGCGACGACGTCGTGCAGCTCTACGGCCGCGACCTGGTGGCGTCGGTGACCCGGCCGGTGGCGCAGCTGCTCGGCTACCGGCGGGTCCACCTGGATCCGGGCCAGTCGGTCACCGTCGAGCTGACGGTTCCCACCACCCGCCTGGCCTTCTCCGACCGCACGCTCACCCGCGTCGTGGAGCCCGGCGAGGTCCAGCTCTGGGTCGGCACGAGCGCGCGGCGGGACACCGAGGCACTGACCACCCTGGTCGGTGACACCGTGCCGGTCACCGCCGACTCTCCGCGCTGGACCACGTCCGAGATCCGGTGAGGCCGGTCCGCCGGGCGTCCCCGTGACGCCCGGCGGACCGGCGCCCGCTCAGTGGAGGGGTCCGTTCAACCAGCACGAGGGCGGTGAGGCCGTGCAGGTGCGTCGACAGCTGCGCTGGCTGGCCCGGGTGCTCGGCGCGTCGGCCGGCGCCGGACCGGCGGTTGACGCCGACGCCGGGTGGTCCTAGCGTGCCGGGAGATCGCGGCACTGTTCCGGAAATTCTCGGCCCGGTCCGGCCGGCTGTTAGGCGCACCCCGACGAGCTGAGAGGCGGCCGTGTACACCGACCTGCCCGAGGCGGAGCTGCGCGCCCACCGCAGCGACCTGCGCGAGCCGCCGGACTTCGACGCGTTCTGGGCCGACACCCTCGCCGAGGCCCGGTCCTGCGGCGAACCGGTCGAGGTGACCGCGGTGGCCACCCCGCTGGTCGGCCTGGACGTCTTCGACGTCACCTTCCCGGGCTTCGCCGGGCAGCCGGTGAAGGCGTGGCTGCGGGTGCCCCGGGGCGCGTCCGGGCCGCTGCCGGCCGTCGTGCAGTACGTCGGCTACGGCGGCGGGCGCGGCCACCCGCTGGAGAACCTGCTCTGGGCCGCCGCCGGGTTCGCCCACCTCCAGATGGACACCCGCGGCCAGGGCTCCGGCTGGAGCCGGGGCGACACCCCGGACGTCGCCGGGGCGGGCCCGCAGGCCCCCGGGATGACCACCCGGGGCGTCGAGGATCCGCGCCGCTACTACTACCGCCGCTTCCTCACCGACGCGGTCCGGGCCGTCGACGCGGCGCGCCGCCTGCCGGCGGTCGACGCCGCCCGGGTCGCAGTGCTCGGTCACAGCCAGGGCGGCGGCGCCGCGCTCGCCGCCGCCGCCCTGGTGCCGGACCTGCGCGCGGCGGTCGCGTACGTGCCGTTCCTCTGCGACATGCCGCGTGCCGTGACGATCACCGACGCCGCGCCCTACCGGGAGATCCGGGACTACCTGGCGGTGCACCGGGACCGGGAGGAGCAGGTGCTGCGCACGCTCGGCTACGTCGACGGTGTCGCGTTCGCCCGCCGGGCCACCGTGCCCGCCCGCTTCTCCGTGGCCCTGATGGACGAGATCGTGCCCCCGTCCACGGTCTTCGCCGCGGTCAACGCCTACCGGGGGCCGGCCGAGCTGGCGGTGTGGCGGTACAACGGCCACGAGGCGGGCGGGATCGACGACGACGCGGCAGCCCTCGACTTCCTCCGTACCGCCCTCGGCGGCTGACCTCCCGGAAAATTCCGGAATCACCGCCCGGTCGGTGAGCGCCGCCAGTGAGGTCGGGATCGTCATCCGCAGGTCGTGCCCACCCGCCGACGTGGCTTGAGTAGCGGCGATGCCTCGGGTCGGGATCGTCGGCCGCGGTCGAGGGTCCGCAACTTTTCCGGAAGTTGTTGACAGTGTGTCGCCGGGCGGCCGATGCTTTCGCCGTCGGGACCCATCCATCACCGCCGATGCCGACCGTCCGCGACCCGCTCCTCCGACGGCGGTCACGGGCCGCCGGCAGCTGCCGCCGGGTCGCGCCGCGCTGCTGGCCTCCGCCAGCCGTCGAGAGAGGAAGCACGCACATGACCGACGCCCCCGTCCCCGCGAGGACCACCAGACGTGGCCGCCTCCGAATGCTCATCGGCGGCGCCTGTGCCGCCGTCCTGGTCACGGCCGGCGCCACGGCCCTGCAGTCCAGCCCCGCGCACGCCGAGACCGTGACGTCGAACTCCACCGGGACGAACAACGGCTACTTCTATTCCTTCTGAAAGGACAGTGGCAACGTCTCCATGAACATGGGTAGCGGCGGCCAGTACAGCACCCAGTGGAGCAACGTCAACAACTTCGTCGCCGGCAAGGGCTGGAATCCCGGCGCACGCCGGACCGTGACCTACTCCGGCACGTTCAACCCGTCCGGCAACGCCTACCTGACCCTCTACGGGTGGACGAGGAACCCGCTCGTCGAGTACTACATCATCGACAGCTGGGGCACCTACCGGCCGCCGGGCGGCCAGGGGTTCATGGGCACGGTCACCAGCGACGGCGGCACGTACGACATCTACCGCACGCAGCGGGTCAACGCGCCCTCCATCGAGGGCACCCGCACCTTCTACCAGTACTGGAGCGTCCGGCAGTCGAAGCGGGTCGGCGGCACCATCACCGCCGGCAACCACTTCGACGCGTGGGCCCGGTACGGCATGAACCTGGGCAGCCACGACTACCAGATCCTGGCCACCGAGGGCTACCAGAGCAGCGGCAGCTCCAACATCACGGTGGGCGGCGCGGCCCCCGGCCCGACCACCCCGCCGCCCGGCGGCGGCTGCACGGTCAGCGTCACCCGCGCCGACGAGTGGAGCGACCGGTTCAACGTGAACTTCTCGGTCAGCGGCAGCAGCAACTGGGTCGTCACCATCCGCACGAACGGCGGCCAGACCCTGCAGAACAGCTGGAACGCCTCGATCAGCGGCACCAGCGGCACCCTCACGGCCCGGCCGAACGGCAACGGCAACAACTTCGGCATCACGCTCTACAAGAACGGCAACAACACGACGCCGACCGCGAGCTGCGCGGCCGGCTGACCTGGGAGCGGGTGGGGCGCCGGTCGACGTGCCGGCACCCCGCCCGCCCGACCAGGACCGGCCGGACGAGCACGGCCGCTCGTTTGCCCGGGGGCGGGACGGGTAGGCCGCGCCATGGCAGCCGCGCCGGTCACGCACCGCACCGTCGACGTGGACGGCATTCCGACGTTCTACCGGGAGGCCGGCGCGGCCGACGCCCCGATCGTGCTCCTGCCGCACGGCTACCCCTCGTCGTCCTTCCAGTTCCGCCACCTGCTGCCGGCCCTCGGCGACCGTTGGCGGCTGCTCGCCCCGGACCTGCCCGGATTCGGCTACACGCGGGCGGACGAGGGGCGTTTCGCCTACACCTTCGACGCGTACGCCGCCTTCCTGCGCCGGTTCACTGAGGTCCTCGACCTGCGCCGGTACGCCATCTACCTCCAGGACTACGGCTCCCAGTTCGGGCTGCGCCTGGCAATGGGCGCGCCGGAGCGGGTCGCCGCCCTGGTCATCCAGAACGGCGACATCTATCCCGACCAGCACGGACCGAAGTACGCGCCGCTCAAGAAGATGTGGGCCGAGCCGTACCCGCAGGCACTGGCGACGGTGGCACCGAACGTCTCGGAACGGGGATTCCGCGACGAGTTCGTGGGCGATCTGCCGGAGGAGATCGCCCAGCGGGTCAGCCCGGACCTGTGGGTCCTGTCCTGGGCGCAGGTGGGCCGCCCGCCCGGCCCGCACAACCTCGCCCGGCTGCTCGCCGACCAGCGCACCACCGTCGACTGGTTCCCGCGCCAGCAGGCGTACCTGCGCCGGCACCGGCCACCCACGCTCATCCTCTGGGGACCGCACGACGGCTACATGCCCGCGGACGCGGCACGGGCGTACCTGCGGGACCTCCCCGACGCGGAGCTGCACCTGCTCGACGGGGGCCACTGGCTGCTGGAGACCCACCTCGACGAGGTGGTGGCGCTGATGCGCGACTTCCTGGGGCGCGTGCACCGCTAGTGCCCCGCCGCCTCCGGTGGCCGTCCCGGGCACGGGATAGGGTGCGGCCGTGGAGGAACTGAGTCGCCTGTTCCGGCTGGCCGCCGACCACGCGGCCGACTACCGGCGGTCGTTGCCCGATCGAACGGTCGGCGTGCCGGTCGACCACGCGGCGGTGACCGACGGGTTCTCCGGCCCGTTGCCCTCCGGCCCCCGCCCGCCCGAGCAGGTGCTCGCGGAGCTGGTCGCCGCGGCCGAGCCCGGCCTGGTCGCCAGCGCCGGCCCGCGGTACTTCGGGTTCGTGGTCGGCGGCGCGTTGCCGGCGGCGACCGCGGCCGACATCCTCGCGGCCGGTTGGGACCAGCTCGCGTTCAACGCGGTCACCTCGCCGGCCGCCATCGCCGCCGAGGCCGCCGCCGGCGGCTGGCTGAAGGAGCTGCTGGGGATCCCGGCAGCCGCGTCGGTCGGCTTCGTCACCGGCGCCCAGGCGGCGAACACCGCCGGGCTCGCCGCCGCCCGGCACCGGGTGCTGGCCGACGCGGGTTGGGACGTGGAGCGGCAAGGGCTGCTCGGGGCGCCGCCGATCCGGGTGATCGTGGGGGATGAGCGGCACGGCACGATCGACCGGTCGTTGCGTCTGCTCGGCCTCGGGACGGACGTGCTGGAGCCGGTGCCCACCGGGCCCAACGGCGCCATCGACGTCGAAGCGCTGCGGGCCGTGCTGCGCGCCGGCGCCCCGGGCCCCACCATCGTGTGCCTGCAGGCCGGCAACGTGAACACCGGCGCCTGCGACGCGCTGCGCGAGGCGTGCGAGCTGGTCCACCGGCACGGCGGGTGGGCGCATGTGGACGGGGCATTCGGACTGTGGGCCGCGGCGAGCCCGACCACGCGGCACCTCGTGGACGGGATGGAGCTGGCCGACTCGTGGGCCTGCGACGGCCACAAGTGGCTGAACCTCCCGTACGACTCGGCCTTCGCGTTCTGCTCCCGGCCCGACGCGCACGCGGCGGCGATGTCGTACGCCGCCGCGTACCTGGTCGGTTCCGGCGGCTCGCCGGCGGGCGCGGACCTTACCGCCGAGTCCTCCCGCCGGGCGCGCGGGTTCGCCGTCTGGGCCGGTCTGCGGGAGCTGGGCCGCGACGGCGTCGCCGCGATGGTGGATCGCTGCTGCGCGCTGGCCCGCCGGTTCGCCGAGGGCCTGACCGCGGCCGGGTTCGAGGTGGCGAACGAGGTGGTCCTCAACCAGGTGCTGGTCGGCTTCGGCGACGACGCGCGCACCGACCGGGTAGTGGCCGCCGTGCAGGCGGACGGCACCTGCTGGGCGGGCGGGACGACGTGGCGCGGGCGACGCCTGATGCGCCTGTCGGTCTCGAACGCCACCACGAGTGAGGCGGACGTGGAGCGCTCGATCGCCGCGATCACCCGCCTCGCCGCCTGACACCGACCCCCTCCGGGGCCGGCCACCCCTTCGGTGGCCGGCGTGTGGCTCCGGGAACAGGCGGGGCTGGTCGCCGACCCGGTCTACACGGCCAAGGCGGCAGCGGCGATCCGTCAGCTGTGCGATGAACGGGATGTTTCCGGCCCGACGCTCCACTGGCACACCGCACCCGGCGCCACCGCCGCCGGTGGCCGCTGACCCGGGGTCAGCTCATGGCCACGGCGTACGCCTCCTCGCGGACGTCGGCGTCCGGGTGCCGGCGCAGCCCGATCAGCAGATCCCGCCACGGGGACCTCCACCCGAAGCCGGCCCCGTGCCGGACGAGCGCCACCGCGATCAGCCCACCGGCGAGGTCGCCGCGCCCCGCCAGTCGCGCGACGGTGCCGCTGAGGATCGCCGGGTCGGGCCACTCGCGAAGGCCCCGAAGCCGGGTGCCCGCGCGTTCGGCGATGCGGATCGCGAGGACGGGCCGATCCGCACACAGCCCGGCGACCTCGTCCAGATTGTCCAGCCGGCCGAGGTCGACCAGCAGCGCCGTGGCCGTGCCGGTGAAGGCGGGGTGCCCGGCGAGCCACCGCGCCGCGTCGACCAGGGCGGTCCGGTCGGCGTTCACCGGCCGGCTCCCAGACCGGACGGCCGCGCCGCGCGCGAGGAGTTCGATGCGCCGTCGGGCGGGGCGGTCCGCGGCCGGCCCGCCCGGATCGTCGTCGCCGGCGTCGCCGTCGACGAGCCGGGCCAGCGCGGCGCGGAGAACCTCGTCGCCACCGGCCCTCAGCAGGTTGGCGACCTCGATGTGCACCATCGACTCGTCGAGGTCGGTGAGCCGGTCGACGACCAGTCCGGTGACTCCGGCCAGCCACGGCGACCACTCACCGAGCTGGGCGAACGCGGCGCGCCGGGCCTCGCGGTCGGGAGCGCGGCAGGCCTCGACGATGAGCGCGCCGTAGCGGGGGCGGTGCCGTTCGGGGATCGTGTACGGGTAGGCGCGCAGGACGGCGCGGCGCTCCTCCCGGCTGCCGTCGACCGCGGTCCGCAGGATCGTCCAGCTCGCCTCGGTCTGCAGGCGCTGCCGGGCGGCGGAGACGATCGCCGCTCGCACGTCGCGGTGCGCGTCCGGGTTGCGGTACGCGTCGAGCAGCGTGGCCATCGCCCGCGGCGGACCGAGGCGGGCCAGCAGCCGGGCGGCCTCCTTCCGGCTCGTGATCTTCGCGGGGCCGGTCACCACCTCGCCGAGCGCCTGGGCCAGCCGGGACGGCGGGAGGTACCGGGCGGCGCGGCCGGCCGCGTACATCGCGACCCGCGCCCGGTCGCCGTCGGCGTACTGGAGCAGCACCGGCAGTGCCTCGTCCGGCCGGTCCGTCCAGACCAGTGCGCCGAGCGCCGCCTCGGCGATCGCCACCTCGGGGGCGTCGAGGTGGCGGACCACCAGTCCGCGGCCGGCGGCGCCGACGCCGGCGGCGGCCCGGATCGCCGCCGCACGCCGCCACACCCCCTGCTGGGCGTCGGCGGCGACCAACTGCTGCAGCTCCACGAACCGGGCCTGCTGGCGAGGCAGCCAGCGTTCGGTGTGCCACGCCCAGGCGGGCACCCATCGCGTGCCCGCTTCCACGAACCGGCCGCGCGGGCGGCGGTCCAGCACCCGGTCGAGCAGGCCGGTGCGGGATGCGCAGACCGTCGCCCACACCGGGTGGATCGTCACCGTGCTCGGATCGATGTCGAGCACCTCGGCCACCCGCGCCGAGCGCGTACGCGGGTCGTCGAGCCACAGCCCGATCGCCGTCCGGGCCACCGAGGGCAGCGTGTGCCGGCCGAGCGCCCGACGCAGCAGCTCCTGCAGCTCGGGCAGCCGCCGGGCCCGCCTGCCGAGCGCGTGGGTGAGCGCGAAGAGCGGGCCGTACCGGCCGCGGGCGATGCCGGCCTCGACCCAGCCGCGCAGCCGCGCGAAGACCATCGCCTCCTGCCCGGCGCGCAGCACCGTGTCGAAGCGGCGCAGCACCGGCATGTTCGCGCCGGTGCTGATCAGGTCGATCGTGAGCAGCGCCCACTCGCGTAGCTGCGGCACGGCGACGTGGTGCTGCAGCACCTCGGCGGCGAGGGAGCTCAGCGCTGTCGTGGTGGCGGCGGAGGCGTCGCGGGCGTCGACCGCGTCGGTGGTCAGCTGGGTGAGCCCGGCCGCCATGTCCTCGGTGAGCAGCGGCGCCACCTTCGCCAACGCGGTGAGCGCGGCCGCCCGCACCGGATCCTGTTCGTTGCGCAGCCGCCGGAGCCGGACGATCACCTCGGCCACCGCCTGCGGGTCGCGGGACCGACGGGCGGCCGCCACCAGCAGCGCGTAACCCTGCGCCCGCTCGTCGGCGTCGCCCGAGCGCAACGCCACGTCCAGCGCCGCGGACGCGTCCGGCCAGGCCAGGTACGCGCTCCAGCCGCGCACCTCGGCTTCCCACTCACGGATCCTCGCCAGGCCCAGCACCCGGGTCGCCTCGCGGACCCGGACCGCGGCCGGCAACACCTCCATCACCTCGGCAGCCGGAACCTGCGCCGCCGTGTCGACCTCGGCCAGGGCGCGGTCGTACAGCTCCCCGCGCCGGTGCGGCGCCACGGCGTCGAGCAGCGCCGCGAGCGCTGGGCTGTGGTCCCGGAACCGGCCGGCGACCGGCGCCAGCTCGTCGTCGGTCAGCGCCGCGAGGCGGCGCAGCAGGGCCGGCGGCAGCAGCGTCCGCGTCAACCAGGCCGCGCGGCCCGGCGTGCTGAGCAGGCGCGCGACCCGGCTCGCGTCGTGGGACGCGAGCCTGCCGTACGCGGCCAGCGAACCGGGCAGCGATTCCTCGGGCGCGTACCGTTCGAGCAGGTCCAGTGCCTGCGCCGGGTCGCATCGCAGCACGGCGCCGGCGGCGGCGCCCCAGACCCTCCCACGCAGCTCGGGCGGAGCAGCGGCCAGCCGCTCACGGACCCGGTCCACCAACGGGTCGTGGTGCCACCGGACCAGCCGCTCGAGGTTGAGCGCGTGCTCCAGGTCGGGCAGCAACGTGCGTACCGTCTCCGCGCCGCAGGCCGGCAGCAGCGCGGCGGCCTCCTCGTCACCGAACTGCGCGCGTACCTCGCTCATGAGCGCATCGGCGACCGCCGGCGCATGCCGGCGGCGCAGGGCCCGGTAGACACGCCGCCGCTCCGTCGCGGGCCGCTCGGTGAGGGGCCCGGCCGGGATGCCCGCCCGCAGCGCCGCGGTGAGCGCCGCGGCTCTGATCGACGGCTGCGGGTCCCGCGTCGCGGCGGCGATGCCGTCGGTGTCCTGGGCCACCATCGCGGCGACCAGGGCCAGATGCCGCTCGTAGGGGCCCTGCTCACGCAGGTCGGCGCAGACCCGGGCGCGATCGGCGGAGGTACGCGCCCAGCTTGCGATGCGGTTCATCCGCTCCCGGTGGGGAAGCGGATCGAGCGACGTCAGCAGGGTGCGGGTGGCGGCTGGCACGGCGTACATTGTGCCCGCGAGCCCGCCGGAGCGAGATCCCTTGTTCCCGCGCCCGGCGGACCCGGTCGGCTCACGCCGCGTCGCTGCGCCGGGCGTCCTTGACGAACACGATCCCGTCGGTGCTGGCCACGTGGGCCGGATCGAGCGGGGCGTACCCGAACCAGGGGGACACCCGGGCGGCGGGCGCCGCGTCGGCGAGGACGGTGGCCAGTCGGCGGGCGTCGACGAGGTGACGGTCCTCCGGGAGCGCGTACAGCAGGCCCTCGACGGTGTCCGGGGGCGGGGTGTCGACCCCCTGGTGGCGGATCGTGCCGAGGGCCGTGGCGAGGAAGGCGTACCCGTCGCCCAGGTGGGCGTCGACGATCGCGCCGGCGCTCCACCATTCCACCGGTCGGCCGCCCATCCGCATGCTGCTCTTCTTCCGCTGGAGATGGCCGTTGTGGGCGTTCACCAGCGTCGGCCCGCGGTCGGCGAGGGCGAGCAGGTTGGCGGCCATCATCGAGTCCCGCACGCCGAGCAGCCGCGCCAGGCGGCTCGGTGACGGGTCGGCCATCGCGACGTGGTAGCGCAGCAGCCCGGTGGCGGTACGCCCGTACAGGCGGGCCCGGTCCCACTCCTTTCGTGAGGAGGCCGCGATCAGGTGTGGTGTCTGCGCGTCGAGCAGGGCCACCAGGTCGTCGGCGAGCAGCCGCAGCTGCCCGGCCTCGGGCGTACCTCCCACGGACCGGCTCGGGTCCATCATGGCGGCGGGGTTCGTCCAGCGGTCGTCGGCTCCGATCAGGTGGTCGAGCGTCGCGGCGTCGCAGGGGAGCAGGCCGGGGTCGACCCGGGCGGTGAGGTAGGCGTGGAGCGCGGTGAGGGCCTGCCGGGGGCTCGCGGCGCCGGTGATCTCCAGCGGGCCGTCGAAGCCGGCGAAGCGGACCTGCTGCGACGCCGGCCGACCGTCGTTGTACGCACGCATCCACCGCACCAGCTCACGGTTGCCCGGGAAGGCGCCCCACTCGTGGCTGAAGCCGCGCTCCATGACCTCGTCGAGGGTTCCGGCGCCGGAGGTGACGTGGTCGTCCACGACCAGGCCCATCAGGCAGTCGCTCTCGATCGCGATGGTCCGGTAGCCCTCCTGCTCGACGAGTTGCCGGAACAGGTCGTTGCGCAGGTCGAGCAGAACGTGCTCGCCGTGGGTGGGCTCGCCGAGCGCGAGCAGCCGAGGCCGGGTCGGGAGCAGCCGCATGGCGGCGGCGGCGTCAACGGCATGGGCGGTGTCTCTGATACCAGCAGTCATGGCATCAACGCTATCGTTGAACCTCCGGTGGAGACTTTTGCGCGAGTTGAGCGGGGCGATGAGGCGAAACCTTCAAGGCGTTGGACGGCTCCGACCGGTTGATCTGGCGTGCGACCACGGTCTGTCGACGCAGGCGGTCAGGAACTACGAGGCCGCCGGCATCCTCCCGGAGGCCGACCGCACCCCGCACGGTTACCGCACCTACACGCCGCGGCACGCGCTGGCCCTGCGCGCGTTCCTCGCCCTCGTGCCCGGACACGGCCACCGGACGGCCGCGTCGATCATGCAGGCGGTCAACCGGGACGCCACCGAGGAAGCGCTCCGGCTCATCGACGAGAGCCACGCCCAACTGCTCGACGACCGCCGCACCCTCCGGGCCGTCGAGGCCGCGCTGCGCGACCTGGAGCCGGTGCCGCCCGAACGCGGCGACACGTTCGTCGGCCCCCTGGCGAGAAGCCTCCACCTCCGCCCGGCCACCCTCCGCAAGTGGGAACGCGCCGGCGTGGTCCAGCCGCGCCGCGACCCGCGGACGGGCTACCGGGTCTACCGCGCGGCCGACGTGCGCGACGCCCGGCTGGCCCACCAGCTCAGACGGGGCGGCTACCTGCTGGAGCAGATCGCCCCGCTGATCGACCAGGTCCGCGCCGCCGGAGGCGTGGCGCCACTCGAGTCGATGCTGGGCGACTGGCACGCCCGCCTCGCCGCCAGGAGCCGTGCCATGCTCACCGGCGCCGCCGCGCTGGACGCCTACCTCGAATGCCGAGCGGCCCCGCCCGGGGACCAGCCGACCGAGGGCGCCGCCGCCAGGTGACGCCACCCGCCGGCGCCGCCGCTCACCCGGTCGGTCTACTTGCACGGTGTGTTCCGGCAAGCCACCCGGAGCCGAGGTCCGGTGGGCCTACGGTGGAGACCGTTGCGGGGCGGGCTCCGGCCCGGGCCGCACACGACCTCGTGGGGACAGCCGGAAGGCATCGATGGCCGAGACGACCGCGCCGGGCCGCGTACGGCACGCCGGGGCGTGCCCCGGCGGCCACCGCTGAAATGGACTGGGCCGGATGGGCAGTGTTCGGGTTGGTCGCCACCGCGGCACTCACCGCGGCGCTGATCACGGCGCAGATGGCCGGGTTCACCCGCCTGGACTTTCCCCTGGTGCTGGGGACCCTCGTCACCGAGGACCCCGACCGGGCCCGGGTCGTCGGCTTCTTCATCCACCTGCTCGCCGGTCAGGGCTTCGCCCTGGGGTACGCGGCCGCGTTCGCCGTGCTGCACCGCGCGACCTGGTGGATCGGCGCGCTGTTCGGCGGGCTCCACGTCGCCATCGCGCTCACGGTGCTCCTCCCGCTCCTGCCAGGTGTCCATCCGCGGATGGCCTCGCAGCGGGCCGGCCCGTCCAGCACGGCCGTGCTGGAGCCACCCGGTCTGTTCGGGCTCAACTACGGCGTCCAGACGCCCGCCGTCGCGGCCGTCGTCCACGTCATCTACGGGGTCGTCCTCGGACTGCTCCTCCGGGCCGATTGAGCCGCAGGGACCCTCGACGCCGGGCGCGATCCGCGGGCGCCCGGCGACCGGCGGGCCGGCCGTGACCGGGCCCCGTCCTCTGGCGCCGATCAGCGACTACGGGCTGCTGGGCGACACCCGCACCGCCGCCCTCGTGAGCGGCGACGGCGCGGTCGACTGGCTCTGCGTACCCCGGTTCGACGGTGAGCCCCTGTTCGGACGCCTCGTGGGCGGGCCGGAGGCGGGAACGTTCCGAGTCGGCCCGGCCCCGCCCGCCCCGGTCGTCGAGCGGCACTACCGGCCGGACACCGCGACGATCCGGACGACGTGGGCGGTGGGCGACCGCCGGCTCACCCTCACCGAGTCCATGGTCGCCGAGGTCACCGGACGGCTGCTGCCCGCCACGCTGCTCGTGCGGCGACTCTCGGCCGAGGGCGGACCGGTCGACGCGGTCGTCGAGTTCGACCCCCGCCTCGGCGAACGGCATCGGCGGCCCCGCGTCCGCCGCCGCGGCGGAGTCCTGGTGTGTGAGTGGGGGTCGCTGGCCGTGTCCCTGAGCTGCGCGCCCGACATCGCGGTCGAACCCGGCCGGCCGACCTCCGTCGCGGTGACGCCCGGCCGCCCGGTCACCCTCGTCCTCGCCGTGGCCAGCCGCGAGCCGCTGGTCGACGTCGAACCCGAGGCGGCCTGGGACGCCGTCCTGCGCGACGAGGCCCGCTGGCAGGCCTGGACGGCCGGGATCGACGGCTCGCTGCCGTTCCGCGAGGACGTCGTCCGCAGCCTGCTGACCCTGCGGTTGTTGACCTACTCCCCGTCGCAGGCCCCGGTCGCGGCGCCGACCACGTCGCTGCCCGAGGATCCCGGAGGGATGCGGAACTGGGACTACCGCTACGTCTGGCCGCGCGACGCCAGCATCGGCGTCAACGCGTTCCTCGGCGTCGGCAAACTCGACGAGGCGCACGGTTTCCTCGCGTGGCTGCTGCACGCCAGCCGGCTGGACCGGCCGCGCCTGCCGGCGCTGTTCACGCTGACCGGCCGCCGCGTGCCACGGGAACGGGAGCTGGCCGGCTGGCCCGGCTATCTCGGCAGCGTCCCGGTGCGGTTCGGCAATGCCGCCGCCGGCCAGCACCAGCTCGACGGCTACGGCTGGGTGGTGGACGCCGCCTGGGTGTTCGTCCAGGCCGGGCACCGCCTCTACTCCGAGACGTGGCGGGCCGTGCGCGGCTTCGCCGACGTCGTCGCGGGCCGGTGGGGGGAGCCCGACGCCGGCATCTGGGAGGTCCGCGAGGCCGGTCAGCACGTGCACTCCAAGCTCATGGGCTGGCTCGCCCTCGACCGGGCCCTGCGCATCGCCGAAACCCACCGGCTTTCCGCGCGGCAACGTCGGCGCTGGCAGCAGGCCCGGGACGCCATCGCCGAGGAGGTGCGGGCGCGCGGCTTCGACCCGGCGCAGGGGAGCTACGTCCGCAGCTACGGCTCCGAGGACCTGGACTCCTCGCTGCTCGTCCTTCCGCTGCTCGGCATCGACGGCATCGAGTCCGCCCGGGTGAGCGGCACCATCGACGCCATCCGCGAACGGCTCTCCGCCGGCGGTCCGCTGCTCCACCGCTACCCGCCGGGACACGACGGTATCTCCGGTACCGAGGGCGCCTTCCTGCCCTGCTCGTTCTGGCTCGTCCAGGCCCTCGCCAGCACCGGGCGACGCCACGACGCCGAGGAGCTGTTCCGGGCGCTGCGCGAGCACGCCAGCCCGCTGGGCCTCTACGCCGAGGAGCTCGATCCCGCGACCGGCGCCCACCTCGGGAACTATCCGCAGACGCTGACCCACGCCGCGCTCGTCCAGGCGGCACTCGCGATCCGGGACAGTCCCGGTTGAGGTGGCGGCGCGGCCGCCGCCCCTACCGGCGTCCGCGTGCGCCGATCCGGGTGGTGGGTGTCGGGTCAGTCGCCGACGCCGAGGTGCAGCAGCCACACCCGGTCGGGCACGCGGACCACGAGATCGACGTAGGCCGCCTCGTACCAGTCACCGGTGTCCACGGTCAGGGTCCAGGCCTCGGCGGACTCCGGCCAGAGTCGTCGCATCAGTGCCAGGACCCAGTCGGCGAGTCCGTCGGCCACCTGCCGCGCGGCGGACTCCGGCGCCCAGGCCTCGGGTTGCCGGGCCGGCACGAACAGTCCGGGCAGCGCCTCACGGACCAGCGTCGACCACGACGTCACCGGTTCCCACCGCGCGGTCCGGCAGCGCTCCGGCAGCAGCGCGTCGATCGCCGCGACGACATCGCCGCCGACAACGCGGACCAGTCGAACCGCTCACCGGAACAAGACCAGCGAGCATCGGGACGCGGCGGCCAGCCGGGACGCCCTCACCCGCGCAGCCCTTGTCCGGTGGCGATGATCGCCTTCTCGAACCACGTCGAGGTGTCTCCTGTGGAGCGGGTCCAGACGGCGATGCACTGCACGACCCGGGTGTGGCGCACGCAGCCGTAACGGTGGGGAACCGCGTCCCGTCAGGGAGCGTCATGGTGGCGGTCACCGCCCGGCCGGGCACGCCGGTCCCGGCCGGCAGGTCGGCGGCGGCGTGCCCGTCGGTCACCTGGCCCGCCTCCACGTCCTGGTCGCACGTCTCGAAGAGGTCGAAGATTTGCCGTACGGCCTCGGCCGCCACCGCCTCGGTCGGGTAGACCACGGTCTCCTGGGTGATCTCGACGAACTCCTCCGGCGTGGTGCCGTCCGGGGTGCCGAAGACATGTGCCACCGCGGCGAGGCGCCGGTCCAGCAGCGGCAGTAGCCGGCCGCAGGCCATCCCGTCGGAGTCGAGCTTCTCGTCCCGGTAGGCCGGATCCTCGGCCAGCCCGATCAGAGTTCCGTTGGCGGCGTACCGGTCCCGGAGCGCCTGCGCGGCGCCGCCGTCACGGGGCGAGGGGGCGACCAGGGACGGCGCGGACGCTGCCGGCGTCGACTCACCTGTGGCCGGAGCCGGGGCGCAGGCGGCGATCGAGGCGAGGACGGCGAGGACAGCCACCGATGCGGGCGAGCGTCGGATCATGGCGGCGAGCATAGGCGAACGATCACCTCCCCGGCCCTGCAGTGGCGGTCCCGAAGGCGTGCCGTGTCACCTCGCGAGGGGTCAGGTCGCGCGACGGTGGGAGCCCGGCGTGGCCGTCGCCGCTGGAGGTTCACGGTGGGCGGTCTCCGGGCTCGCGTCCGCCGCCTCCCCGGCGGGTCAGCGGTCGCCGCAGGTGCGGTGGGCCGCAAGGGCCCCGCCGCCCCCGGGCACCGTGGCCCGTGGGGCCCGGGCTCGGCCGGTCCGTCCTGCGCGCCCGGCAGGTGGCGCCCGATGCGGACGCGCCGAGGCTCGTCCGGCGAGGGCGCGGGCGGCCGGCGGCGGTGGTGGGGGCCGTCCGGACCGGGGTCGCCACCCGCGGGTCGGGCGGAACCGTCCGCGTCGCCACATCGTGCACGTGGCGGGCGTGCCGCAACGGGGACAGCAGCAGCGGGAGGGGCGCGAGGGTGAGGCCGGCGCCGATGACCAGCAGGGTCGAGCGGACGCCGATGATCTCCCCGAGCAGGCCGCCGAGCAGGCCGCCGAGCGGCAGCGCGCCCATGACCAGGAACCGCATGGTGGCGTTGACCCGGCACTGGAGTCGCGCGGGCACGGTGGCCTGCCGGTAGGTGGTCTGGGCGATGCCGTAGACGATCTGACCGATGCCGCTGCCGAGGAGGCCGACCACGAAGAAGGCCAGGCCCCAGCCGCGGCCGGTCAGGGGAACCAGCAGGTTGAACGGGCTGCTCACCACGGGGGCCAGCCAGATGGCGCGGGCCAGGCCGATGCGACGCGCGAGCCGGCCCGCCGTGACGGCGCCCAGCAGTGCCGCGGCGGGGGCGGCGGACAGCAGCACGCCGACGGCGCCGGGGGAGACACCCACGGTCTCGACCAGGAACAGGACGATCAGGGCGGTGGCGGCGGTGAACAGCAGGTTGACCAGGGCGCTCGTGGCCGCGATGGCGCGCAGCACGGGATCACCGAGGACGAAGGTCAGGCCCTCCCGGGCCTCGTGCGCCGTGCTCACCGGTGCGGGCCGCCGGGGCACCGGCTCCGGGGCCCGGATCCGGGCCAGGCACACGGCACTGACCAGGAAGCTCACCGCGTCGACCAGCAGGGTGTTCGTCGCGCCCACCAGCTGCGTGAGCCAGCCGCCGAGGCTGGGGCCGGCGACCTGACCGGAGGAGCGAACGGTCTCCAGGGTGCAGTTGCCGCGCAGCAGGTCCGCCCGGTGGAGCAGCTTCGGCAGGTACGACTGGTGGCCGATGTCGAACAGCACCCGCATGACGGCCATGACCGCGGCCGCGGCGATCAGCAGCGGCAGCGTGAGCCGGCCCAGCGCGGCCGTCACGGTGACCGTCACGAGCGCCGCACACCGGACCAGATCGGTCATGATCAGCACCGGCCGGAGCCGGCGCCGGTCCAGCCAGACGCCGGCCGGCACCCCGAGCAGCAGGAACGCGCCGTTCTGCACGGCCACCAGGACGCCCAGTTGCACGGGTGTGGCGTGCAGGATCAGCACCGCGATCAGCGGGAACGCGATCGCCGTGACGTCGGTGCCCAGTTGGGTGGCCGTCTGGCCGGCGACGAGCAGCCGGAAGTCGGCGGACCGCCCGGGCGGGCCCGGAGGTCGAACTGTCATCTGTGCCCTCGCACGTGCGGTGACCCCCCGGCGCGTCCGTCGCGGCGATCCGGGCGTCGACCGGCCGCGGGGCGGGCACGGCGCGTACGGGTCGCCGTGGCGGGACGGCGGGGTGGAGGCGGACCGTCGGCGGACACCGCCGCGGGGGAGCCGGCCACCGGCCCGCCGGTCGGCGGCGGGCGGGAGCGTGCGAAGAGCGGCTCGGGGCGTTGGGGGAGACCCGCGGCCCTCGGTCAGAGGTTAGCCCAGCGGCCTCGGGGTGCGCGCCCGATCGTGCACGGTGCCCGCACCTGACGCGGGGCCCCGCGCGCCTGCGGGGCCCCGCGCGGCCTCAGCGGCCCTGGAGTGCCTTGACGTTGTCGCCGAAGGTCCAGCCCTTCGACCCGTCCCAGTTGACCGACCAGGTCATGAGCCCCTTGAGGCCGCCCCGGTAGGTGTTCCACGCCTGCGCCACCAGCGCCGGGCTCAGGTATCCGCCGCCGGCCCCGGTCTGGGCGGGCAGCCCGGGGACCTGCTTGTCGTACGGGACGCGGATGGTGGTGCCCTGCACGACCAGGCCGGTGTTGAGGCAGTCGGTCTGGACGACGAAGCCCTGCACGGTGCCGGCCGGGTACGAGTCGCCGGCACAGCCGTACATCGAGCCGTTGTAGTACTGCATGTTCAACCACCAGAGCCGGCCGTTGTCCGCGTACCGCTTGACGATGGGCAGGTAGGCGCCCCAGATCGAGCCGTAGGTGACGCTGCCGCCGGTGACGTACGCGGTCTCCGGTGCCATGGTGAGCCCGAAACCGGCGGGCATCTGGGCCAGCACCCCGTCGATGATCCGCACGAGGTTGGCCTGCGAGGTGGAGAGCTGGTTGATGTTGCCGCTGCCGGTCAGCCCGGTCTCGATGTCGATGTCGATGCCGTCGAAGTTGTACCGCTTGAGGATCGGCACCACGGTGGCGACGAACCGGTCGGCGACCGCGCTGGAGCCGAGGTCGATGCCGGCGGTCGCGCCGCCGATCGACAGCAGGACGGTGAGCCCGGCGGCCTTGGCCTGGCACACCTCGGCGGGGGTGGGCACCTTCACGCCGGCGTCCATGCCGTTCTCCCAGAGCACCGTGCCGTCGGCGCGGATCACCGGGAACGCGGCGGTGATCACGTTGTAGCCGTGGGCGGTGATCCGGGAGTCGGTGACCGGAATCCAGCCCATGCCGGGGTGCACGCCGTTGGCCGCGCCGTCCCAGTTCTCCCAGTAGCCCTGCAGGACCTTGCCGCTGGGCCGGGACTTCAGCGCGCAGGTGGTGCCGCCCGGCGGCGGCGTGGTCGGGGTGGTCGTCGGCGTCGCGGTGGGGGACGGGGACGTCGTGGGCGTGGGGGTGGGCGAGGGCGGCTTGGTGGTGGGGGTGGGCGACGGGGTGCCGCCGCCGCAGGCGCCCAGGTCGGTCCAGAGCGCCGGCGTGGCCGCCGGCGTCCAGCCCGCGCCCGCCGGCGGGGTGTGGGTGACCAGCGCCTGGTAGAGCCGGTTGGCGTACGTGGCCCGGCTACCCGCGGTCCAGGTCACCCCCTCGGCCCAGGCCGGCACACCCGCGCAGGAGACCAGCGCGGTCTCCGCGGCGGAGGCGGCCAGGCCGGTGGCGGCCGGCAGGGCGGTGGGTACGGCGAGCAACAGGGCGCCGCCGAGCACGGCGGTCAACCGTCGTCGAAGTCGCATGACATGCCTCCTCATCGATGCGCCGGAGGCTAGCAGTTAACTTTGTTAAATGTAAATGCCCGACCGGCTCAGGGAGCGACCGCCGCGCCCTCGTGCTGCCGGCGGACGAATTCGGCCGTCGCGACGCCGAATAGGACGAGGGCGCCGACGAGGCTCAGGACCAGGTTGGGCAGGCGCGGTGCCGCCGGCAGGAGGGCGACGGCGGCGAGGACACCGAGCACGTGCGAGCGCGGGATGCGTCCGAGAACCTCGTGGTCCAGGGCGGCCCGGCCGACGAGGAACAGCGCGACCCCGCCCAGCACGAGCGCGGCCTGGTTCGACTCCGGCTGCGCCCCGGGTTTCGCGATGACCCGGCTGAAGCCCGCCGCGAGGCCCACCACGCCGACCACCATCAGCCAGTGGGCGTACGGGTTGGTCTGCACCAGCCGGTGGCGGTGCGGGGAGCTTTCGATCGCACCGCGCAGCCGGGCGCCGGCGCCGCGCGCGTAGCTCCACCACAGCAGCACGGCCGCGACGAAGGCCGTGGCGAAGGCGCAGAGGCGGTCCATGCTGAACGGCATGTGGCTCAGGGCGAGGACCGTGACGAGGATCAGCTCGCCCAGGGTAAGAACGTAGATCTGCTGGTACCGCTCGGCCAGGTGCTCCGGCACCACGGCGTACTGGGGCAGCGGGGGCCGCCCGGGGATCGGGAAGCGGAAGCCGAACGCGACGTAGTCGACGGCCAGCGCGGCCAGCCACACCGCGAAACGAGCGGTGGGGTGGGCGATCAGGCCCCCGGCGACCCAAAGGCTGCCCGAGACGGTGGTCCAGAACAGGACCCGGACCGGCCGCTCCCGCTCCGGACGGCCGCGCAGCGCGGGAATGAGCGCCAGGGCGCGGGTCCAGTTGATGCCGGCCCAGGTGGCGCCGAAGATCAGGCCGTGGCTTCCGAACGCGGCCGGCAGGGCGGCGGACATCAGCATGCCGCCGAACATGATGCCCAGCACCACCAGCTGGATGCGGCGCTCCTGCGGGCTGTAGAGATCGGTGAACGAGGTGGTCGTCACCCAGACCGCCCACAGCGTCGACAGGGTCAGCAGGGCCTGCGCCATCCCCGTCCAGCCCTCGGTCGCCATCTTCTCCGACGTCAGGGTCAGGCTGGCGACGAGCGCGAGATCGAAGAACAGCTCCAGGAGATCCGATCGGGAGCCTGCCATCATGGTCCGCGTTATAGACCGACGTCCGCCATCCATCACAGCTGGCCTTCTTGATCTCGCGGCGTGGAGGACCATGCCATGGGGCCGGCCGGCGCCGCCCGTGCCCAAGCTAATCGACGCCCGGCACCGTGATCGGCTGAACGGGGAACCCGGGGCCGCGGTCGGCGGCGGCCCGCCTTCTTCACTGCTTGGTTCATCGCATTAACCTTGGGTGACGTATCCGGGCTGAGCCGCCGCGGGTGGTGACAGGGAAGGTAGGCGGACGTGGACGCTAGACGCACCACGGTGCGCGACATGCGACGTGCCAACCGGTCGGTCCTGCTCACCCGGATCTGGCTGGACGGCCCGCTGAGCCGGCACGAGCTGGGGCAGTCCACCGCGCTCAGCCTGGCCAGCGTGAGCAACCTGGTCGGCGAGATGATCGCCGAGGGCCTGGTCGAGGAGGCCGGCTCCGTCGAGTCCGACGGCGGCCGTCCGCGGGTGCTGCTCCGCGTCGCGCCTGCCTACGGCTACCTGGTCGGCGCCGACGTCGGCGAGACGCGCGTGCAGGTCGAACTGTTCGACCTGGCGATGACCGCCCTGGCGAAGGCGGAGTACCCGATTGCCGGCGCCGAGCCCGACCCCCGGCAGGTCACCGACCACCTGCTGCACGGCCTCGCCGCGGTGGTCGAGCAGGCCGGCGTCGACCCGACGGCGGTGCTCGGCTTCGGCGTCGCCGTCTCCGGCACCGTCGAGCGCGCCGCCGACGCCGTCGTGCACGCGCAGACCCTCGGCTGGGACGGCGTCCCGCTCGGCGCCATGCTCCGCGCCGGCACGGACATCCCCGTGCACATCGACAACGGCGCGAAGACCCTCGGCCAGGCCGAGATGTGGTTCGGCGCCGGCCGCGGGGTCCGGCACGCGGTCGTCGCCCTGGTCGGCTCCGGCGTCGGGGCCTGCGTGGTCGCCGACGGCGTGGGCTACCGCGGCGCGCACAGCAGCGCCGGCGAGTGGGGGCACACCACGATCGTGTACGGGGGCCGCCGCTGCCGCTGCGGCAACCTCGGCTGCCTGGAGGCGTACGTCGGGGCGGAAGGGGTGCTCGACCGGTTCCGGCAGGCCAACCGGGGCCGCCCGGCGGCCGGTGGCGACGAGGAGAGCGCCTTCGGCGAGCTGCTGCGCGCCGGCAGCCGCACCGCCGCGAAGGTGCTCGACGAGACGGTCGGCTACCTCGGCGCCGGTGTGGCGAACCTGGTGAACCTGTTCAACCCCGAGCGGGTGGTGCTGGGCGGCTGGGCCGGCCTGGCCCTGGGCGAGCGCTACCTGCCGCAGATCCGCGAGGTCACCGCGCGGCACGCACTGCGCCAGCCGTTCGCCCAGACCTCGATCGAGCTGTGCCGGCTCGGACCTGACGCGGTCGCGATGGGCGCGGCCACCCTGCCGATGGCCCGGCTGCTGCGCGACGGCGGCGTGCCGCGCGAACCGGCCGCCCGGCTGGTGCCGGCGCCCGCGCGGCCGGCGCGGCGGCCCCGCTCGCGCACCCGCTGAGCCACCGGGCCGGCGGCGGAGGCGCCGCCGGCCCGGCCCGGGTCAGGACGGGAGCGTCCACTTCTGGTTGGCCGCGCCCGTGCAGCTCCAGATCTGCGTCTTCGTGCCGTCGGCGGAGGTGTTGCCGGTGACATCCAGGCACTTGTCGGCCTGTGGGTTCACCAGGTCCCGTCCGGCCGTCCAGGTCCACCGCTGGGCGGCGCTGCCGTTGCAGGTCCACAGCTGCACCTTCGTGCCGTTGGCGGTGCCGCCACCGGCCACGTCGAGGCACTTGCCCAGCGCCCGGATGGTGCCGTCGGCGGCCCGGGTCCACTGCTGGTTGGCGCCGCCGGTGCAGCTCCAGATCTGCGCCGGCGTGCCGTCGGCGCTGCTGTTGTCGGTGACGTCGAGGCACTTGCCGCCGAGGCCGGTGATCGGGCCGGTCGAGGTGCCGCCTCCGCCGCCGCCGGACGGGGTGCCGGCCCAGGTGAACGTGGCGGTGGTGCGGGCCGGCAGGGTGTAGGTGAAGGACTGCCCGCCCCAGACCACCTTGACCGACTGGGCGGAACCGCCGCCGTTGTGCGCGAGCAGCGCCTTGGTCCCGTCCGGGTTCCGGTACGCGACGTTCTGCACCGTGCCGTTGGCGGTGGAGTCGATGCGGACCGCGCCGGGCCGGACGAACTTCGTGAGGTGCCCGGTGGTGTAGTACTCGATCGTGTAGTCGACCTGGCCGGCGCGGGCGCCGCCCTCCTGCACGGTGATGAGGCCGGTGCAGGTGCCGCAGCCGCCGTTGTGCGGTCCCATGAACTGGTTGACGGCGAGGCTCCACTTCACCATGCTCCGGCTCCAGTTCCGGGCGTAGTTCACGATGTCGGCCATGTCCTCGTTGTGCTGGTTGCCGATCCAGGTGCCGCCGGAGTGCTCGGTGCTGAACTGCGGCACGGCCGGGTACTGGCCGTGCACTTGGGTGCCGACCGCCGGGTCACCCCAGTAGCCGTGCCAGGCGATGCCACCGAAGAGCGGGTCGGTGCGCACCGCGCTGTCGGCGAGCAGCCCGGAGCCGATGGTGCCGTAGTCGCCGTAGTTCCAGTCGTGCACCAGCACCTTCGTGGTGATGCCGGCGGCGCGGAACGCCGGGTAGACGAAGTTCTTGGTCAGCTCCACGAGGCCGGAGGAGTTCCAGCTCATCCCCGGGTAGTCCATGGCCGTGGGGTTGCCGGACTGGCAGCAGTTGGGCTCGTTCTGCACCGAGAGGTAGTCGACCTTCACGCCCCGGGCCGCGTACGCCTGGATGGTCTTCACGAAGTACTGGGCGTAGGTGGCGTAGTACTCCCACTTGAGCCAGCCCATCTGGTCCATCCGGCCGTTGTCCTTCATCCAGCCGGGCGCGCTCCACGGCACCACCATGACCCGCAGCGCCGGGTTGAGCTGCCGGGCCTGCGCGGTGAGCAGTTCGACGTTCGTGTCGTACCCGTTCGCGCCGAAGTCGTTCAGGTCGCAGCAGGTGTCGTCGAGCGAGACGTTGCCGGGCCGGGACAGGTCCGAGGCGCCGATCGGGTTGCGCACGAAGGACAGGCCGATGCCGTCGGTGGGGCTGAACAGTCTGCGCATCACCTCGTCCCGGGTGGCGGCGCTGACCGGACCGCCGCGCAGCAGGTACGCGGTGGTGTCGGTGATGGACGCCCCGGCGCCGTCGAACGGCTGGTAGCGCGTGTTCTCGTCGACGGTGATCGTGTGCGTGGCGGCCGGGCTGGTGGCGGCGAAGGTCAGGGGGCTCTGCTGTTGCAGGCCCCGGGTGACCGTCCGCCCGCCGGAGTCGGAGGTGGTGGTCAGCCAGAGGTTGACGGTCTCGCCGGCGGCCTGCGCGGCCGGCGGCGGGGCCAGGGCGAGGGCGCCGGCGGTGAGGCAGAGCGCCAGGACGGCGCGGCCGGTGAGCCGGGGAACGGTGGTGGGGGACACGGATGCTCCTTCCGGATAAATCGACATCCGCGAATGAGAAAACCCCTCGCACCTGCTTATGTCAAGACATGAAAAAAGCGCCCGGGCGGGTGCCCGGGCACGGCGGAGCGGCCGCCCGGGAGGATCCCGCGCGGCCGCCCTGAGCGGTCAGTTCAGTTCTCCCCGCGCACCCGCCGGATGGTGTCGCGGTACCAGTGCGCGCTGCGCTTCGGTGTGCGCCGCTGGGTGTCGTAGTCCACCCGCACGATGCCGAACCGCTTGTCGTAGCCGTACGCCCACTCGAAGTTGTCCAGCAGCGACCAGGCGAAGTAGCCGCGCACGTCCGCGCCGGCCTGCCGGGCCCGGGCCACCGCCCGCAGGTGCTCGGTCAGGTACGCCACCCGGTCGTCGTCGGCCACGAACCCGTCGGCGTCCGGCTTGTCGTCGAAGGCCGCCCCGTTCTCGGTGATCACCATGGGCACGCCCGGGTAGTCCCGGTGCAGCCGCACCAGCAGCTCGGTGAACGAATCCGGCACGATCTCCCAGTCCATCGCGGTGCGCGGCAGGTCCCGGCGGATCACCCGGCGCACCGGCCGGCCGTCGTCGTCCCGCTCGCGGCCCTGCTCGTCCACCCCGGAGTGCACCTGCCCGAAGTAGAAGTTCACCCCGAGCACGTCGATCGGCGACGAGATGACCTCCAGGTCGCCCTCCTGCAACGGGATGCGCACGCCCTCGGCGGCCAGGTCGGCCACCACGTCCTCGGGGTAGGCGCCGCGGAGCACCGGGTCGAGGTAGAGCCGGTTGCCCAGCCCGTCGGCGGCCCGCGCCGCGTCCCGGTCGGCCGCGCTGTCGGTGGCCGGGTCCGCGGTGGACAGGTTGACGGTCAGGCCCAGCTCGATCGGGGTGGCCGCCGCGGCGCGCAGCCGCTGCACCGCCAGCCCGTGCCCGAGCAGCAGGTGGTGGGCGGCGGCGATCCCGTCGCCCAGGTTCCGCCGGCCCGGAGCGTGGTTGCCGTACACGTACCCGAGCATGGCCGAGCACCACGGCTCGTTGAGCGTGGTCCACGTCTTCACCCGGTCGCCGAGCGCGGCGAAGACCAGCTCCGCGTAGTCGGCGAACCGGTGGGCGGTGTCCCGGTTCGGCCAGCCGCCCGCGTCCTCCAGCTCCTGCGGCAGGTCCCAGTGGTAGAGCGTCACCCACGGGTCGACCCCGCGGCCCAGCAGCTCGTCCACGAGGCGGTCGTAGAAGGCGAGCCCGGCCGGGTTCGCCGGCCCGCGCCCGCCCGGCTGCACCCGCGGCCACGCCACCGAGAACCGGTAGGTGTCCAGGCCCAGGTCGGCGATGAGCGCGACGTCCTGCGGCATCCGGTGGTAGTGGTCGCAGGCCACGTCGCCGTGGTCGCCGTTGGCCACCGCCCCGGGGACGCGGCAGAAGGTGTCCCAGATCGACGGCGTCCGGCCGTCCTCGGCCACCGCACCCTCGATCTGGTACGACGAGGTCGCCACCCCCCACCGGAAGCTCGGCGGAAGGGTGTCGATCGGGTCGGCCTGCCCCCTGGTGGCAGCCGGGCGGGTGAGGTCGGTGTCCATGGTTCTCCTCGCGGTAGCGGGTCGTTCGGTCGGACGGGGAGCGGGGTCAGCGGGGGGCCGCGGCGGCGACCGGGTGCAGCCAGCAGGCGACGTCCCGGCCCGGTTCGGCGGCACCCAGTGCCGGCACCTTCTTGTCGCACGGGTCGAACGCTTTCGGACAGCGCGGGTGGAACGCGCAGCCCTCCGGCATGGCCCGCAGGTCCGGCGGGGAGCCGGGGATGCCGGTCAGCTCCCGGCGCGGTCCGCGCAGCGCCGGGAAGGAGTGCAGCAACCCCTCGGTGTACGGGTGCAGCGCCTGCCGGTACAGCTGGGCGGCGGGCGCCTCCTCGACGATCCGGCCGCCGTACATGATGGCGATCCGGTCGGAGAACTCGACCAGCAGCGACAGGTCGTGGGTGATGAACAGCACCGCGAAGCCGAGGCGCTCCCGCAGCTCGGCGAGCTGGCCGAGGATCTGCCGCTGCATCACCACGTCCAGCGCCGTGGTCGGCTCGTCCATGATGACCACCTGCGGCTCCAGCGCCAGCGCCATGGCGATCATCACGCGCTGCCGCATGCCGCCGGAGAGCTGGTGCGGGTAGCTGTCCAGCCGGTCCGCGGCGATGCCGACCAGGCGGAGCAGGTCCCGGGCCCGGGCCAGCCGGCCCGCCGCCGTGCTCGTCGGCTCGTGCGCCTTGATCACGTCGAGGAGCTGGGTGGAGACCTTGTGCACCGGGTTCAGCGAGTTCATGGCGCCCTGGAACACGATCGAGGTCTCCGCCCAGCGGAACTTGCGTAGCTGCGCCGGGCTGAGCGTCAGCACGTCGACCGGCGGGCCGTCGGCCGGGTGGTAGATCACCTGGCCGCCGCTGACCACGCCGGGCGGCGGCAGCAGCCGGGTCAGCCCGTACGCCAGGGTGGACTTGCCGCTGCCGCTCTCGCCGGCCAGCCCCAGCACCTCACCGCGGTGCAGGGTGAGGTCCACGTCGCGTACGGCGTGCACCGCCGCGTCACCGAGCCCGTAGTCGACCCGCAGCCCGCGGATCTCCAGCACCGGATCACTCACTTGAGCCTCCCTTCGTTCGCGACCGCGGGGCTCCGCTTCGCTGCACTCCTCGCGCTCACGGTGTGACCTCCTCGCGGGGGACCGGCACCGTACGCGGGGTCGGGGCCAGCACGGGGGTGAAGCCGACCCGCATCCGCACGCTGCGACCGTCGGCGGTGCGGATCCGGGTCTTGCCGGCGCTGCGCAGCCGGGGGCTGACGAACTCGTCGATGCCGAAATTGATCAGGGCGAGGGCGGTGCCGAGCAGCGCGATGGCCAGCCCGGCCGGGACGAACCACCACCAGGCGCCCTGCGCGAGGGCCTGCTGGCCCTGCGCCCAGAACAGGATGGTGCCCCAGTTCCACGACGAGATCGACGAAATGCCGATGAAGGCCAGCGTGATCTCGGACATGACCGCGAAGATGACCGTGCCGACGAAGCCGGACGCGATGATCGCGGTGAGGTTGGGCAGGATCTCGAACAGGATGATGCGCCAGGTCCGCTCGCCGGTGGCCCGGGCCGCCTCGACGTAGTCACGGCGCCGCAGCGACAACGTCTGGGCACGCAGCACCCGCGCCCCCCACGCCCACGAGGTGAGGCCGATGATGAGCGCCACGAGCGTGTCGCTGGCCTGCTCGACGATCG
Organism: Micromonospora halotolerans; assembly: GCF_032108445.1. Lineage (NCBI taxonomy): Bacteria > Bacillati > Actinomycetota > Actinomycetes > Micromonosporales > Micromonosporaceae > Micromonospora > Micromonospora halotolerans. The sequence continues at coordinate 5,819,580 of NZ_CP134876.1, read as the reverse complement.
ACGTCACGATGATGATCAGCGGCAGCGCGGGGATGACCAGGAACACGTTGGACAGCGCCGACAGGCCCTCGTCGGCCGCTCCGCCGATGTAGCCGGCCGTCACGCCGATGAGGATGGACAGGATCGTCGCCAGCACTCCGGCGAGCAGGCCCACCACCATGACGCTGCGCGCGCCGACCAGGATCTGGCTGAAGATGTCCTGACCGAGGTGGGTGGTGCCGAACCAGTGCCGGGTCGACGGCGCCTGAAGCACGTCGGCGCTGCGCGCGTCCGGGTTGTACGGCGCCACCCACGGCCCGATGACCGCGAACAGGCAGTAGACGGCCAGGATGATCAGGCCGGTGGCGGCCTTGGCGTTGGCGACGAACCGGAACCGGCGCCGCTTGGCGCGGCCCGGCGCGGCCGACGGCTGGGCCATCGCACCCTGACCGGGGATGACCTGCTCGATGCTCGACGGTGAGATGGTCATCGCTCAGCTCTTTCGGGTCCGCGGGTCGAGAAGCAGGTACGCGACGTCGGCGAGCAGGTTCGCCACCAGCACGGAGATCGTGATGATCAGGAAGATCCCCTGCATCAGCGGGTAGTCCTTGTAGCCGACCGCCTGGAAGAGCTGGTAGCCGAGGCCCGGGTAGGAGAACACGATCTCGACGAGCAGCGTGCCGCCGACGATGAACCCGAGCGACAGCGCGAAGCCCGAGACGTTCGGCAGCAGCGCGTTGCGGGCCGCGTAGCTCAGGGCCACCCGGCGCTCCGACAGGCCCTTCGCGTGGGCGACGGTGATGTAGTCCTCCGACGAGACGGTCACCATCATGTTGCGCATGCTGAGGATCCAGCCGCTCATCGAGGAGACCAGGATGGTGGCGGCGGGCAGGATGCTGTGCTTGATCGCGCTCGGGATGAAGTACCCGTCGAACGCCGGCACGAGGCCCGCCTCGTAGCCGCCGGAGGACGGGAAGAAGCTCCCCGGCCCGGTGAACACGGCGATGGCGACGAGACCCAGCCAGAAGTACGGGATCGAGGACAGGAACGTCGTGGCCGGCAGCAGCCCGTCGACCCAGGAGCCGCGCCGCCAGCCGGCGCCGACGCCGAGCCCGGTGCCGACGAGGAAGCTGATGATCGTGGTGATGCCGACCAGACCGACGGTCCACGGCAGGCTGTCGCCGATCACCGTGGACACCGGAGTGGGGAAGAAGGTGAACGACAGCCCCAGGTCGCCGTGGAGCAGCTGCCGCCAGTAGTCGAGGTACTGCTCCCACATGTTCTCGTGCGAGTCCAGCCCGAACAGCACGCGCAGCGAATCGATGGCGTCGGCGCTGATCCGGCCCTGGTTGCGCGAGATGAGGGACTGCACCGGGTCGCCCGGCACCAGCCGCGGGATGAAGAAGTTGAGCGTGATGGCCGCCCACGCCGTGAACAGGTAGAAGGCCGTGCGCTGCAGGAGGAATCTCATCGTGGCTCCCCCAGGGTGGCGGTGTCCGTCCGGTCGACCGCCGCCGGGGGCGGTGGCACGACCGGGTCGGCGTCGGGCGCGGCCGAGCCGGGGGCGTCGGCGGCCACGGTGTCCGGGTCGTAGAGCCAGCAGGCCGCCCAGTGGTCGGGCCGGTCGCCGATCGTCAGCCGCGGCGGCAGGTCCACCGTGCAGCGCCGCATGGCGTGCGGGCACCGGGGGTGGAACCGGCAGCCGGCGGGTGGGGCGATCAGGCTCGGCGGCTCGCCCTGGCCGCGGTCCTTCCCGGCGGCCACGTCGGCCGCGGGGCCGCCGCCGGTGATCCGCTCCGGGTCCGGCGCCGAGTCGGTGAGCAACCGGGTGTACGGGTGGGCCGGATTCTGGGTGACGGTCTCGCTGTCGCCGCCCTCGACCATCCGGCCGGCGTACATGACGATCGTCTCGTCGGCGAAGTAGCGGGCCGAGGCGATGTCGTGCGTGATGTAGAGGATGGCGATGTTCAGCCGGTCCTTGAGGTCCTGCAGCAGGTTGAGCACGCCGAGGCGGATCGAGACGTCGAGCATGGAGACCGGCTCGTCGGCGAGGAGCACCTCCGGGTCGGCCCCGAGCGCCCGGGCGATGGCGACGCGCTGCCGCTGGCCGCCGGAGAGCTCGTGCGGGAAGGCGTCCAGGTAGCGCTCGGGCGGGGTGAGGCTGACCCGGGTGAGCAGCTTGGCGAGGGCCTGCTCCAGGTCCTCGGCGCCGCGCCCGGCGTTGCCGTGGATGCGCAGCGACCGGGTGAGGTGGTAGCGGACGGTGTGCACCGGGTTCAACGAGGCGAACGGGTCCTGGAGGATCAGTTGGACCCGCCGCACGTACGACCGGAACGGCCGGCCGCCGCGCACCCTGGTCGACGTGCCGTGCAGGCGGAGGTCGCCGGCCGTGCGGGGATAGATCTGGGCCAGCAGCCGGGCCACCGTGGACTTGCCGGAGCCGGACTCCCCGACCAGCGCGGTCACCCGGCCGCGACGCAGCGCGAACGATACGTCGTCGACGGCGTGCACGACGGCCGGCGTCCGGGAGAAGAGGTCACGCAGCCGCCTGCGGACGGGGAAGTGCTTGGTCAGGCCGACGGCCTCCAGCACCACCTCGTCGGCCGGCGCCGCCGCGCTCTCGCTCAACGTCATGCCGAGTTCCTGTCTGAGCGTGGGGGTGCGCCTCCCCGGCCGGCCGAAAGCCGGCCGGGGAGGCGGTTGGCGAGGTCAGCCGTTGGCCGGCTTGAGGTGCAGGACCACGTCCAGCGCGTTGGGCTGGGTGGGCTGCATGGCGCCGTACGGGTTCGAGTCGTCCGGCCAGCCGGTCCAGTTCTTCGTGCTGTACGCGCCGCCGATGTTGTCCGCGCCGACCGGGATCATCGGCATCTGGTCGACGAAGATCTTCTGCAGCGTGTTCATGGCGGTGGTGCGCGCGGCCTCGTCGGTCGCGTTCGCGTAGGCGACCAGGGCGTCGGTCGCCTCCTTGTTGTTGAAGCGGCCGAAGTTGCCGGCGGGGGAGGCGGTGCCGATCGGCTTGAGCTGCCGGCCGTCCATGATGGTCCGGTAGATGTCGTACGGCGTGGCGCCGCCCTCGGTCCACCGGAAGGTCGCCTCGAAGTTGCCCTGCTCGACGTTGCGGAACCAGGCGTCCTGGTTGGCCTTGTCGACCGTGGCGGCGATGCCGATCTTCGACAGGTTGTCCTTCACGATCTCCAGGCTGGTCTGGTAGTCCGACCAGCCGGCCGGGTCGGTCAGCTTCAGCGTGACGGCCTTGCCGGTCTTGTCCTTGAGGGTGTTGCCCTCGAGCTTGTAGCCGGCGCCGGTCAGCAGCGCCTTGGCGCCGTCGACGTCGACCTTGTGCTCCTGGCCCTTGAACTCGGGCGCGACGAACGAGTCACCGGCCGGGCTGGGCAGGCCGGTCACGCTCTTCACCTGCGGGTGGAAGTAGCCGGCCTCGGCCGTGGTGAAGATGTCGGCACGGTCGATGACCATGTTGATGGCGCGACGCAGCGCCGGGTCGTCGAACGGCTTCTTCGTGGTGTTGAGGTAGAGGCCGTGGATGCCCAGGATCGCCGGCGCCCACACCTTGTGGTGCTCCTGGTCCTTGGCCACGAAGACGGCCTGGTAGTTGGGGATGAAGACGAAGCTCCACTCCGACTCGCCGTTGGCCAGGGCGGTGGTCTGCGCGCTGTTGTCCGTGTAGGAGGTGTAGCGCAGTTCCTTGACCTTCGGCAGGTCCTGCCAGTAGCCCTTGTCGCGCACCGACAGCGTCATGCTGGCCGGGGTGAAGGACTTCAGGGTGTACGGGCCGCTGCCGACCGGCTGCTTGACGGTGTCGGTCGTCGGGTCGCTGATCTTCTCCCAGATGTGCTTGGGCACGATCGGCACCCGCCACAGCACCTTCTGCTGGTTGACGAACTGCGGGCTCTCCATCTTGATGGTGACCTCGTTGCCGCTGGCCGTCGCGTCCGTGTAGGGCACGCCCTGGTCGTTCAGCGCCGGGTACTTCTTCACGAGGTTGTAGGTGAAGGCGACATCCTCGGCGGTGACCTTCTGCCCGTCGGACCAGGTGGCGTTGTCCCGGATGGTGACCTTCACCGAGGTGTAGTCCGACGACCACTCGGCCTTGGTGGCCAGCCACGGCTTGAACGGGTCGGCCGGCTTCACCGGGTTCCACATCATCAGCGGCTCGTAGATCTGCCAGCGGTAGCCCAGCGACGCCGCGGCGGACGTGGTGAGGAACGGGTTGTTGTTCTCGGCCTGCGGCCCGTTCGGCATGCCCACGTTGAGCACCGTGGCCGCCTGGCCGTTCTTCTTGTTGGCGTTCGGGCTGTCGCCGCACGCGGCGACGCCGGTGGCCATCGCGCCGGCCAGCGCGACGGCGAGGAGTTGCCTTCTTCTCATGGAGGTCTCCCTCGGTGCTCCCGCAATCCTGGGGCGGGATGTGGTGGATGGAGGGTGTGCGGTGTTACCACCGGCGGACGGGACGCCCACCGGTGCGGGTGGAGCTACATCGGTGGCGAGGTCAGGTGATGCCGGTCGAGGCGCGGACGGTGAAGCTGGTGGGGATAACGGTCGGGGCGTGGGGCAGCGGCGTGCCGGCGAGGTGGGCGATGAGGGTACGGGCGGCGACCGCTCCCATCTCCCGCAACGGCTGACGGACCGAGCTCAGCGGTGGGTGGGTGTGCCCGGCCAGCGGCAGGTCGTCGAAGCCCACCACCGCCACGTCCTCGGGGACCCGCCGGCCGGCGTCCCGCAGTGCCTGGAGCGCCCCGGCGGCGGAGAGGTCGTTGTGGGCGAAGACGGCGTCGAACGGCACGCCGTCGGCGAGCAGGCCTTCCACCGCGGCCCGCCCGCACTCGAAGGTGAAGTCGCCCTCCACGACGAGGGCGGGGTCGATGGGCAGGCCGGCGTCGGCGTAGCCGTCGGCGAAACCGGCGAGCCGTTCCCGGGTGCAGCCGAAGCGGCGCAGACCGGTGACGACCAGCGGCCGCTTGCGGCCGTGTGCCAGCAGGTGCGCGGCGGCGGCCCGCGCGCCGGACTCGTTGGTGGTCCGCACCGACGGGAAGCCCGGCTGGTGGCCGCGGTCGTCGATGAGGATGACGGGCAGGCCGCGCTCGTGCAGCTCGGTGATGTAGTCGAGGGTGCCCTCCGGCTCGACCACCAGCAGGCCGTCGAAGGACTTCGCGGAGACCTGGGAGGCGAACCGCCGCATCGACTCGTCGCCCTGGGTGCAGGTGAACAGGAGCATGCCGTAGCCCTCGGCCTCGACCACGTCGGCCGCGCCCTGGAGCACCTCGCCCATCCAGGGCCAGGTCAGGGCGGGCACCAGCATGCCGACCACCCGGGTGCGGCCGCGAGCCAGGCCGACCGCGCGGGCGCTCGGCACGTACCCCAGGGCGTTGATGACGGCGCGGACCCGGTCGGCCGTGCGGACGTGCACCTCGCCCTTGCCGTTGAGCACCCGCGACACCGTCGTCTTGCTCACGCCGGCGCGGGTGGCGACATCGGCGATGGTGATCGGCACGTGACGCTCCCGGGTCGGAGGGGTGAGGCGGATGTTTCGGAACCGGTTGCGGAAGCGGTTCCGTCGCAGTCAACCGAAGTGGCGGCGGTCACGTCAATAACGGCCGCGTAACGAAACATGGCTAAGTTCGAAACCTGAAAAAAGTCGCCGGGGGCGGCGCGGTCGATCAAGGGTGTGACCAGCGTCGATGTGAGGTCGTGGGCCCGTTGGGTTCGTGGGCCGGGGCCTGGATGGCGGCCCGGTCAGGCGCGGCGGGCGCGGGCGTAGACGTCGCCCGAGTTGGCCTCGTACGGCAGGGCCCGCAGGTACGCCGCGACCTCGTCCGCCCGCCGCCAGCCAGGCAGGGCGAACGCCATCTCGTCGCCGAGCGCCACGGTGAACGAGGTGAAACCCAGCCCGGTGAGCCGCTCCAGGCAGCGCCCGGCCAGGTCGCGTTCGATGGTGGTGAACTCGAACGACAGCGCCGGCAGCGGCCGGCTCAGCCCGGCCAGCACGGCGTCCTCGAAGCCCTCCACGTCGATCTTCACGAAGGCGGGTACGCCGTGCGCCGCGACCAGGGTGTCCAGCGTCGTGCCGGCCACCTCGATCTCGGCGTCCCAGACCTCGTGCGCCCAGCCGCCGGCGCCATCGGCGGCGCGCAGGAACCCCGCGGACGCCGTGGAGATCGTCGGGTTCGCCGAGTTCACGTGCAGCCGCACCGGCCCGGGACGCGCCCCGCACGCCGCCTCGACCACGGTCACCCGTTCGTCGTGCGCGTACAGGGCGCGCAGGGCTCGGGTGCAGAGCGGCTGGGGCTCCACGGCGACCACGCGGGCGCCGAGCCGGCGGAAGCTGCCGAGCCGGTCGCCGACGTGCGCGCCGACGTCGAACACCAGGTCTCCGGGGCGGACCAGGGAGGCGTAGAAGGCGTCCATCGCCGCCTCGCGGGCCGGGTCCCCGTAGTACGCCTCCAGGGACCGGCGCAGGCCCGACATGGTGGGGTCTGCCTTGAGTGCCTCGATCACCCCGATATGACCGCCCACCCTGCCGACGCTAGCCGCGTCCGCCCGTTTATGAACCCCTTTCGGATGACCCCGCCGCATCCCACTACCCAGCCTCCTAGGATGCCGTAGGGGGAGTGAGCTGATCCGGCGACGCAAGGTCCGACCTGCTCAAGGACGGCTGCGGCCTGCTCGGGCCTGCGGGTTCGTCCGGCGCGAGCCGGACGGATTCACGGCGTCTCGACGACCTCCTGGCCGAGGGGCCAGAGCGCCGCGGGAACGAGCTTGAAGTTGGCCACACCGAACGGGATGCCGATGACCGTCACGCAGAGCGCCACGCCGGCGAGGATGTGCGACAGGGCCAGCCACCAGCCGGCGAGCAGCACCCAGAGCACGTTCGCCAGGCCGGAGGCGACGCCGGCGCCCGGCTTCGGCACGAGGGTGCGGCCGAAGGGCCACAGCGCGTACGAGGCGAGGCGGAGCGAGGCCACCCCGAACGGGATGGTGATGACCAGGGCGAAGCAGATCAGGGCGGCCACTCCGTAGCCCAGGGCCAGGACGAAGCCGCCACCGAAGACGAGCCACAACAGGTTCAGCAGAAAGCGAATCACACTCCCATCGTGGCCACCCCCCGCAACGGCCCGTCGCCGACAGCCTGGTCACGGTCGCTCACTCGCCGGCTGCCTCGTCCCAGCGGCCCCGTCGCACGCGCCGAGGCGGGGAGGTCCTTTCCCGACCTTGGAGACTTACCGTTCAGACCGAACGGCAACTCTCCAAGATCCGCGCGCTCCCGCAGAACCCCAACCTCCCGCAGCGTGGTGATCAAGGTAGACAGCCGGGGCACCAGCACGGGGTCGGGGAGCCCTGGCGCACGCGGGCGTCCTTCGTCTCCGTCACCTCCGCCGCCGGACCCCGGCGCCGGGCACGAGAGGGTGCGGTCGCCGGCCCGTATCCGCGCCGCGGTGACGACGAGGATCAGGGACCGCCGGTACGACATCACGGAGCGCCGAGCCGGTGGCGCAGCGCGAGGTGGAGCACCAGCCGCTGGTCGGGGTCGTCGAGGGTCTCGCCGAACAGCTCCCGCAGTTGGCGCATCCGGTAGCGCACGGTCTGCGGGTGGGTATGCAGGTCCTCGGCCACGGCGACGACCTGCCCGTGCCGGCGCAGCCAGCCGTGCAGGGTCTCGGCCAGGGCCCGCCGGGCGGCCGGCCGCAGGCCGGCCAGCGGCGCGAGGCAGGCGTCGGCGAGGTGGTCGGCCAGCCCCGGCTCCCAGCGCAGCAGCAGGGTGAGCAGGTGCTCGTCCCCGGCGACCGGGTCGGTCCGCAGGACCCCGTCGCGGCGCAACGTCAGGGCCCGCCCGGAGAGCCGGTACGACAGCCGGGCCCGGCCCAGCGGCACGCTCGGCCCGAGCCCGGCCCGTCGCCCTGCCAGGGCCTGCCGGGCCCGGTCGAGCCGCCCGGGCGTGGCCGGGTCGGGCAGCACGATGCGTACCACGTCGTCGATGACCGTGGCGATCGCGCCGCCGCCGATGGTGCGGCCCAGGTGTTCGGCGTCGTCGCCGTCGACGCTGAGCACGGCGACCGTGCGGGGCAGCGGCCAGCGGGCCGCGTCGGCGGCGGCGCGCAGCGCGGCGTCGGCGGGCGGTTCCGGCTGCACGAGGAGGGTGATCAGCCGCCGCCGGGTGGTGGCCCAGTCCTGCGCGGCGTCGCGCTGTTCGTCCAGGTAGCCCTCGGCGGCGGCGCCGGCCAGCGCGTCGACGTAGCCGAAGAGCGCGCCGGCGACCACGTACAGGTCCGCCGGGGCGGGGCCGGCGGGCGTGGTGTGCGCGACGAGGAAGGCCCAGATCTCCCGCCCGCCGAGGGTGAGCACGGCGCGCAGCGCGTCGACCCGGTGCCCCTCCCGGTATTCGGTGCGGCCGAGGGCGTGGAAGACGGCCCGGGTGGCGGCCAGGTCGCGGGCCGGGTCGGCGACCGCGTCGACGAAGGCGTCCACCGCGGTCCGTACCCCGAGGGCCAGGCCGCGTCCCTGCCCGCCGGTGAGTGAGCGGCCCTGCGCCCGCATGGCGGCGCGGACGGTCTCCAGGATCCGTTCGTGCAGCGGGGTGCGCAGGCCGCGCAGCTGCACGCCGACCGCCGGCGCGAGGTGCGCCAGGCCGGGCTCGATGTCGAGCAGCGTGTCCGCCATCGTCGCCTCCCAGCTTTGTCATCGTGGTGATAAACGCGGTGACGGATCACGCACGTCCCGACCAAGGATTTTGGCATCCGGCTACGTACGGTCGGTGCCGTGGATACCGATGTGATCGTGATCGGGGCCGGGCTGGCCGGCCTGGTCGCCGCCGCCGAGGCCGCCGACGCGGGCCGCCGGGTGCTGCTGCTGGACCAGGAGCCGGAGCAGAACCTGGGCGGGCAGGCGTGGTGGTCGTTCGGCGGGCTGTTCCTGGTCGACTCGCCGGAGCAGCGCCGGATGGGCATCCGGGACTCCGTCGAGCTGGCCTGGCAGGACTGGACCGGCAGCGCCGCGTTCGACCGCCCGGAGGACCACTGGCCGCGCCGGTGGGCCGAGGCGTACGTGCACTTCGCGGCCGGGGAGAAGCGCGCCTGGCTGCGCGGCCTGGGTCACCGGGTCTTCCCGGTGGTGAGCTGGGCCGAGCGGGGCGGGGGAGCGGCGCACGGCCACGGCAACTCGGTGCCCCGGTTCCACGTCACCTGGGGCACCGGCCCGGGCGTGGTCGAGCCGTTCGCCCGGCGGGTCCGCGCCGCCGCCGAGGAGGGCCGGATCCGGCTGTTGTTCCGGCACCGCGTCGACGAGCTGGTCACCAGCGGCGGCGCGGTGACCGGCGTGCGCGGCGCGGTCCTCGCCCCCGACGACGCGCCGCGCGGACGACCCACCTCCCGGACCGTGGTCGGCGACTTCGCGTACGCGGCGCAGGCCGTGATCATCACCTCGGGCGGCATCGGCGGCGACCACGACCTGGTTCGGCGGGCCTGGCCGGCGCGGCTCGGCACCCCACCGGCCCGGATGGTCACCGGGGTGCCCGCGTATGTCGACGGCCGGATGCTCGGCGTCACCGAGGCGGCCGGCGGCCAGGTGATCAACCCGGACCGGATGTGGCACTACACCGAAGGGCTGCGCAACTGGGACCCGGTCTGGCCGGGGCACGGCATCCGCATCCTGCCCGGGCCGTCCTCGCTGTGGCTGGACGCGACTGGCGAGCGGCTGCCGGCGCCGCTCTTCCCCGGCTTCGACACCCTCGCCACGCTGCGCCACCTGCGGGCCACCGGCCACGACTACAGCTGGTTCGTGCTCACCCAGAAGATCCTGGAGAAGGAGTTCGCGCTCTCCGGCTCGGAGCAGAATCCCGACCTGACCAACCGCAGCGTGCGGCAGGTGCTCCAGCGGGTCCGCCCCGGCGCGCCCGGGCCGGTGGAGGCGTTCAAGCGGCACGGCGCGGACTTCGTCGTCGCCGACGACCTGCCGGAGCTGGTCGACGGGATGAACAAACTGGCCGCCGAGAGCGGCGGGCCGCAGCTCGATGCCGTGGCGGTACGTCGCATCGTCGAGGCCCGGGACCGGGAGATCGCCCACCCGTTCGGCAAGGACGCCCAGCTGCACGCCATCCGGGGTGCCCGCCGATACCGGGGCGACCGGCTGATCCGGGTGGCCACCCCGCACCGGCTGCTCGACCCGGCCGCCGGCCCGCTGATCGCCGTGCAGCTGCACGTGCTGACCCGCAAGACCCTCGGCGGCCTGCACACCGACCTGTCCGGCCGGGTGCTGCGCCCCGACGGCGAGCCCCTCGCCGGGGTGTACGCCGCTGGTGAGGTCGCCGGCTTCGGGGGCGGCGGCATGCACGGCTACAACGCCCTGGAGGGCACCTTCCTCGGTGGCTGCCTCTTCTCCGGCCGCACCGCCGGCCGGGCCGCCGCGGCTTCGGTCGGGTAGCCCGCACGCGGGGCGGCGAACCCGGGCCGGACCCGGCGATCTTCCAAGATCACCGTCAGCGCCCGGTAGGTTCCCGGCCCGCCGCGAGCAGCCGCCTGATCTCCGCGGCGGCCGGATGCGCCGGTGCGACGGCGAGGAAATGCCGCAGCGTGTCTCCCGCCTCGACGGACCTGCTGTTCCGCTGCGCCAGCCCCAGCACCAGCAGGCCGTCGGGGGACTCCGGCTCGCGGGCGAGCACGTCCCGGGCGGTTCGTTGCGCGGCGGCGCCGTCGCCGGCCCGGAGCAGCGCGAACGCGAGTCGCAGCCGGACGGCGTCGTCGGGCCGGTCCCGCAGCGCCTCCTGGTACATCTGCGCGGCGGCGTCGTACCGGTCCTGGGTCTCCAGGTCGTGGGCGAGTTGGAGGGCGACGGCGACCGGGTCGGCCGGTGCCGGCCGGGCGGGCGGGTCGAGCCGGTCGGCGACGATCGCCACGGACGCCACGAGCGCCACCACACCCACGGACGCCACCCGCCACGCCCGCCGTGCGTCCGGCGTCCAGGGTGCGGCGGAACCGGTCCGGGCGGCACCGGGTCGGAGCGTCCGCAGGGCCGCGTAGCCGCCGGCCAGCAGCGTCAGCACGGGTACGCCCCAGAGCAGCAGCCGGACTCCGGTCGCCGGTGGATCGGTCAGCACGTCGGCGCCGTACCGCTGGACGAACCACCGCCGGACCTCGGTCCCGTCCCGGCCCTGGGCGAGCTGGTCCGCCACCACCTGCCGCATCGCCGCCGCGATCGGTGACCGGGAGTCCGCCACCGACTCGCCCTGACAGGCCGGGCAGCGCAGCCCGGCGGACACCGCGCGTGCCGGGTCCTGCCGGCCGGGGTCGCCCGCCGACCGGGCCAGCGCCGCGCCGGCCGCCGCGGCGAGCGTGACGAGCGCGAGCGCCACCAGGACGCGCCGCCACCTCATCCGGCCAGCAACGGTGCGACCCGCTGCTCCAGCCACTGCCGGGTCACCACCCCCTGCCGCCGGTCGACGAGCCGGCCGTCCCGGCCGACCACGAAGGTCTCCGGCACGCCCCGCACGCCCCACTCGACCGCCCGCGTGCCGTCGGGATCGGGCACCACGGTGAACCCGGTCGCACCGGTCTCGTCGAGCAGCGCCCGGACCGCGTCGGCGCCGTCGCGGATGTTCAGCCCGACCAGCCGGACGCCGCGCGGAGACCAGCTGCGCTCGGCGTCCACCAGCAACGGCAGCTCGTCCCGGCACGGCCCGCACCAGGAGGCGAACACGTTGACCAGCACCACCTGGCCCCGGGCGTCGGAGAGCGCGAAGCGGCCACCGTCCAGGGTGGCGCCGGACAGCGCCGGGGCGGGCCTGCCGGCCACCGCCGTGGCCTCGCCGGGGTTCGGCGTGGCGGGTGCGCGCAGGCCGAAGGCGATCAGGGCGCCGACGGCGACGGTGAGCGCGAGGACCGTCGCCGGCCCGACGCGCAGCCATCCGGGGCGCCGCCTCACGTCGCGGCTCCCGGTCCGGCGGCCACCGGGGCGGGCCGCGGCCGGTCGACGCGGGCGGCCGGGCGGGTCCGCGGGCGGGCGGTGGCGGCAGCCGCGAGCAACCCACTGACGGCGGTCAGGGCGCCGCCGGCCCAGATGAGGCCCACGAGTGGGTTCACCGCGAGCCGCACGCTGGCGGTGCCGCTGTCCTCGCTGACGGCGAGCAGCGTGACGTACGTGTCGCGCAGCGGGCCGGTGCCGATCGCGGGCACGGTGACGGCGGTGTCCCGGGCGGCGTGGTAACGCAGCGCCGGCGTGATCGTCCGCGCGGCGCGACCCGACGCGGTGAGCGCCAGCCGGGCCTGTACGGCCATGCTTCCGCTGCCGCCGGTCCGGTCCACCCCGACCAGTCGGACCGCGACGTCGCCCACCCGCAGGGTCTCGCCGACCCGCAGCGTCCGTTCGGCGTCCCGGCCGTACGCCGACGACCCGGCGACGCCCACCGCGACGAGGGCGAGCCCGGCGTGCGCGACCAGCCCGGCGAGTCGGCCGGGCCGCCGGTGCGGGCCGGGCCGGCGTAGCCGGTGGGCCAGGTCCCCGGCCAGTCCGGTGAGGACGAATCCCGCCGCGCCGAACGCGGTGAGCGCGGCCGGGCCGGGCCGGCTGAGCAGGCCGACGAGGGCCACGGTGCCCAGGCCGGCAGCGGCCGGGACGACGAGCCGCCGCAGCGCCGCCGACCGGTCGCGGACCCGCAGGGCCGGCGTCACGCCCATCACCAGCAGCACCACGACCGCCAGGGGCACCGCGGTGCGCTGGTAGTAGGCGGGGCCCACCGTGGAGCGCGTCCCGGTCAGCGGGGTGGTGAGCAGCGGCAGGATCGTGCCGATCAGCACCACCGCGGCGATGGTCACCAGGAGCACCCCGTGGACCAGCACCACGGTGGCTCGCGAGAGCGCCCGCGGGCGCCCGGGGCGGGCCGGCTCGGGGGCGCGACGGCCGGTCACGACGGCCGACACCACCACCGCCAGCAGGACGAAGCCGAGCAGCATCGGGCCCAACGGCGAGTCGGTGAACGCGTGCACGCTGGCCACCGCCCCCGATCGGGTGAGGAAGGTGCCGAGCAGCACCAGCAGGAAGCTCGCGCAGGCGAGCGCGCCGTGCCAGGCGGCCCGGCCGCGGACCAGGGTGGTGTGCAGGAACGCGGTGGCGGTCAGCCAGGGCAGCAGGGAGGCGTTCTCCACCGGGTCCCACGCCCAGTAGCCGCCCCAGCCCAGCACCGCGTACGACCACCAGGCGCCCATCCCGACGCCGCCGGTCAGCGCCGCCCAGGCCACCAGCGCCCACGGGCGGGCCAGCCGCGCCCAGCCCGGTCCGTCCCGTCCCGCCAGCGGCGCCGCCAGGGCGAAGGCGAAGGGTACGACCAGACCGAGGTAGCCGGCGTAGAGCAGCGGTGGGTGCACGCCCATGGCCGGGTGCTGCTGGAGCAGCGGATTCGGTCCGGGGCCGTCGACCGGCACCGGGCTCACCGCGCGGAACGGGTTCGCGGCGAAGGTGGACAGCGCGAAGAAGAACACCATGACCACGCTGACGACCACCATCGCGTACGCGTGCAGCCGCGGCGGGTACGCCCGCCGGGCCAGCAGCGCGGCGTAGCCGCCGAGGACCAGCAACCAGAGCAGCAGCGAACCGTCCAGGGCCGACCAGAGGCTGGTCAGGGTGTAGTAGAGCGGGACGTCCCGACCGCCGTTCTCGGCCACGAACCGGACGCTGAAGTCGTGCCGCAGCAGCGCCGTCTCCAGCAGGCCGCACGCCAGGGCGGCGGCGGCCAGGGTGGCGGCGGTGCCGCGCCGGGCGGTGCGGACGGCCGCGCCGAACAGGGCCACCCGCAGCCAGAGCAGGGCGGTGAGGGTCGCGCAGGCGAGCCCGACGGCGAGGCCGGCGGTGCCGAGGTCACCCAGCATCGACCGGAACCACGGGGGAGGACGACGGCCGGTACTCGTTGCCGTGCCGGACCACCACGTGGTCCGAGCGGAACACCCCGTCGGAGGACAGCGTGCCCTCGACGACCGCCCCGGTTCCCTCCCGGAAGGTCTCCGGGGGCGCGCCGCGCTGCTCGACGGTGATCTCGTGGCCCGCCTCGGCGAGGCGGAACACGACCAGGTCGCCCTCGTGGCGCAGCGACCCCGGCACCACGTCGCCGCCGAGGCGGACCCGGTGGCCCGCGACGCCCGGGTCGTCGAACAGCTCGCCCGGCGTCCGGTAGTAGGTGACGGTGTCGCGCAGCGCGCTGGTGACCAGCAGTCCGGCGGCGGCGAGCAGCACCGCGACGAGGGCGACCCGACCCGCCCGGTGACGCATCAGCCGACTCCCGCCGGCGCGCGCTCGGCGGCGGGGGAGGGCGCGGGGGCCAGGCGGCGCTCCAGGCGGACCACCCGGTGCAGCAGGAGGCAGAACGCGGCGAGGGTCGCGGCGGCCACGGCCAGGAGCAACGCGGTGGCCATCCGGGGGTCGATCGGCGGCCGGTGCGGGGCCAGCACCGTCGCCTGCTGGTGCAGCGAGCGCCACCAGAGCACGGAGAAGTGCACCACGGGCACGAGGAGGAAGCCGGCGACGCCGACGACCGCGGCGGGCCGGGCCACCCGGTGGTCGCCGCCGTCGCGCGCCGCCCAACGCTCGGCCAGCGTCCGCCGCAGGGCGAGGTAGCCGGCGTAGGCGAACAGCAGCAGGGCGGTGCTGACCAGCCGGGGGTCCCAGGCCCACCAGGTGCCCCAGACCAGGTGCCCCCACACGGACCCGGTGCCGATGGCGGCGGCGGTGAGGGCCACGCCGAGCTCGGCCGCCGCCCGGGCGAACCGGTCCCAGCGCAGGTCACCGCCGATCAGGTACGCCCCGCTGGCCGCGAGCACGACCGCGAACGCGGCGTACGCCACCCAGGCGGCGGGGACGTGCAGGTACATCAGGCGTTGCGCGTCGCCCTGGAGTTCATCGGGCGGCGCGAGCCATCCGCCGGCCACCGTGGCCGCGGCGGCGAGCCCGCCGGCGGCCCAGGCCATCGTCCGACGCGCCGCGGCCGCTCTGGCGGTGTCCGTGAGGAGGTCCACCGTGGAGGCTTGCATCATCTCCCTGTCCGCGTCCCTGAGGCGCTTGACCGAGAAGGTGGGGACTGGAGACCCACCATAAGGCCAATATGTTCCTCATACGCCACCGTTCGGGGTAAAAGGTATGAAGGCCGCTAACCGGTACTAAGGTCCTTCCCGGTGAAGACGACAGCGCAGACCACCTCGCGCCCGGCCCGGCGACAGCGCCGACCCCGGACGATGCTGCCGCTGCTGTACGGCCTGCTGCTCCTTGCCGGCTGCTCCGGCGGCAGCCCGTCGGCCCTGAATCCGGCGGGGACCGGGGCGGCGCGGGTCAGCGGCCTGTGGTGGCTGTTGTTCTGGATCTCCATGGCGGTGTTCGCCGAGGTCATGGCGCTGCTCGCCTGGGCGCTCGTGTTCCGGCGGGGCGCCGCCCGGGTGCGTCACGGCCAGCCGTTGCGCTTCGTGACGATCGCCGGGGCCGGGCTGCCGTTCATCATCCTCGTGGCGGTCTACGGCGTTGGTCTGCGGGACCTCGCCGCGCTCGGCGCCGGCCCGGGCCGGGACGCGGTCACCGTGGAGGTCACCGGCCACAAGTGGTGGTGGGAGGTGCGCTACGCGGGCGCCTCCGGCGCCACCGCAAACGAGATCCACATCCCGGTGGGGGAGCGGGTCCGGGTTCGCCTGCGGACCGACGACGTGCTGCACAGCTTCTGGGTGCCACAGTTGATGCCGAAGACGGACCTGATCGCCGGCGAGACCCGCGAGACCTGGCTGGAGGCCCGGCGCGACGGCAGCTACCGCGGCCAGTGCGCCGAGTACTGCGGCACCCAGCACGCCCACATGGCGTTCCTCGTGGTGGCCGAACCCCGCGCCGACTTCGACGCCTGGCTGGCCCGGCTGGACGCCCCGGCCCGGGCGCCGCGGACCGAGGCTGAACGGGGCGGTCAGCAGACCTTCGTCCAGGGCACCTGCGCCGCCTGCCACACGGTCCGGGGCACCGGCGCGCAGGGGCAGGTGGGGCCCGACCTGTCGAACGTCGGCTCGCGGTGGAGCATCGGCGCCGGCGCGGTGCCCAACGACGCCGGACACCTCGGCGGCTGGATTGCGAACTCGCAGACCGTCAAGCCGGGCAACGCCATGCCCCCGCAGCCGGTCGACGCCGCCCGACTGCCCGACCTCATCGCCTACCTCCGGTCGCTGGGGTAGGGCCGGCCATGTCCACGACCACCAGCACCGCGCCCGGCGTCGGCCGGGATGACCTGGCCCGGCTGGCCGAGCACTGGGCCGAGCCCCGCTCGCTGCGCGCCTGGCTCACCACGGTGGACCACAAGAAGATCGGCCGGCGCTACCTGGTCACCGCCGCGTTCTTCTTCGTCCTCGCCGGGCTCAGCGCCCTGGTGATGCGCACCCAGCTCGCCCGGCCCGAGTCCGGAGTGGTGTCGCCGCAGGAGTACAACCAGCTCTTCACCATGCACGGCACGGCGATGATCTTCCTGTTCGCCACCCCGATGCTCTTCGGCTTCGGCAACTTCCTCGTCCCGTTGATGATCGGATCCCGGGACATGGCGTTCCCGAGGTTGAACGCCTTCGGCTACTGGGTGTTCCTGTTCGCCGGCCTGTTCATGTGGGCCAGCCTGCCGTTCGGGGCGGCGCCCAACAATGGCTGGTTCGCGTACGCGCCGCTCAACCAGGTGCAGCACAACCCTGGCCTGCACATGGACGTCTACGCTCTCGGGCTGCTCTTCCTCGGCATCTCCACCACCGCCGGCGCGATCAACTTCATCGTCACCGCGCTCAAGCTGCGGGCGCCCGGGATGTCGCTCAACCGGGTGCCGCTGTTCGTCTGGGCGATCGTGGCCACCGCGTTCATGGTGGTCTTCGCCCTGCCGGCGCTGAACGCGGACAACGCGATGCTCTTCTTCGACCGCCGGTTCGGCACCCACTTCTTCGACCCGTCGGGCGGGGGGAACGTGCTGCTCTGGCAGCACCTGTTCTGGATCTTCGGGCACCCCGACGTGTACATCATCGTGCTGCCCGCGCTGGGCATCGTCTCCGCGGTGCTGCCCGCGTTCACCCGCCGGGGCGTGGTCGCGTACTCGCTGATCGTGCTCTCCATCGTGGCGATCGCGATCATCTCGTTCGGGGTCTGGGTGCACCACATGTTCGCCACCGGGCTGCCGCAGCTGTCGTACAGCTTCTTCAGCGCGGCCAGCACGGTCATCACCATCCCGTCCGGGATCCAGATCTTCGCCTGGCTGGCCACCATGCTGCTCGGCCGGCTGGTGCTGCGGGTGCCGCTGCTCTTCGTGATCGGGTTCGTCGTGACCTTCGTGCTCGGCGGCGTCACCGGCGCGATGTTCGCGGTGACCGCGTTCGACCAGCAGGTCACCGACTCCTACTTCGTGGTGGCGCACTTCCACTACGTGCTGATCGGCGGGGCGGTCTTCCCGATGCTCGCCGGCATCTACTACTGGCTGCCCAAAATCACCGGCCGGATGTACCACGAGGGGCTCGGGCGGTGGGCCTTCTGGCTGGCCTTCACCGGCATGCACGTCACCTTCTTCCCCATGCACCTCACCGGCCTGTTCGGCATGCCGCGGCGCGTCTACACGTACCGCAGCGAGCCGGGTTGGGACGGCTGGAGCCTGGTCAGCACGGTCGGTTCGTACCTGCTGGCGCTCGGGCTGCTGCTGGTACTCGTCGGCGTGGTGCACGCGGTGCGGCGGGGCCGGCCGGCGCCGGCGGACCCGTGGGAGGGCGACAGCCTGGAATGGTCGACGGCGTCACCGCCCGAGCCGTACAACTTCCCGGTCATTCCCCGGGTGCACAGCCTGCACCCCACCTGGGACGCGCGGACCGTCGAGTCGACCACCACCGGCGCGACCGCCGACCGCGTCCTCAGCGAGGGCCGGCGCACCCTGTTCACCAGCGAGCTGGACGCCCGCACCGAGCGGGCGGTGGAGATGCCCGAGCCGTCGTTCAAGCCACTCGTCCTCGCCGGCGCGCTGCTGGTCTTCTTCACCGCCATGCTGCTGGCCGCGTACCCGATCGCGGTCCTCGCCGTCCTGGTGGTGGCGGCGACGATCGCGGCCTGGCTCTGGCCGTCGCGCCGCCCCGACGAGGAACTCGGGTTGGCGTCATGACGGACCGGGGTGGGGTCGTGGCCGCGGCCACCGGTGTCGCGGCGCTGACCACGGAGGAGCCGGTCGGCCGGCCGGCCGGCTGGTGGGGCATGGTCATGTTCGTGGCCACCGAGGCCACCCTGTTCGCCTGCCTGCTCGGCAGCTACTTCTATCTCCGCTTCCAGTTCGGTCCGCAGTGGCCGCCGGGCGGCGTCGACAAGCCGAAACTGCTCATCCCGCTGCTGATGACCGCGGTGCTGGTGCCCAGCAGCCTGCCCGTGGTCTGGGCCGAACACGGCATCCGGCGCGGCCGGCGCGGGCGGCTGCGGGCCGGGCTCGCCGCCACCCTGGTGCTCGGGCTGACCTTCCTGGCCCTGCTGGCTATCGAGTACGCCGAGGACCTCAAGCACTTCACCATGACCACCGACGTGTACGGCTCGCTGTTCTACCTGATCACCGGGTTCCACGGGCTGCACGTGCTGGTCGGGTTGACGATGATCGGGTGGCTGCTCGCCGCCTCCCTGCGCGGTGGCAGCTTCGGGTCCCACCGCCACGAACGCGTCCGCAACGCCGCGATCTACTGGCACTTCGTCGACGCGGTGTGGGTCGCCATCCTGTTCACCATCTACCTCTCCCCACGGCTGTGATGACCACCGGACCCGGCCCGCACACCCGCCTGGCCGGCGGGCTGCTGCTCTGGTACGGCGTCCTCGGCGGGGCTGTCGCGTGGGCCGCGCACCTGCTCGTGGCCTGGCCGCTGGACGAGCTGACCTGCGCCGCGGGCCGCGAGCGCGTCTCCGCCGTGCCGCTCTGGCTGGCGGTGTGGCTCGCGGTGGTGATCCCGGGCCTGGTCACCGTGGGATCGCTGCTGGTGGCCACGCTGGTGTGGCGGCGTACCGCGCGGGCGTCGTCGGCGGGCGCGGAGGACAGGGCCGTCGGCCGTTCGCGGATGCTCGCCGTGGTCGGGGTCTGGGCGAACCTGCTGTTCCTGACGATCATCGTGCTCGGCGGGGTCGCCGTGCTGGTGTTCCCGCCATGTCAGCGCTGACCCTCTACCGGGCCCACGGGTCCGGCTCGGGCGACGTGGCTGACGGGCTGCTGACGATGCTGTCCGTGGCCGTGGTCTGCCTGCTCGCGGCCGGCTACGGCCGGGGTGTGCAGGAGTTGTGGGCGCGGCGCGGCCGCGGCCGGGTGGTGGCGGGCCGACGGGCGACGGCGTTCGCCGCCGGACTGGTGGTGGTGCTCGCGGCCGACCAGGGGCCGGTGCACCGCCTGGCGGAGTCCTCCTACGCCGGGCACATGGCCCAACACATGCTGCTGCTGCTGGTGGCCGGCCCGCTGCTCGCGGCCGGCGCGGCGGGCCTGCCGCTCACCCTGGCCGCGCCCCTCCCGGTGCGCCGGCTGCTGGCCCGCGTCCGGGCCGCGGCGCCGGTGCGTCGGCTGCGCCGCCCGGCCCCATACGCCCTGCTGGCCGCCGGGGCGCAGACCCTGGCCCTGTGGCTGTGGCACCTGCCGGGCCCGTACGTCGCCGCGGTGGACCGCCCGGTCCTGCACGCCGCCGAGCACCTGAGCCTGGTGGCGGCGGCCTGGCTGCTGTGGGCGCCGGTGCTCGGCCCGGCCCGCCACCGGACGCCCCCGCCGGTGTCGCTGCTGCTGCTGGTCGGCACCATGCTGCCCGCCTCCGCTCTCGGCGCGGCCCTCACCTTCGCGCCTGACCCGGTGTACCCCGCGCGCGTCCTCGGCGCCGACCCGCTCGCCGACCAGCAGCTCGCCGGACTGCTGATGTGGGCGCCGATGGACCTGGTGGTCCTGGTGGCGGCGCTGGCGGTCTTCCTCGGCTGGCTGCATCGGCTGGACCGCGAGCGGCCGAACAGCCTGGTCACGGCCCGGCCGGGCCGGCCCGCCGCGCCGCCGGCGACCGGCACCGCAACCGAAGGGATGGTGCGATGAGTCGTCGTCTCTGGATGCTGGCAACGGTGCTGGCGGCGCTGCCGGTCGTCGGCGTGACCGGCTGCGCGTCGACGTCGCCCCCACCACCGCCCGAGTCCCGCGCCGGCCGGCCGGACCGGGGCGCGAAGCTGATCGCCCAGTACGGGTGCGGCTCGTGCCACACCATCCCCGGTGTCGACCGCGCCGGTGGGCTGGTCGGCCCGCCGTTGACCCGCTTCGGCGCCCGGTCCTACATCGCCGGTGAGCTGCCCAACAACGCGGACAACCTGCGACGGTGGATAACCGATCCGCAGGCCGTCGAGGCGGGCACCGCCATGCCGAACCTCGGCGTCAGCGCGATCGACGCGCAGGACATCGCCGCGTACCTCTACACGCTGGACTGACTGATGCGGCGACCACGAGCGGTGACGCTGCCCGCCCCGCACCCGCGCCGGGCCCTCGCGGTCGGGTCCGTGCTGGCGCTCGCCGTGGGCCCGGTGGCCCTCACGCCCGCGCCCGACCCCACGCCGACCCCGGCCGCCACCACCCCCGCCGGCGACCGCGGCACCCAGCTCTACCTGGAGCAGTGCGCGAGCTGCCACGGCGTGCGCGGGCAGGGGTCGCAGCAGGGGCCGTCCCTGGTCGGCGTCGGGCCCGCCGCGGTGGACTTCCAGCTCTCCACCGGCCGGATGCCGGTGTCGCGGGAAGTCACCCAGGCGCGGCGCCGCGAGCCCGTCTTCAGCGCCGACGACATCTCCGCGCTCGTCGACCACGTGGCCAGCTTCGGCGGCGGCGGCCCGCGGATTCCCCGGGTCGCCCCCGGCGACCTGGTCTCCGGCCGGGAACTCTTCGCCGCCAACTGCGCGCCCTGCCACGGGGCTGCCGGCTCGGGCGCCGTGCTCACCAACGGCTGGAGCGCGCCACCGCTGTACGACGCCTCGGCCACCCAGGTCGCCGAGGCGGTCCGGGTCGGGCCCGGGCTGATGCCGGCCTTCCCCGGCCAGGTGCTCACCGATCAGCAGGTCGACGATCTGACCACCTACGTGCGGCGGCTGCGCACCGAGCGGCTGGACCCGGGCGGCAACCCGCTCGGCCGGCTCGGCCCGCTGGCCGAGGGGTTGCTCGCCTGGCTGGCGGTGCTCGGACTCCTGCTGGCCGGCGTGCGCTGGCTGGGCCGGAGGGCAGCGGAGTGAGGCGCCCCGTCCCGTCGCCGGCCGAGGAGTCCGCGAGCCGCCGCATCGTCGGCGCGTTTCTGCTGAGCGCCGCCGGGGCGGTCGGCTTCGCGGTGACCTACGGGCTGGGCGGCGACACCCGGTGGGAGGGGGTGTGCCTGGCGGTCGCCTTCGCCGGTCTGGCGCTGGGGCTCGCGGTCTGGGCCCGGCGGCTGGTTCCGGTCGGCGGTTACGTCGAGGAGCACGAGGGCTTCCCCCCGACCCCGGCCGAGCAGGCGATGACCGCGGCGGAGTTCGCCGCGCCGGACAGCCCGACGCGCCGGTACGGCCTGCTCGCGGCACTCGGGTTCGCGCTGACCGCCCTGGGCGTCGCCGCGCTGTTCCCGCTGCGCTCCCTGCTCCCCTGGGACCGGGGCCGCCCGCTCCGGGCCCTGAAGGACACGCCGTGGGGGCCCGGCGTACGGCTGGTCGACGACACGGGACAGCCCTTGCGGCCGGACGACGTGCCCGCCGAGACCATGGTCGCGGTCTTCCCCGAGGGAGACCCCGACGCCGGCGACGCCCCCGCGTTCGCGGTCCGCCTCGACCCGGAGCGCTTCTCCCGCCCGCCCGCCGGAGGCCACCTGGGCGGCCTAGCCGTCTGGTCGACGCTCTGCACCCACGCCGGCTGCCCGGTGCGGCTCTACCTCAAGGGCACCGGCCGGGTCCTCTGCCCCTGCCACCAGTCGTCATTCGACCTGCTGGCCGGGGCCCGGGCGGTCGCCGGTCCCGCGGCGCGGCCGCTGCCGGGACTGCCGATCGAGGTCGGCCCGGACGGCTTCCTCCGGGCCACCGGCGACTTCACCGCGCCGCCCGGCGCCGGCTTCTGGAGCCGGCCATGATCATGAATCGGCTGGCCCGCGCGCTGGACGACCGGCTCCGGCTCTCGCCGATCACCCGCCGGGCGCTGGCGAAGGTCTTCCCCGACCACTGGGCGTTCATGCTCGGCGAGCTGGCGCTCTACTCGTTCGTGGCGCTGATCCTCACCGGCGTCTACCTCACCTTCTTCTTCGACGCCAGCTCCGCCGACCGGGTCTACCACGGGTCGTACGCCCCACTGGACGGCAGCACCACCTCCGCCGCGTACGCCTCGGTGGTGCGGCTGAGCTGGGACGTCCGCGCCGGTCTGCTGATCCGGCAGACCCACCACTGGGCCTCGCTGATCTTCGTCGCCGCGATCGTGCTGCACCTGGCCCGGATCTTCTTCACCGGGGCGTTCCGGAAGCCGCGCGAACTCAACTGGCTGATCGGCGTCACCATGCTGACCCTCGCCCTGGCCAACGGCTTCACCGGCTACTCCATGCCCGACGACCTCCTGTCCGGACTGGGCCTGCGGATCATCACCTCGGTGGTGGAGTCGATCCCCCTGGTCGGGACCTGGCTGGCCGCGCTGGCCCTGGGCGGCGAGTTCCCCTCCGACGCGATGATCCCGCGGATGTTCGTCACCCACGTGCTGCTCGTACCGGCCGTCCTCGTCGCCCTCATCTCCCTGCACCTCGGCATCGTGGTGCGGCAGAAGCACACCCAGTTCCCGGGTCCGGGCCGGACGGAGCACAACGTGGTCGGGTCACGGCTGTGGCCGAGCTACACCCTGCGCTCGCTCGCCCTCTTCGCCTGGGTCCTGGCGGTGCTGTTCGCCCTCGGCGGCCTGGCCCAGATCAACCCGGTGTGGCTCTACGGACCGTTCGAGCCGGCCCAGTCCACCTCGCCGGCGCAACCGGACTGGTACGTCGCCTGGGGCGACGGCGCGCTGCGCCTGTTCCCGCCCTGGGAGTTCCGCATCGGTGGCTACCTGGTGCCGGCGCCGTTCTTCCCCGGCGTCGTGCTCGGCGGGCTGGCCTTCCTGGCCCTCTACGTCTGGCCGTTCGCCGAGCGGCTGGGCACGCGCGACCGCCGCCCGCACCACCTGCTCGACCGGCCCCGGGACCACCCCGTGCGGATCGGCGTCGGCGTGGCCGCCCTGACCTTCTTCGCGGTACTCGTGGTGGCCGCGGGCGACGACGTCCTGGCCCGGCTGCTCGGGGTGCCGGTCTACGACCTGCTGTACCTCTTCCGGGTCCTGGTGCTCGCCCTGCCGATCCTGACCGGCGCGGTCGCGTTCCTGACCGCCCGGGCGCTGCGCGGCGGCGACGCGACCTCGCTCGGCGACCTCACCCGGGCCGACCTGCGCCGTGCCGGCCGTCCCTCCCACCGACCCTCGGTGCGCGACGACGAACCCGAGATCCCCGCGCCGGACCGGCCGGGCGAGCGGATCGAGCTGTGGCCGGAGGGGGAGGTGTGGCGGTGGCGCTACCGCGACGAGGCCCGGCGGCTCGTGCTCACCGTCAACCGGGTCGCGGTGTCGGAGGAGGAGGCGGTCGAGGCCGCTCGGCTGGCGTACCCGGGCGTGGACCGGGTCGTGGTGCCGGGGCCGCCACCACCGCGTCCGCCCGGGCCGGTGCGGGCCGCCCTGCGCCGGTGGGGACGGGCGGCAGCCGCCGGTTCGTTGCTCGTCGCGGCGCTGGTCGAGCGCAGGCGCGACCGTCGCCGGCAGCGGGAGGGTGACGAAGCCGACCCGGTGGAGAAGGTGGACGCGGCGCCGCGCGGTGGCGAGCCGACGTGAGGCTGGGCTGAAGCCCACGGCTGGTGCCACGCCGCATCGGGGGTGGTGGCCGCCCGCAAACCGGGCAATCGTCCTCTTTACGGGAGAAAGCGTGTTTAGCTTCAGGAGAGAGCGGTGCCCTGCACCGGGAGGGAGTGGCATGTACGGACGTGAGCTGCGCGGCCTGCTACCTCCGTTTCTCCTTCTCCTGATCCTCGAGCGGCCCGGCCACGGCTACGACCTGATCGACCGGCTCAGCGCGATGGGGATGCCCGATGTGGAGCCCGGCCAGGTCTACCGGGTGCTGCGCGGCCTGGAACGCGATCGCTCGCTGATCTCCGTGTGGGAGACCGCCGGGGCGGGGCCGGCACGCCGGCGCTACGAGCTCACCGCCGAGGGGCGCCAGGCCCTCCGGTCGTGGACGGTCCGACTGGCCCAGCTCGACCAGGTCATCGGCGCCTGCCTGCGACGCACGGCAGGTGCCTTCGCTGGGACGCGGGTCGGCCCGGCCGACCGGTACGCCCGGTCCGGACGCTGAACGGAGAATCATGCAGTCACCCGTGATGCCGACAGTTCACCGCGCCTTCGCCCGCCGAGTGGCACCCGCCGAGGCGCTCGCCGGCGACGCGGCGCGGATCGCACGGGCCTGTCACGAGATGGCCGTACGCTTCCATCGCGGCGGCAAGTTGATCGTCTTCGGCAACGGGGGCCCGGCAACAGATGCCCAGCACGTCGTGGTGGAGTTCGTCCACCCGGTCATCGTCGGCAAGCGGGCGCTGCCGGCCATTTCGCTGACGAACGACGCCGCGAGCCTCACCGGGATCGCCCGGGCGGAGGGCTTTGACGAGGTGTTCGCTGCTCAGCTGCGCCTGCTCGCCGCGCCGGAGGACATCGCGCTCGGACTGTCCGTCGACGGCCGGTGCGCCAATGTCCGGCACGGGCTGACGGTGGCCCGCGACCTCGGTCTGCTCACGGTCGGGCTCCTCGGCGCCGACGGCGGCGACATCGCTCGGGACGCGGTCGCCGACCATGTCGTCGTCGCCCGTACCGACGACCCGTGCATCGTGAAGGAGGTGCACGTGACGATCTATCACATTCTGTGGGAGTTGGTGCACGTGTTCTTCGAACAGCCCGGCCTGCTGAAGCCGGAGGCGGTCCGGTGACCTCGCAGCCGGTGCCGGCAACGTCGACCCCACCCGAGTGCCACGACGACGTGTGCATCACGTGTTCCGACATGGCGGTCGCCGTCCGGGTACGCGAATTGACGACCGAAGGACTGGCGGTGGTGGACACGGACGCCGGACCGGAGGAGGTCAGCGTGGCCCTGGTCGACTCGGGACCTGGCGACGTCGTACTGGTACACGCCAAGGAGGCCATCGCGGTCGTGGAGAAGCACTCATGAGCGCCCAGGTCGAGGGCGCCATCGGGGCGCTCTATCCGTTCCTCGACACCAAGCCCACCGACCTGGACGCGGTGCTCGCCGCGGTGGCGAGGTCCACCGCGGAGAAGGCGGCGGAGATCGTCGCCCTCCGCGAGTCCCTGGTCGCCCGGCACGGGCAGCGGTTGCTCGACTGCGCCCGCCAATGCGCTGCGGCCTTTCAGGCCGGCGGCACGCTGTACACCTTCGGCAACGGCGGAAGCAGCACGGACGCCCAGGACATCGCGCAGTTGTTCCTTCACCCGCCGGCGGACGCCCGCCCGTTGCCGGCCATCTCGCTCACCCACGACGTCGCGCTGATCACGGCGCTCTCCAACGACGTCGGATTCGAGGTGGTCTTCGCCCGGCAGTTGGCGGCGTTCGGCCGGACCGGGGACGTCGTGGTGGGGCTGTCCACGAGCGGAGGATCGAACAACGTCCTGCGTGCGTTCGAGGAGGCGGCCCGGCGCGGCATGATGACCATCGGGATCGCCGGATACGACGGCGGCCGGATGGCGGAATCCGAGGCCGTCGACCACCTCTTCGTGGTGCCGTCGGCATCGGTGCACCGGGTCCAGGAGGCGCAGACGACGGTCTACCACGTGCTCTGGGAACTCACCCAGCAGGCGTTGGCCGACTCACTCTGACCGGTTGCCGTGGATCTGACAAGCGCGCGGCGGATGCACGTCCGGGTCGAGGGCATCGTGCAGGGGGTCGGGTTCCGGCCGTTCGTGCATGCGCTGGCCACCGAGTACGAGCTGGCCGGGTTCGTCGGCAACGACAGCGCGGGCGTCTTCGTCGAGGTCGAAGGGGACGGAGACCGGCTGACCGCCTTCGTAGCCGACCTCAGCCGGCGGGCACCGACACTCGCCCAGGTCGAACGGCTCACCACCGACGCGGTGCCGCCGACCGGTCAGCCCGGCTTCGCCATCGTCACCAGCGTCACCGGCAGGGGTCGGGACGCGTTGATCTCCCCGGACACCGCCACCTGCCCCGACTGCCTGGCGGAGCTGGCCGATCCGACGGACCGGCGCCACGGCTACCCGTTCACGAACTGCACCAACTGCGGGCCGCGGTTCACCATCGTCGAGGACGTGCCGTACGACCGGTGCACCACCACGATGGCGGAGTTTCCGATGTGCGCCGCCTGTGCCGACGAGTACGCAGACCCTGGAGACCGCCGCTTCCACGCTGAGCCGGTGTGCTGCCCCGCGTGCGGTCCGGCCCTCCGGCTCCTCGACGCCGACGGCGACCCGCTTCCCGACGATCCCCTGGGCGCCGCCGTACGGTGGCTGCGCGACGGCCGGATCGTCGCGGTCAAGGGCCTCGGCGGCTACCACCTGGCTACCCGGGCCGACCACGACCGGGCCGTCTCGACGCTGCGCGCCCGCAAGCACCGCGAGGAGAAACCCTTCGCCCTGATGGCCGGCGACCTGCCGGCGGCGCGCACCCTGGTTCACGTGGCGCCGGCAGCCGAACGGGTGCTCACCGGCGCACGCCGTCCCGTGGTGCTGCTGCCCCGCCGCGCCGACGCCCCGGTCGCCGCGTCGGTGGCACCGGGCAACCGCGACCTGGGCGTGATGCTGCCGTACACCCCGTTGCACCATCTGCTGGTCGGTCGACTCGGCATGCCGATCGTGCTGACCAGCGGCAATGTATCGGATGAACCGATTGCCCACCGCGACGACGACGCCCGCCGGCGACTGGCGCGGATCGCCGACGGATTCCTGACGCACGAGCGGCGGATCCACGTCCGGACCGACGACTCGGTGGTCCGCGTGTTCCGGGGCCGTGAGCTGCCGGTACGGCGCTCCCGTGGATACGTGCCCGCGCCAGTCACCCTCCCGTGGCGGTTTGACCGCCCGGTACTCGCGTGCGGCGCGGAGTTGAAGAACACGTTCTGCCTGGCGAAGGGCCGACGTGCGTTCGTGTCGCACCACATCGGCGACCTGGAAAACTTCGAGACGTTGCGGGCGTTCACCGACGGGATAGAGCACTTCACCCGGCTCTTCGACGTCCGACCGGAGGTCGTGGCCCACGACCTGCATCCCGAATACCTGTCCAGCAAGTACGCGCTGGAGCGCGAGGACGTCGAGTTGCTCGGCGTCCAGCACCACCACGCCCACATCGCGTCCTGCCTGGCCGACAACGGCGACCCCGGCCCGGTGATCGGCGTCGCCTTCGACGGTCTCGGATACGGTCCGGACGGCACCTTCTGGGGAGGCGAGCTGCTCGCCGCCGACCTGACCGGGTTCGAGCGGATCGGCCACCTGGGCGCGGTGCCGATGCCGGGCGGGGTCGCGGCGGTACACGAGCCGTGGCGGATGGCGGCGGCCTACCTCGACGAGGTCTACGGCGACGCGGTGCCCGATCTGGCGGTGGTGCGGCGGCACGGGCGGCACTGGTCCGCGGTGGTGGGGCTGGCGCGGACCGGAACGAACTCGCCGCGTACGTCCAGCGCAGGCCGGTTGTTCGACGCCGTCTCGGCGATCCTCGGCCTGCACGACCGGGTCACGTACGAGGGGCAGGCCGCGATCGCTCTGGAGCAGCGGGCCGATCCCGACGAGCGGGGCGGCTACCGGGTCGAGGCGACCGGTCCGGTCCCGCTCCAGGACGTCGGGCGCGAGCTGGTTCGCTGCGTGGTCGACGACCTGCGCGCCAAGGTGGATCCCGGCCTGATCGCCGCGCGGTTCCATCACGGTTTGGCGGATGCCGTGGTACGGGCGGCCGGCGCCGTCCGGGAAAGCAGGGGCCTGACCACGGTCGCGCTCTCCGGCGGGGTCTTCCAGAACGTGCTGCTGCTCGACCGGGTGGTGTGCGGGCTGGAGCAGGACGGCTTCCGGGTGCTCGTGCACTCGCGGGTGCCGCCCAACGACGGCGGGATCTCCCTCGGCCAGGCCGTGGTGGCCGCGGCCCGGGGCGTCCCCGCGGACTGACCGGGAACCAGCGTCAGCAGATGCGGGGGAGTGGATCCCCGACCAGCATGTCGACCACCCGTGTACCGCCGAACGCCGTCCTGAGCAGCACCATCCCGGGCGGGTCGGCCGCGACGCGGCCGATGACCGCCGCACCGTCGCCGAGCGGGTGGCCGCGCAGCGCCGCCAGGGCTTCCTCCGCCTGCGCGCCGTCCACGACGGCCACAAGGCGTCCTTCGCAGGCCACGTAGAGCGGGTCGATGCCGAGCAGTTCGCAGGCGCCGGTCACGGCGGGACGTACGGGTACCGAGGCCTCGTCGACCACGACGGCGAGCTGGGTCGCCTGCGCCACCTCGTTGAGGATCGTCGCCACCCCGCCCCGGGTGGCGTCGCGCAGCAGCCGTACCCCGGGAGCCGCGTCCAGCAGGGTGTCCACCAGCCCGTGCAGGGCCGCGGTGTCCGAGGCGAGGTCGGCGGCGATGTCCAGCTCGCCCCGGGCGAGCATGATCGTGACACCGTGGTCGCCGATCGGCCCGGAGACGACGATCGCGTCACCGGGGCGGATGTGTCGGCTGCCCAGGCTCACCGGCCGCTCCAGCACGCCGACCCCCGCCGTGTTGATGTAGCAGCCGTCGGCCTTGCCCCGCTGCACCACCTTCGTGTCGCCGGTGACCACCTGCACTCCGGCGCGCTCCGCCGCGGCGGCCATCGAGGTGGCGATCCGGCGCAGGTCGGCGACGGGGAAGCCCTCCTCCAGGATGAACCCGGCCGACAGGTACTGCGGACGGGCCCCGCTGACCGCCAGGTCGTTGACGGTGCCGTTGACGGCGAGATCGCCGATGTCCCCGCCCGGAAAGAACAGCGGCGACACCACGTACGAGTCGGTAGTGAAGGCCAGCCGGCTGCTGCCCACGGTGAGCACCGCACCGTCGTCGAGCTCCTCCAGCGTCGGGTTGCGGAACGCCTCGACGAAGAGCCCCTCGATCAGGCTGTGCGTCGCCTTCCCGCCCGCGCCGTGCGCGAGGGTGATCCGGCTCTCCCTGATCTTCGGCGAGCGCCGGCGGGCCCGTTCGATGCGCTGCAGCACCTGCTGCTCCGGCGACAGTCGCCCCGACTCGCGTTCGGCCGCCGCCCCGGCCTCGGCCACCGCGCGCTCGGACCATCCGGCGGTACGTTCCGTCGTCATACGCGTGTCGCCTCCGCGAGCCGCTGTCGGGTGAAGCGGCCGAAGTTGTAGTAGGCCGCGCAGGCGCCCTCCGAGGACACCATGCACGTGCCGATGGGCGTCTCGGGCGTGCACGCGGTGCCGAAAACCTTGCACTCCCAGGGCTTGAGCACTCCCTTGAGCACCTCGCCGCACTGGCAGGCCTTCGGGTCCGCTACCCGCACCCCGGGCACGTCGAACAGCCGCTCAGCGTCGTACGCCGCGTACTCCTCCCGCATCCGCAGCGCCGAGTGCGAGATGAAACCGAGGCCGCGCCACTCGAAGTACGGGCGCAACTGCATGACCCGGCCGATCGCCTCCAGCGCCCGCAGATTGCCGTCCCAGGGCACCACCCGGGTGTACTGGTTCTCCACCTCGCAGCGCCCGTCGGCGAGCTGCTTGAGCAGCAGGTAGACCGACTGCAGCAGGTCCAGCGGTTCGAACCCCGCGCACACCAGCGGCTTGCCGTAGTCACGGGCGATGAACTCGTACGGCCGGCAGCCGATCACGGTGGAGACGTGCCCCGGCCCGAGGAAACCGTCGAGGCGCAGGTCCGGTGAGTCGAGGATCGCCTTGATCGCCGGAAGGATCGTGACGTGGTTGCAGAAGACCGAGAAGTTGTCGATGCCCTCGGCGGCCGCCCGCAACACGGTCATGGCGGTCGACGGCGAGGTGGTCTCGAACCCGATCGCCATGAAGACCACCTTGCGGTCCGGGTTGGTCCGCGCGATCTTCAGAGCGTCCAGCGGCGAGTACACCATCCGGATGTCCGCACCGGCCGCCTTGGCATCCAGGAACGACCCGCTGCCACCCGGGACGCGCATCATGTCGCCGAACGCCGTCATGATGACGCCCGGCTCATTGGCGATGGCGATGGCGTCGTCCACCCGGCCCATCGGGATGACGCAGACCGGGCAGCCCGGCCCGTGCACCAGCGCGACGCTCTCCGGCAGGTAGTCCTCGATCCCGTGCTTGTAGATGGTGTGCGTGTGGCCGCCGCAGACCTCCATGAACTTGTACTGCCGTCCGGGCTCGCACAACGCGGCGATCTCGGTGGCCAACGCCTGGGCCTTGTCCGCGTCGCGGTACTCGTCGACGAAACGCATCTGGTCTTTCCTAACTGATGTCGGATTCGGCGAGCGCCTGCAGCTCGTCGGTGTACGGCTGGCCGAGACCGTTCAACATGGCCAACGTCGCGGCCGCCTCGGCCTCGTCGATCTTCGACATGGCGAAGCCGACATGGACGAGCACCCAGTCACCGATACCGATCTGGTCCGGACCGAGCAGGCCGATGTTGATCGCCCGCCGAACGCCCACGACGTCGACGATGGCCAGGTCGTCGTGGCCGGCCTTGATCTCGACGATCTCGCCTGGGATCCCAAGACACATCGACCTACTCGTCCTCTCCGGTCACATTTTTTCGATCTTGATATAGCGTCGCAGCGCGGGAAGTTCCTTCCAGAACATCCCGACGACGGCCGCGCCGGCCAGCAGCACCAACAGCTTCCGCACAGCTCATCTCCTTCGGGTCTACGTGGGCCGGCTCAGCCCGGCGGCAGGTTCGGCATGATCGGCAGGATCGGGTCGTGCTTCTTGGGTCGGATGCCGGTGGAGCGACGGGCGTCCACCGTCCCGTCCTCGTGATGACCTGACTGCTTCCTCCGCCGCGAGTTCCCCTCCTCCACACCCTTGGTGTGCGCCGGCGCGTCGAGTTCGACGTCGGGATCGCCCACCCGGATCTCGCCCATGCCTGCCTCCTTTGTCAGTCGTGGCCTGACGGCCGACCATGTCGTCGACCGAGTTCGTCGAAGAACCGGGAAATCTCCCGCCACACGGCGCTTCCCCCCGACATGCCCGTCCAGTGGCGGCGGATGAGCGCGACGAGCCGGAAACAGTCGTCGACCGGCAACACCCACTGCTGGCCGCCGTCGCGCCGGTTGCCCGTCCATGCCAGGAAAGCCTCGACCCGCGGCACCAGCTCGGCCAGCTCAGGTGATCGCGCCTCCACGGCCCGCCAGGCGCCGGCATCGACCTCCGACTCCGTCGTGCCGAGCGGGCTCGGATAGTGCCCGAGCACCCGGCCGTCGCGCTGCTTGACGAAGAACACCAGACCGACCGGCACGCCGAGTTCGTCGGCGGACAGGTCCGGCAACCGTCTGCCGCGGGTGGGGACGAGCTGGTACCGGCCGCCGCCGGCCGACTCGCGTTCGAAGAGCAGGGAACACGGCGTGCAGGCGCACATCAGCTCCCCGTCCTGCTCGTCCCACACGTGCCGGTGCTCCGGACCGACCGGCCCGGCGCACATGCCGCAGCGTTCGACGGTCACGCGCTGCCTCGCGCGCCGGATCACCCGCTGCAGGGCACCCGTCGTCACGCTGTGCCACCCAACGCGAGCGGTCCTGCGGCTCGCCCCACTTCACTCGCCGGTGCCCTCTCGGTCCGGTCCGGCCGCTGCCATAGGGCGGCGACCGGAATCAGCGCTGGAGCCGGCGCGGGTGCCGCCACCTCGACCGCGGACAGCTCCGGCGCGAACGTCAACACCTGTTCCCGCACCAGGTCACCCAGCGCCGCTGCGCCACCGCCGCACGAACTCGCCGACAGGCTGATCCGCGCCACCTCGTCCTGGACACCGACCAACGCGATCTCGGCCCCCTGCGCGCGCAGCTGCGGCCGGAGATCGTCGATCGCGCGGGCCACACGCCCTTCCAGCGGATCCGGGTGGATGCGGTGCAACAGCAGCAGGTGCCGCAGCAGCTCGTCGTCGGTGAGCCGGTCGAGCGCGCCGGCGCTGTCGGCGGCGAGATCGGTGACCCGGGCCAGCGCCTCGCCGTACACGTCGGTCAGGATCTCGACCGCTTCCAGCGCCAGCTCGGCGGTGCGGCCGGGGGTCTGCTCGAGCTGGCCGAGCACAGCGTCCAGGCGGGCCAGCCGCGGCTCGACGGCCGCGTCGGCGAGACGCGGGAGGTCCGGCTGCTCACCCATGGGACGCGCCGAACATCGGAGAGTGGATCTTCTTGAGGGTACGACCACCGCCGACGTACATGTGCACCCCGCACGGCAGGCAGGGGTCGAAGCTGCGCACCGCGCGCATGATGTCCACGCCCTTGAATTTGTCCGGGCCGTTCTCCTCGAAGATGGGCATGTTCTGGATGGCGTCCTCGTACGGACCGGGCGTGCCGTAGCTGTCGCGGGGACTGCCGTTCCACGGCGTCGGCGGATACGGGTGGTAGTTGGCGATCTTGCGGTCCCGGATCACGAGGTGGTGCGACAGGGTGCCCCGGACGGCCTCGTGGAAGCCGCAACCGATGGCCTCGTCCGGCACGTCGAACTCGGCGAACACCCGCATGTCGCCGCCGCGCACCCGCTCCATCGCCTGCTCAAGGAAGTACAGCGACATGGCCGCGGCGTACGCGATGAAGTAGGCCCGCGACCGGTCCCGCTCCAGCGCGTTCGACCAGCGCGGGATCTTCCACTCCAACGTCGTTTCGGGCAGCCGCTGGCTCTTCGGCAGCGTGATCAGCACACTCGTTCCGGTCGACTTGACGTATGGGGTGTCGACCATCTTGGCCAGCGCGGTGGTGTACAGCCGGGCGAAGCAGCCGCCGCCGGTGTCCAGCGCGAGGTGATCTCCGGTGCTCTTGTCGAACCAACGGGGGCTCATCACCCAGCTGTACTTGTCCCCGAAGTCGCGCTTGCCGGGATCGGGGAGGGTGGTCTGGTTCCAGGGATGGCGGATGTCGACCGGGTTGCCGAGGGGGTCGTGGCTGACGAAGGGATCCTCCTCGCCGACCCAGTCCTTGTAGTACGAGCTGCCGAGCAGGATCCGGATGCCGAGGTTGATGTCGACCAGGTCGGTGGTGAGCAGCTTGCCGTCGACGACGATTCCTGGCGTGACGTGCATCGCCCGCCCCCAGTTCGTCATGGTCTCGTACCGGTAATCGACGACGTCGGGGTTCTGGAACGCGCCCCAGCAACCGAGCAGGACCCGCCGGCGGCCGACCTCCTCGTAGCCGGGTAGCGCCTCGTACCAGAAATCGAAGATGTCGTCGTTCATGGCGACGGCCTTCTTGACGAAGTCCAGGATGCTGATCAACCGGCTCAGGTAGTCGGTGAACAGCGACGGCTGGGGCATGGTGCCGACGCCACCGGGATAGACCGTCGACGGGTGCACGTGCCGGCCCTCCATGAGGCAGAACATCTCCCGGGTCGTCCGGCTGACCTTCAGCGCCTCCTTGTAGACCTCGCCCTCGAACGGGTTGTAGGCCCGCATGATGTCGGCGATCGTGCGGTAGCCGTGGATGTCCCGGCCCGGGGCGGCGGTCTTCTCGGCGCGGGCCAGCACGCTCGGGTTGGTCTGTTTGACCATCGCCTCGCAGAAGTCGACGAAGACGAGATTGTCCTGGAAGAGGGTGTGGTCGAACATGTACTCGGCGGCCTCGCCAAGATTGATGATCCACTCAGCCAGGGGCGGAGTCTTGATGCCGTACGCCATGTTCTGCGCGTAGACCGAGCAGGTCGTGTGGTTGTCGCCGCAGATGCCGCAGATCCGGCTGGTGATGAAGCCGGCGTCGCGCGGATCCTTTCCCTTCATGAACACCGAGTAGCCGCGGAACAGCGAGGACGTGGTGTGGCACTCCGCGACCACCCGGTTCGCGAAGTCGATCTTCGTGTAGACGCCGAGGTTGCCGATGATCCGGGTGATCGGATCCCACGCCATCTCCACCAGCTCGCCGGGCTGCTGGCCGGCCGGCTTCGGCTTCGTCGCGGTCACGGTTTGTTCCTCTCGATTGCCGCCTGTCGACGGGGATCCGCCGGACCGTACGGGCGCCACCGGGGGTTGTAGCCGCTGGTGAGCTCGGGGCCGTTGTGGTGCCACTTCGGTTCCCGGTTGGCGGTGCCGTTGGTGATGCCGCGCAGGCGGCGGATCATCGCGCCGTACGGCTTGATCAGCAGCGTGGACAGGCTGCCCCCGGGCGGCATGTCCATGAACGGCATGAACTTGTCGGGGAACCCCGGCATGGTGCAGCCGATGCAGATGCCACCGACGTTGGGGCAGCCACCCACGCCGCCCATCCAGCCGCGCTTCGGGACGTTGCAGTTGATGACCGGCCCCCAGCAGCCGATCTTCACCTGACACTTGGGCGAGTTGTAGTCCTTGGCGAAGTCGGCCTGCTCGTAATAGGCGGCCCGGTCGCAGCCCTCGTGCACGGTCTTGCCGAACAGCCACTGTGGCCGCAGCATGTGGTCCAGCGGCGGGGGCGGCGCCGAGCCGGCGGCGTGGTAGAGCACCCAGGTCAGCGTCTCCATGAAGTTCTCCGGCTGGATCGGGCAGCCGGGCACATTGACGATCGGCAAGCCGCCCTGGGACCGGAAGTCCCATCCGAGATAGTCGGCCAGGCCCATGCACCCCGTCGGATTGCCGGCCATGGCATGGATACCGCCGTACGTCGCGCATGTGCCGGCGGCGACGACCGCCCAGGCCTTGGGCGCCAACTGGTCGATCCACCAGTTGAGGGTCAACGGCTCACCGGTGTTCTCGTCATTGCCGAACGACGTCCAGTACCCGTCGCCGTTGATGTTCTCGTTCGGGACCGACCCCTCGATGACGAGGATGAACGGCTCGGCCATCTCCCCGCGGGCTGCCCGGCGGTACGGCGCCAGGAACTCCTCGCCGCCGGCCGCCGGCGACAACACCTTGTTGTGCAGGTTGACCTTCGGCAGACCGGGAATGAGCCCGAGAACGATGTCCTCGATCGCCGGTTGACCGGAGGCCGTCATGGAGACGGAATCTCCGTCACAACTCATGCCCTCGGAGATCCAGAGGATGGTGACCTCGTCGAACCCGTGCTCCTGCGGGATCACCGCGCCGGTGTCGCGCATGTTCTGAGTCATGTGCGTGGCCTCCCTTGCATCCGATCCCGCAGCCGGTCGTAGATGGCCGCCAGCGGCGCCGCGAGGGCCAGCGCCGGGGGCTTGTCCGGCGCGTGCGGGTGCGGGCGCGTCGGGGCCCGCTGCTTGCCCTGGTCGATCTCCTGGCCCAGCTCGCGGAGGGCCTGCTCGTCGGCCCGGGCGCACAACAGCGGCATGAGCTCGTTCTCGTCGTCCTGCACATGCCGAGCGACGGCGGAAGCCAGCCGCTGCATCAGCTGGTCCTGCGCGCGATCGCCGGTCCGGCAGCGGTCCAGTTCAACGAGCAACTCCTTGACGGGCCGATGCCCGGCGAGGTGCCTGTCGACCTGCCCGTCCGCCAACACCTTTGCGGCGAACGGATAGAAGAGAATCTCCTCGAGCGCGGCGTGCTTCGACAGCTCGCGGACGAGGACCTCCACGACGCCGCGGCGCTGCGCGTCCGATTCCGCCGCCCGGTAGTCCCGAAAGAGCTGTTCCACCACGCGGTGGTCGTGCCGCAGCAACTCGGTGGCGTCCATCAGACCGCTCCCAACGTGCGGCTGTCCACCGTGATGGACTCCAGTACGACGTCGTCGTTGCCGCTGACCTCGATATCGACGCCACCGCACCGCGGACAGGCCACCATCGCCAGGTGGTCGCGAATCGGTTCGCTCCCGCCGCACTCGTGGCACTGCACGGTCATCGGCTCCAGTACCAGGTCGACCGCGGAGTCCGCGACGACCGTGCCGGCCGCGGCCACCTGGATGCCCTGCGTGACGACATCGGGGTCGATGGCGTGGCCGCCGATCCGCACCCGCAGGCCGGTGACCCTCCGCCCGGCGGCCCGGCGTACCGCCGCCGCCACGATCGCCTCGGACAGGCCGGTCTCATGCATCGGCGCCCACCCCCTCTCGGCTGCCGCTCGCTGCGGGCTCTCCTGCCGCTTGACCAGCGGGGAGTTGCGTGGCTTCCTCCTGTGCGACCCCGACCACCATCCGGACCGCCTCGTCGATCGCGGCCGCCACCGGAGCTGACAGCCCCATGCACTCGTCCAGGACGGCGGGCTGGCAACCCACCACCAACACCCGGTCGACCGTGCCGCCCAGGCTGCGCAGCAGCCGCAGCACCGACTCCGGGTCCATGCCGTGGGCGTCGGCGGCCGGCGCCTCCAGCACGTCGGCCGGGCGCAGTGTCCAGCCCGGGTCGTCGAGGTCCACCTGGATGACGGCCAACGTCCCGGGTGGCTCGTCCAGCGGCAACGCGTCCACCAGGACCAGCACGTCGTGGCGGCCGTCCAGCAGATCGTAGGCCAGATGCATTCCGCGGATGCCGTAATCGGACACATCCACCCCCGGTGGGAGGACCTCGTCCCGGAGGCGTCGGGCGACCTCGACACCGAACGCGTCATCGCCGAGGAAGATGTTGCCGATGCCGGCGACCAGGATCCGTCCGCCGTCGGGGCCGCTCACGGCGCTGCCACCTCTCCGGACAACGGCTCCACCTCTTCCGGCCGGAAGTGGCGCAGCCGGCCGTACCACTGGTGCAACTCCGCGCCCGGGTCGTCGTCCACCGTCACCGCCAGGAACCGCGTGCCGTCCACGTCGAGCAGCACCTGCTCCACCCGGGCGGTCCGGCCCTCCAGGAACATGTCGTGCGCGTCCGTGCCGCGCCGCCGCGGCCGTAACCGGACCCGGCTACCCCGCGCCAGCACGGTGCTCCCGACCACGACCGTTTCGGTGTCCGGCGCGCCCCCCGCGTCGGTGTCGGGCGCCCACCACGACGGTTCCGGATCGGTGGCGGCGTCGCCGCCCCGGCGTACGGGCTCCAAGGCCCGAATCGCCCCGTGCAGCCGTTCGAGCATCTCGGGCGGCATCGCGTCGACCCGGTCGAGGATCGCGGCGGCACGGGGGTCGGTGGCTCGGGCCTCCCGTTTCTCGGCGTCGGACAGTGTGAGCGTACGCAGCGAGAGGATCTCGTCGATCTCGGTCGCGTCGTGCAGGTCGCCGGGGCTTTCCGGCGCGATCCGTGGGTGGTCGTAGAGGATGATGGGTGACGAGAGCAGCACGTCGGCCGTGTCGGGCTCGCCGGCGAGGACCGGAAACGTGTGCACGTTGCGGCACCCCCGTGCGGCGTGCGCCGCCCACTCCGGCGGGTCGAGCAGGGACAGGAAGCGCCCCCGGCTGACGGCGGCCAGCGTGTGGGCCGCGAGCAGGCAGCAGCGCAGCGCCTCGTCCCGCGGGCTGTCCGGCGCGGTCGTCCGGTCCGTGTTCTCAACCCGGATCTCTAGCCGCAGCAGGCGGAACGGCGCCTCACACGGGACGGCGGTGGCGGTGACCGAGGCGGACAACGGCCATCGCCGGCGAACCACCCGCCCGACCGGCTCGCCGCGGCCGTCGACCAGCGCCTCGACGTCCTCCCCGCCCGGCACCCGGACGTCGAGGTGGCGGCCGTGCCGCAGGTCGCCGACCGACGCCTCGATGTCGAACTCCCGCGGCACCGCCTCGTCGAAGCTGAGCTCCGTGCGGCCGCCGACCTCGATCCGGTCGACCGGCCGGTACCCGCCGTCGGCCGCCCGCCTCTCGGCCACCTTGCGTTGCAGGTGCAGGAACCGCAACCGGATCCGGACGCACGCGGTGTCCGACGCCTCCAGCAGGCACGTGGTCTGCTGCCACGGCGATTCCGCCGAGCCCGCCACGCCGCTGTCGACCAGGCCGTGCGCCGCTGCCCAGGCAGGGGGCACCAGGACCCCGAACTGCCAGCGGACTCGGTTCTTGCCCGACGATCGTCGATAGGGGTAGAGCAGGTAGCCCTCGTACAGGATGGCGTCCGCGACCGCCTCGGCGCCGTCGAGACGGGGGCTGGGGCGATCGGTCCGCACGGTGGTCGACCCCCTTCAGGGCACGCAGGAAACCGCTCCGGCAAGCGATCACCCCGGTCTACCCCGTCCCGTCGCGCGACCGTAAGTGCGCGCCGCCGGTAGGTGACGAACGCACTCACCGGACCGGGTGAACCGACGCCTGGTGCCCCACCCGGGACGGGCGGGGCACCAGGCGTCGGCTGGTGGTCAGGTCTGGTTGCCGGGCACGTTCTTGTAGTCCTTCGGGTTGGTCCCCTTCGGGTGCGGGTCCTTCTGCCGCTGGCCGCCGCCCTGGTTGGCGTTGGCCGAGCCACCGAGTTTCCGGATCATCTCACCCTTGTTCATCTGGTCGACGTTGCGCATTCCGGCGCGTTCCGCCTGCTTGCGCAGCTCACCGGTCTTCATCTGGGCGGGATCGCGGGCCATCGTTCCTCCTTCGGTCGGCGGACGAACGGGGACCCGGTCGGCGTCCGCCGGGTCGCCGGCCGATTGTGCCGGTGACGGCGTCGCCGCACCCTCTGGCCGCTGTCGTCCGTCTCGCCACTTTCTGGTGTGGCGGTTCGCGGTCCCGGCTCGCTTACCCGGCGATCGGCCGCACCAACGTCGGGCGTCGGTCCGGGCGGGTCCTCGATCAGCACCGCCCTCCGGGGACGGCGGGGGCGGTCTTTCCGTCGGCGCAAGAGCGGCGGACCACCGGCAGCACCAGTGGAGTGCCGGTCTCCGGGTCCTCGATGATCCGGCAGGGCAGGCCGAACACCTCCTCGACCAGCTCGGTGGTGACGATCCGTCGCGGGTCCCCGGCGGCGACCACCCGCCCGTCGCGCATGGCCACCAGGTGGGTGGCGTACCGGGCGGCCTGGTGCAGGTCGTGCAACACCGCCACCAGGGTGCGGCCCTGCTCCTCGTGCAGCCGGGCGCAGAGGTCCAGCACCTCGACCTGGTGGGCGATGTCCAGGTAGGTGGTCGGCTCGTCGAGCAGCAGCAGCGGCGTCTGCTGGGCCAGCGCCATGGCGATCCAGACCCGCTGCCGCTGCCCGCCGGACAGCTCGTCGACCGGCCGGTCGGCCAGGTCCGCCACGCCGGTGTCGGCCATCGCCCGGTCGACCACCCGTTCGTCCTCGCGGGACCACTGCCGCAGCAGGCCCTGGTGCGGGTAACGGCCGCGGGACACCAGCTCGGCCACCGTCAGCCCGTCCGGGGCCACCGCCGACTGCGGGAGCAGCCCGAGGGTACGGGCCACCTGGCGGGCCGGCCGGCGGTGGATGTCGGCGCCGTCGAGCAGCACCGTGCCCCGGGCCGGGCGCAGCAGCCGGGCCAGGGCGCGCAGCAGCGTCGACTTGCCGCACGCGTTCGGGCCGATGATCACGGTGAAGGACCCGTCGGGGACGGCGACCGTGAGGTCCTCGGCGACGGTGCGCCGGTCGTAGCCGAGGGTCAGCGCCTCGCCGACCAGCCGGGGGGTGTCGGGCCGCATCAGGGTTCCCTTCTCGTCGGGGCCGGTCATCGCCGGCCCCCGCGTTCGCCGGCGAGCAGCCAGGCCAGGTAGCCGCCGCCGAGCACGCCGGTGACCACGCCGACGGGCAGTTGCCGCCCGGCCACCGCGTGCTGGGCGAGCTGGTCGGCGGCGAGCAGCAGGGCCGCGCCGACGACCGCCGAGGGCAGCAGGTTCGGCCCGGGGGCGCGGGTGAGCCGCCGGGCCAGGTGCGGCGCGGTCAGCGCCAGGAACGACACCGGCCCGGCGGCCGCCGCGGCGACCGACACCAGCAGCACGGCCGAGCCGAGCGCGGCCGTCCGGACCCGGCGTACCGACACGCCGAGGCTGGCCGCGGAGTCGTCGCCCATCTCCAGCAGCCGCAGCGCGGGGGCGCGGGCGAGCAGCACGGCGGGCAGCAGCACCGCCAGCGCGCCGAGCACCGGCAGCGCGTTCGCCCAGCCCCGCCCGTCCAGGCTGCCGGTGATCCACAGGGCGGCGCGGGCGGCGTCCATGAGCGGGGCGCGGGTGAGCAGCCAGCCGTTGACGCCGGTGAGGACGGCGGTGACGCCGATGCCCACGAGCACGAGCCGGTGCCCGCCGACGCCGTGCCGGCCGGCCAGCGCGTAGAGCAGCAGGCCGGTGGCCAGTCCGCCGGCGGCCGCGGCTCCGGCCAGCGCGGCGCTGCCGCCGCCGGCCACCACCACGGTCAGCGCGCCGGTGGCCGCGCCGGAGGTGACCCCGAGCACGTCCGGGCTGCCCAGCGCGTTGCGGGTCAGGGACTGGAAGACCGCGCCGGCCAGCCCG
The DNA here is from genome assembly GCF_032108445.1 of Micromonospora halotolerans. NCBI lineage: Bacteria > Bacillati > Actinomycetota > Actinomycetes > Micromonosporales > Micromonosporaceae > Micromonospora > Micromonospora halotolerans. Next base: position 5,779,211 of record NZ_CP134876.1, on the reverse strand, counting down.
AGGGCGGCGCCGGCCGCCAGGGCCGTGGAGAGCCGGGGCAGCCGCAGCTCGGTGACGATGAACCCGTCGGCGGGGCTGCCGCCGCCGGCCAGCACGCGCAGCACGTCGGCGGGGGCGATCGGGTAGTCGCCGGCGCCGACGGCCAGCACGGCGAGGGCGAGGGCGAGCAGCGTGCCGGCCAGGCCGACGACGAGGGCGCGGGGGCGCAGGCGCAGCGACAGCCCGCCGGGGAGGCGCAGCACGATCACAGCCGGCCCACCCGTCCGCGGCGGACCAGGTGCAGGAAGAGCGGCCCGCCGAGCACGGCGGTGACCAGGCCCACCTGGAGTTCGCCGGGGCGGCCCAGCAGCCGGCCGGCCACGTCGGCGGCGAGCAGCAGCACCGGCGCGAACACCGCGCACCAGGGCAGCAGCCGGCGGGGGTCGGGCCCGGTGAGGGCGCGCACGACGTGCGGGGCGAGCAACCCGACGAAGACGATCGGCCCGCAGGCGGCGGTGGCCGCACCGCAGAGCAGCGTGACGGCGACGATCACCGCGCCCCGGACCAGGCCGGGTCGGGCGCCGAGTGCCCGGGCGGAGTCGTCGCCGAGGGCCAGGGCGGCCAGCGGGCGGGTCACCAGCAGGGCGACCAGCAGCCCGGCCAGGACGAAGGGCAGCAGGCTCGGCACGGTGTCGGTGCGCGCCCCGGCGAGGGAGCCGACGGTCCAGAAGCGCATCCGCTCCAGCGAGGTGCTGTCGACCAGCATGACGGCGCTGACGTAGGAGTAGAGGGCCGCGTTGAGCGCCGCCCCGGCCAGGGCCAGCCGGGCCGGGGTGGCCTGCCGGCCGCCGGCGATCGTGTGCACGGCCACGGTGACGGCGGCGGCGCCGAGCAGCGCGTACCAGACCTGGTGGTCGAGGTCGGCGACGCCGAGCAGCACGGTGGCGGTGGCCACCGCGGCCGACGCGCCTGCGTTGATGCCGAGCAGGCCGGGGTCGGCCAGCGGGTTGCGGGTCAGCGTCTGCATGGCCGCGCCGGCGACGCCGAGCGCCGCGCCGGCGGCGAGGCCGAGCAGCGTGCGGGGCAACCGTCCCTGGCGCACCACGGCGTACTCGGGGGAGGCCGGGTCGGTGAGGCCGTGCCACACGTCGGCGAGGGAGAGCGGCTTGGCGCCGAGGGCGAGGCTGAGCACGGCCACCGCGGCGAGCAGCAGCACGCCGAAGGCGAGCCCGCCGGCCCGGAGCCGGCGGCGCCCGGGCGCGGGGGCGGCCACGGTGCCGCTTCGGGGTGGGGTGATGACGGTCAGCGTGGGCTCCGGGGGCAGGAAGAACCTTGACGGGAATGTGGGTTAGGTTAGCCTAACCTCGCTATCCATGGTCGTTCGCAGACCCGTATCGAAAGACTTCGCCATGCCCGACATCGTGTCCCGCCGCGGGCTCTCCCGCCGTGGCCTCCTCGCCGCCGCCGGCGCCGCCGGCCTCGGCGCCCTTCTCGCCGGCTGCGGCAAGGACGGCGGCGGCGCCGCCACCAGCGTCGGCCCGACCGGCGGCCCCTGGTCGTTCACCGACGACCGGCAGCAGAAGGTCGACGCCGCCGCCCGACCGTCCCGGATCGTCGCCTTCACCGGGGTGGCCGCCGCCCTGGTCGACTTCGGACTCGACAAGCAGATCGTCGGTGTGTTCGGCGAGACCAGGAAGGCCGACGGCAGCAAGGAGCCGCAGGCCGGCGACCTGAACGTCGAGCAGGTCGAGATCCTCGGCAACGCCTGGGGCGAGTTCAACCTGGAGAAGTACGCGGGGCTCCGCCCCGACCTGCTGGTCACCCACATGTACGACCCGGGCGCGCTCTGGTACGTCCCGGACGAGAGCAAGGCGAAGATCCTCCCGCTGGCGCCGAGCGTCGCCATCACCACCGCCCGCGTGCCGATGACCAAGCCGATCGAGCGGTACGCCGAACTCGCCGGCTCCCTCGGCGCGGACCTCGGCGCGAAGAAGGTCACCGACGCGAAGGCCCGGTTCACGGCCGCCGCCGACGCGGTGCGCCAGGCGGTCAAGGCGAACCCGGGGATCAAGGTGATGGCCGCCTCCGGCAGCCCGGACCTGTTCTACGTCTCCAACCCCAGGGTCAGCACCGACCTGATGTACTTCGCCGAACTCGGCGTCGACATCGTGGTGCCGACCAAGCTCGAACAGGGCGACTACTTCGAGGCGCTGAGCTGGGAGAACACCGGCAAGTTCCCGGCCGACCTGATCCTGCTCGACAACCGCCCCACCGCCCTGCAGCCGAAGGACCTCGCCGGCAAGCCCACCTGGGCGCAGCTGCCCGCCGTCAAGGCCAACCAGGTCACGCCGTGGGACGCGGTGCCCCGCTTCTCGTACGCCGGCGCCGCCCCACTGCTGGAGAACCTGGCCACCGCCATCCGGGGCGCGAAGAAGGTCACGGCGTGACCACCGCCGTCGCCCTGCGGTACCGGTTCTACGCCGCCCGGGTGGTCGCCACCCGGGCGGTGGGCGACTGCCCGGTCCGGGTCACCTTCGGCGGCGACGACCTCGGCGAGTTCGCCGGCGGCGGCCGGGACCAGAGCGTCTCGGTCTTCCTGCCGCACCCGGGCCAGGACACCCCGGTCGTCCCGGTCGAGGCGGGGGAGGACTGGTACGCGGCCTGGCGCGGCCTGGACCCGGCCGTCCGCGCCGTGATGCGCTCCTACACGATCCGCGCGCAGCGCCCCGAGGCCGGCGAGCTGGACATCGACTTCGTCCGGCACGGCGACACCGGACCGGCCACCCGCTGGGCCGGCCGGGCCCGCCCGGGCGACCGGGTGCTGCTGCTCGGCCCGGCCGTGCCCGACGAGCGCACCGTGCGCTTCCAGCCGCCCACCGGCGCCGACACCGTGCTGCTGGTCGCCGACGAGACCGCCCTGCCGGCCGTCGGCGGGATCCTCGACTGGCTGCCCGCCGGCACCCCGGTCCGGGCCTTCGTCGAGGTCCCCGCGGCCGGCGACATCCAGCCGCTGCCCAGCGCCGCCCGCGCCGAGGTGACCTGGCTGGTCCGGGGCGCGACCACACCGGGCGGCAGCCTGCTGGCCGACGCGCTGCGCGGTGCGCGGCTGCCCGGCGCCGCCCCGTACGCGTGGATCGCCGGCGAGGCCGGCATGGTCCGGGCGGTCCGGCGGCACCTGGTCGGCGAGCGCGGCCTGGACCGGCGCCGGGTCACCTTCGCCGGCTACTGGCGGCGCGGCGCGTCGGAGGAGGACCTCCGGGCCGAGGCCGCGAGCGCCTGAGCGGCCAGCCGGGACTACCGGAGCGCCGCCGGGGTAGAGGTGAGCGTGACCGCGTCCGGGCCGTACCGCCGGTGGCGCCCGGACCGCCGGGACGCGCCGTGACCACCGTGGTGGCCGTGGTCCGGCGGCACGCGCAGGAGGCGTACGAGCGGCTGCGCCGGTACTTCATCGTGGCCCTCCAGGCCGGACTGGCGGCCGGGTTGTCCTGGTACGTCGCGAACACCCTGCTGCACAACCCGCAGCCGCTGTTCGCGCCGGCCGCCGCGGTCGGCACCATCGCCGCGGCGATCGGCAACCGGGTACGCCGCACCGCCGAACTGCTCGGCGGGGTGATCCTCGGGGTGCTCGTCGGCGACCTGATCATCCAGGTGATCGGGAACGGGCCGGTGCAGACCGGGCTGGTCGTCGCGCTGGCCATCTCGGCGGCGGTGGTGTTCCGCGGCAGCGGGGCGGTGATGGTGCAGGCCGGCAGCACCGCCGTCCTGCTGGGCACCGTCGAGCCCAGCGGGCCGGACCTCGCGGTGCCGCGGACGGCCAACGCGCTGGTCGGCGGCGGGGTGGCCGTGGTGGTGGCGCTGCTCCTGCTGCCGCTGAATCCGGTCCGGGTGGTGCACCGCGCCGCCGGCGCCAGCCTCGACCTCTTCGCCCACCAGTTGACCGTCACCGCCGAGGCGCTCGCCGACGGCGACCCGGGACGGGCCGACGACGCGTTGCAGCGCCTGCAGTCCGCCGAGGCGGAGCGAAGACAGACCACCGAGATCGTCGCGGCGGCCGCCGAGGTGGCGTCGCTGTCCCCGTGGCGCTGGGGGCGCCGCTCCCAGCTGCGCCGCTACGAGCACGCCGCCACGCACCTGGAGCTGGCCTTCACCAACAGCCGCAACATGGTCCGCCGGGTGGTGGCGCTGCTCGAGGCCCGGGAGCCGGTCCCGGCCGACCTGCCGGCCGCCGTCGAGACCTTCGGGCAGGCGCTGCGGCTGCTGCACCGCGACTTCCTGGCCGGCCGGACCCCCGAGATCGCCCGATCCCAGGCGTTGCGCGCCGGCGAGGAGGCTCGCCAGGCCCGGGCCGCGGGGCTCGGCTTCTCCGGGACGATCGTCGCCTCGCAGGTCTGCATCGTGGTCGGCGAGCTGCTCCAGGCGTCCGGGCTGACCAAGCACGAGGCGGATCGGATGGCCGGGGTCTGAGCGGCGACCGGGCTCCCGCCACCGCCCAAACGACCGTTAAGCTCTGGGGGTGGGAACCGACGATCTGTACCCGGCCGAGCGGCTGGCCGCCGCACAGCGCGCCACCGCCGCCGCGGGCCTGGACGCGCTGCTGCTCACCCCCGGCTCCGACCTGCGCTACCTGACCGGCTACGACGCCCACGAGGGGGAGCGGCTCACCTGCCTGGTGCTCCCCGCCGAGGGCGAGCCCACCCTGATCGTGCCGGTGCTGGAACGCCCCGGCGCCGAGGCCGCGCCCGGCGCGGGCTACCGGATCGTCGACCACGCCGACGGCACCGACCCCTGGCCGCTGGTGCGGTCCGCGCTGCCCGGCCCCGCCGCCGCCGTCGGGTTGGCCGACCGGATGTGGGCCGAGCAGGTGCTCGCCCTGCGCGCCGCGCTGCCCGACGCGGCCCAGCGGCTCGCCTCCGAGGTGCTGCGCGAGCTGCGGATCCGCAAGTCGCCGGCCGAGGTGGCCGCCCTGGCCGAGGCGGGCGCCGCCATCGACGCGGTGCACCGGCGGATGGGGGAGTGGCTGCGCCCCGGCCGGACCGAGGCCGAGGTGGCCGCCGACATCGCCGCCGCCATCCGGACCGCCGGTCACGTCCGCGTCGACTTCGTCATCGTGGCCGCCGGCCCGAACGGCGCCAGCCCTCACCACCTGACCGGCGACCGGCCGATCCGGGCGGGCGAGCCGGTGGTGGTCGACATCGGCGGCACCATGCCGTCGGGCTACCGGTCCGACTGCACCCGCACCTACGTCGCGGGCGGTCCCGCCCCGGCCGAGTTCGTCGACTACTACGCGGTCCTGCACGAGGCGCAGCGCGCCGCCGTGGCGGCCGTCCGCCCGGGGGTGACCGCCGAGGCCCTCGACGCGGTGGCCCGGGGCATCATCACGGCCGCCGGTCACGGCGACGCGTTCCTGCACCGCACCGGCCACGGCATCGGCCTCGACACCCACGAGGACCCGTACGTCGTGGCCGGCAACCCCCGGCCCCTCGAGGCCGGCATGGCGTTCTCGGTCGAACCCGGGATCTACCTCGCCGGACGGCACGGTGCCCGGATCGAGGACATCGTCGTCTGCACGACGGACGGCGGGCAGCGGCTCAACACCACCCCCACGGAGCTCATCGCGCTATGACTGTCGACCGGATCCTCCCTACCGACGAGGCCCACGACCTGCTGGACCTCGCCACCGAACTCGCCGACCGGGAGCTCGCCCCCAGGGCCGCCGGCTTCGAGGAGCGCGCCGAGTTCCCCCGTGACGTGCTGCGCACCCTGGGCCGGGCCGGCCTGCTCGGCCTGCCGTACGCCGAGGAGCACGGCGGCGCCGCCCAGCCGTACGAGGTCTACCTCCAGGTGCTGGAGATCCTGGCCAGCCGCTGGCTCGCGGTCGCCGAGGCGGTCAGCGTGCACACCCTGTCCTGCTACCCGGTCGCCCAGTTCGGCACGGACGCGCAGCGCAAGCTGCTGCCCGACATGATCGGCGGCGAGCTGCTGGGGGCGTACTGCCTCTCGGAGCCGCAGGGTGGCTCCGACGCCGCGGCGCTGACCACGAAGGCGGTCCGCGACGGCGACGACTACGTGGTCTCCGGCACCAAGGCGTGGATCACCCACGCCCGGGTCGCCGACTTCTACAACATCTTCTGCCGCACCGGCGGCCCCGGCCCGAAGGGCATCTCCTGCCTGCTGGCCGACCGGAACACCCCCGGCATCCACCCGCAGGCCGCCGAGCGCACGATGGGCCTGCACGCCTCCCCGGTCGCCCAGATCGCCTTCGACGAGGCCCGGGTGCCGGCCGAGCGGCTCATCGGCGGCGAGGGGGCGGGCTTCATGATCGCCATGTCGGCGCTGGACTCGGGCCGGCTCGGCATCGCCGCCTGCGCGGTCGGCCTGGCGCAGGCCGCCATGGACTACGCCATCGGCTACGCCCGGGAGCGCCGGCAGTTCGGCCGGTCGATCATCGACTTCCAGGGGCTCGGGTTCGCCCTGGCCGACCACGCCACCCAGATCTCCGCGGCCCGCGCCCTGACCCTGGCCGCGGCCCGGCTGCGCGACGCGGGCCGGCCGTACTCGATCGAGGCGGCGAAGGCGAAGCTGTTCGCCACCGACATGGCCATGCGGGTGACCACCGACGCCGTGCAGGTGCTCGGCGGCGCCGGCTACGTCGCCGACCACCCGGTCGAGCGGTACATGCGCGAGGCGAAGGTGCTGCAGATCGTCGAGGGCACCAACCAGATCCAGCGGCTGGTCATCTCCCGGGCTCTCGCCAAGGGCTGATCGACGCGGTGCGCGACGCCCGGCCCGCGCAGCGTCACGGCGGCGGGCCGGGTGCGGCGTGGGAGCGCTTTTCCAGGTAGGTTGCACCGCGTGGAGGAGATCGACCGCGCCATCGTCGCCGCTCTGACCGGAGACGGTCGGCTGTCGTACACGGACCTGGCCGAGAAGGTGGGGCTGTCGGTGTCGGCCGTCCACCAGCGGGTCCGCCGGCTGGAGCAGCGCGGCGTCATCAAGGGGTACGCGGCCCGCGTCTCCTTCGAGGCGCTGGAGCTGCCGCTGACCGCCTTCGTGGCGATCCGGCCGTTCGACCCCTCGCAGCCGGACGACGCCCCGGAGCGGCTCGCCCACCTGCCGGAGATCGACTCGTGCTACTCCGTGGCGGGGGAGGACTTCTACCTGCTGCTGGTGCGGGTGGCCAGCCCGGCGGACCTGGAGCGGGTGCTGCAGGAGATCCGGACGGCGGCGAACGTCACCACCCGGACGACCGTGGTGCTCTCCACACCGTACGAGCATCGGCCGCCGAAGGTCGGCCCGGATCCGGTGGACCAGCACCGGCTCCGTGGCGTGCCGGCCGGGTCGGCGGGCTCGCAGCCGGGCTGACCCGCCCGAGGGCGCGAAGATCACCTTCGCCGCCGGCCCGCCCCGACGTGGGCCGGGTCACGGCAGGTGAGTGCGCGCGTGCGCCGGCGGGCGGCCGGGATCGGGGCGATCCGCGACCGTCCGCCTACGCTGTGAACCATCGTTCGCCGAGCCGCGAGGGCCCGGTGAACGGGTGAGCCAGTTGGAAAAGGAGTTGGCGTTGCGACAGAAGTTCCTGGCGACCGGCCGGGGTGGGGCGAGGCGGCTGTGGTGGACCAGCGCCTGGTCGGCGGGGAGCGGGCGATGACGGCGTCGAAGCCGGGCCGGTCCCGGTTCAGCGGATGGCTCGCGCAGGCGCGGGCGTCGGCCGTCGGTACGCGGCTGCCCGCCGCGGCGGTCGAGGTGGCGGCCCTGGCCGCCCTGCTGCTGGCGGCGGTGGGGAACTCCCGCCTCTGGGCGCTGCCCCCGGCCGTTCTCGCGCTCGCGCTGCTGGCCTGGACGTGGCGTGGCCGTGCGGCTGCCGGGACCGGCGTGGTGGGTCGCGTCCTCCTGCTCGCCGGCGCGTACCTGCTCGGCGCGGTGCACGGCAGTCTCGACCCGGCCCTGGCCGTCGGTGTGGCCGTCGCCGGCCTGGCGATCCTCACCGAGCCGCTGCTGGCCTCCGTGGCCGAGGCGGTCTACCCGGTCTCGGCCAACCTGCCCGGAATGGGCGCGCGGCCGGACCGCAGCCCCAACTCCGCCCGGGTGGCGCTGGTCAACGGCGCTGCCGTGCTCGCGGCACTGGTCTGCGCGTTCACCGACCTCGTCGGGTGGATCGCGCTGGCGGTGGCGGCCGTGGCGCTCGGGTTGACCCTGTTCACCACGGTGCAGGCGCTGCGCAGGGTGCGGGCGCGGCGAAGCCGGGAGGCGAAACTCCTTGCCGCGCTGACCGCCTACGAGCCGGTCTTCCTCGTGCACTGGAACGCGCCTGCGGGCACCGCGTACCAACTGGCCATGTGGCTGCCCTACCTGGAGCGCCTGGGCCGGAAGTTCTTCGTGCTGGTGCGCAACCAGACGAACTTCCACGAGGTGGTGGGTCTCACCAAGGCGCCGGTGGTGCTGCGGATGGGGCTGAACCAGATCGACGACGTCATCGCCCCGTCGCTGCGGGCGGCGTTCTACGTCAACACCGCGACGATGAACAACCACGTCATCCGGTACACGAACCTGAAGCACATCCAGCTCAACCACGGCGACAGCGACAAGGTGCCAAGCCACAACCCGGTCTTCCGGATCTACGACAAGAACTTCGTCGCCGGGCAGGCCGCGATCGACCGGTTCGCGGCCAACGGCGTGAACATGCCGGCGGAGATGTTCAGCATCGTGGGGCGCCCTCAGGTGGAGAACGTCGCCATCGCCACCCAGCCGATCGCCTCGATCGCCAACCCCCGGGTCCTGTACGCCCCGACGTGGGCCGGCTTCTACGCCGACTCCAACTACTCGTCGCTGCTGGTCGGCTACGACATCGTGAAGGCGCTCGTCGCCCGCGGGTGCAGCGTCGTGTTCCGGCCGCACCCGTACAGCCGGCGGTCCCCGGCGTTGTCCCGGGAGTGCGACCGGATCCGGACGCTGCTGGCCGACGACCGGCGGACCAACGGGCGGCCGCACGTGTTCGGCGCCGAGGCCGAGGTGTCGATGACGGTCGCGGACTGCTTCAACGCCTCCGACGCGATGGTGTCGGACGTGTCGAGCGTGGTGGCGGACTACCTGTACTCGGAAAAGCCCTTCGTCATGGTCGCCGTCTCGGTGCCGGCGGCCCGGTTCCCGGAGGCGTTCCCGCTCGCGCGGGCGGCCTACGTGATCGACGCCCACGGCGGCCGGCTGCAGGGACTCGACGCCGTCCTTGACGACTTCCTCGGCGACGACCCGCTGGCCACGGCCCGCCGCGACCTCAAGAAGTACTACCTCGGGGACATCCCGGCGGACCGGTACGCGCAGCGCTTCCTCGACGAGGCCGCGCGTTACCTCTGACCGCGAGCGGCATGGGCCCACCATCGGCTCCGGTTCGGCGGGGACGCTGAACCGGAGCCGATCGTCGTGCGGCCCCGGCCCGCTCTCCGTCGCGGCTGGCGTCCACGCCGCTCAGCGGGTCAGTGCCGGGCGGCCCGGTCGGCGTCGGCCCCGCCGGTCTGCGGAACCGGCTGGTTCCAGCGCAGGATGACCCGCCGGCTGTGCTCGTGGCCGAGCACGCTGAGGGTGGCGGTGTCCAGCCGCAGCAGCCCGCCCGCGGACGGGGGGAGGCCGATCCAGCGCGCGCCGAGCACCCGCAGGCTGTGCGCGTGGCCGACCAGCGCGACGCTGCCCCGTTCCAGCAGCGGCGCCACCCGGTCGAGCACCCGGTCGAGCCGGGCGCCGACCTCGGCGGGGGACTCCCCGTCGGGGCAGCCGTCGGTCCAGATGTTCCACCGGGGGTTCTCCTCGTGGATGTCCACGGTGGTGCGCCCCTCGTAGGCGCCGTAGTTCCACTCGGCCAGGTCGGGGTCGATGGCGTCGACGGTGAGCCCGGCCAGGTGCGCGGTGCGGGTCGCGCGCTGCCGGGGGCTGGACAGCACCCGGACGAAGCGCCGGCCGGCGAGCGCCACGGCGAGCGCCTGGGACTGCCGCTCGCCGTCGGGGGTCAGCTCCAGGTCGGTGTACGAGGTGTGCCGGCGGCTGGCGCTCCAGGTGGTCTCGCCGTGCCGGATCAGCAGGATCTCGCTCACCCGCCCAGTCAACCACGCTCGGGCCGTCGGGGTCGGTTGGCGCTGGAACCTATCTTCCTAGGATGCCTTACGGGGTGTGTGCTCGCACACGGCGTTTGGGGGAACCGGCACCGGGGACGCAACCCGCGGAAGCCCGAACGAGCCGAGGAGGCGCAATGAGCTTCACCGACAAGGCCAAGAGCCGGGCCCAGGAGATGGCCGGCGTGGCCAAGGAGCGGATCGGCGACGCCACCGACAACGAGCGGTTGCGGGCCGAGGGCGCCAACGAGCAGCGTGCCGCCCGGGCGCGGCAGGCCGGGCAGAACGTCAAGGAGGCCGGACGCAACGTCCGGGACGCCTTCGACAAGTGAGCCGCTACAGCGACGGGCCCCCGGATCAACCCGGGGGCCCGTCGCTGTGCGCGTGCCGTCCCGCCGGTCGGGGGCTGGTTAGGGTCGCCGGGTGACGATCCTGCGTTCCCTGGTGTTGTTCGTGCTGGCCGCGGTGGCGGAGATCGGCGGCGCGTGGCTGGTCTGGCAGGGCTGGCGGGAGCACCGCGGGCTGTGGTGGGTGGCGGCCGGCGTGCTGGCGTTGGGGGCGTACGGGTTCGTGGCGACGTTCCAGCCCGACCCGAACTTCGGCCGGATCCTGGCGGCGTACGGGGGCGTGTTCGTGGCCGGATCGCTGGCGTGGGGTGTGCTGGTGGACGGCTTCCGGCCGGACCGGTGGGACCTCACGGGCGCGGTGATCTGCCTGGCCGGCGTCGCGGTGATCATGTACGCGCCGCGGGGCTGACGGTCGTCGCCGAACACGCCGCGGGGCGGCGCACGCCGACGGGGTGTCGGGGTGCGCCGCCCTGATCCGGGGCGCGGGTTACCTCGGGTCGCGGTTGAACTTGGCCGTGGACCAGAAGTAGCCGAGCACGGCGAGTCCCAGGCACCAGAGGACCGCGAGCCACCCGTTGTGGCCGATTCCGCTGCCGAGCAGCAGGCCGCGCAGGGTTTCGATGGCGGGCGTGAACGGCTGGTACTCGGCGATCGGCTGGAGCCAGCCGGGCATGGCGTCGACCGGGACGAAGGCGCTGGACAGCAGCGGCAGCAGGATCAGCGGCATGGCGTTGTTGCTGGCGGCCTCGGCGTTCGGGCTGACCAGGCCCATGCCGACCGCGATCCAGGTGAGCGCCGTGGCGAAGAGCACGAGCAGCCCGAGGGCCGCGAGCCACTCCAGGACGCCGGCGCCGGTGGACCGGAAGCCGATGGCCACGGCGACGGCGCCGACGAGGATCACGCTGGCGACCGACTGCAGCACGCTGCCGACGACGTGCCCGACGAGCACCGAGCCGCGGTGGATGGCCATGGTGCGGAAGCGGGCGATGATGCCCTCGGTCATGTCGGTGGAGACGGAGACGGCGGTCCCGATCACGGTGCTGCCGATGGTCATCAGCAGGAGGCCGGGGACCAGGTAGGCGATGTACCGGGAGCGGTCCGGGCCGCCGCCGATGCCCGCGCTCATGGTGTCGCCGAAGACGTAGACGAAGAGCAGCAGCAGCATGATCGGGGTGAGCAGCAGGTTGAGGGTGAGGGACGGGTAGCGCCGGGCGTGCAGGAGGTTGCGGCGCAGCATCGTGGACGAGTCGCGTACGGCGAGGGAGAGGGAACTCATCGGAGGGCCTCCTTGGGCTGGGTGGGGATGCGGGCGCCGCCGGTGAGGGCGAAGAACACGTCGTCGAGGTCGGGGGTGTGGACGGTGAGGGCGTCGGCGTGCACGTCGGCGTCGTCGAGGCGGTCGAGAATGGCGCGCAGTTCGCGCTGGGTGCCGCCGCTGGGGATCTGGAGGGTGAGCGCCTGGTCGTCGCGTACGGTGTCGCGCAGCGCGCTGGTGGCCCGCGCGTAGGCGGCGGGGTCCTCGAAGCGCAGTTGGACGTGTCCGCCGGGGATGAGCCGTTTGAGTTCCGCGGCGGTGCCTTCGGCGGCGATCCTGCCGTCGTTGAGCACGGCGATGCGGTCGGCGAGCTGGTCGGCCTCCTCCAGGTACTGGGTGGTGAGGAAGACGGTGACGCCGTCGGCGACGAGTTCGCGGATGATCTGCCACATGTTGTGGCGGCTGCGGGGGTCGAGGCCGGTGGTGGGTTCATCGAGGAAGATGATCCGCGGGTTGCCGACGAGGGTCATGGCGAGGTCGAGGCGGCGTTTCATGCCGCCGGAGTAGGTGGAGGCGGGCTTGCCGGCGGCGTCGGTGAGGTCGAAGCGTTCCAGCAGTTCGGTGGTGGTGCGCTGGCCGTCGCGCTTGGACAGGTGGTGCAGGTCGGCCATGAGGAGCATGTTCTCCGCGCCGGTGATCAGGCCGTCGACGGCGGAGAACTGGCCGGTGACGCCGATCGTGGTGCGGACGGCCCGGGGGTCGGCGGCGAGGTCGTGGCCGCCGACGCGGACGGGTCCGGAGGTGGGGTCGGGGGAGATGAGGGTGGAGAGGATCTTGACGGCGGTGGTCTTGCCGGCGCCGTTCGGGCCGAGCAGGGAGAAGATCGTTCCGTGCGGGACGGCGAAGTCGACGCCGTCGAGCACGACCTTGTCGCCGTAGGACTTGCGCAGTCCGTTCGCCGCGATGGCCAGGTTGGTCATGGTGGGTGCTCCTTCTAGAGGCTGCGGGCGTCGATGTCGCCGACGGCGGTGGTGGCGTGGATGGTCAGGCCGGCGGCGGCGCCGTCGGTGTTGGTGAGGGAGTTGTGGATCCGGCCGTGGGTGGTGCCGGCGTCGAGGGAGGCGGAGACGCCGTGGGCGGCGGCGACGGAGATGTCGCCGGCCTGGGTGCGGAGCGCGACGGTGCCGCGGGCGGCTTCGGCGATGCGGATGTCGCCCTTGGCGGTGCTGATCTGGGCGGGGCCGGTGAGGCGGCCGACGGTGACGTCGCCGGCGGCGGTGGTGAGGTGGGCGCTCGCGGCCTCGTCGATCGTGATGGCGCCGTGTGCGCCCTGGAAGGTGACGTCGCCGAACCGGCCGACGGCTCGGAGGTCGGCGCTGGCGGCCTTCACCTGGACGCGGGAGCCGGCGGGCAGCTGGACGGTGACCTCGATGAATCCGGAGCTGCCGAGGATCTGGTTCCGGGTGGTGGCCTCGATGCGCAGGACGCCGTCGCTGTAGTGGATCCTGGTCTGTTCCGCCACCGTCACGTCGCGGCTCTTGGCGGGGTCGGCGGGCCGGACGTCGACGGTGGTGTCGGCCCGGTCGGCGGCGGTGAGCTGGACGCGCCCGGCGGGGATGTCGAGGACTGCGGTGATCGGGGTGGGGGTCTCGAAGGTCTGCATGGTGCTCTCCTGCCGCGCGTCTCGTTTCTGACGTCGGAAACGCTACGTTGCGTTCATGGATCCGGCAACAAGCTTGTTGCGGAGGATTGCTGTCTGCGCAGGCCATCGGGCGAATATCGTTGCAACCGGAGTGAATCTAACGCAACGCTGACAGCTCTGCTCGTTGCATTGGGTGAGGAGTGAACGCTATGCTGGCGGCATCGAACGACCGTGGAGGGGATATCGCGATGCCGGGAGGCAGGCTCACCCAGCAGGAACGCCAGCAGATCGCGCTGGGGGTGGCCGACGGCCTCGCCTACGCGGAGATCGCCAGACGTCTCGACCGGCCCACGTCGACGATCACCCGTGAGGTGATGCGCAACGGTGGCCCCACCGCCTACCGCGCGGACCTGGCCCACCGCGCCACCGAACGCCGCTCCCAGCGGCGCAGGCAGACGCCCGCGCGAGGGCCGCAGGCGCCGTCGCAGGCGCACGGGCGCGACGCCGAGGCGGTGCGCGAGTACGAGGAGATGTTCACGACCCTGCTCATGCAGCAGGGTCTGCCCAAGATGATGTCGCGGGTGCTGACGTGTCTCTACACGGCCGACGCGGGCAGCCTCACCGCGTCGGAACTGGTCGGGCGGCTCCAGGTCAGCCCGGCGTCGGTCTCCAAGGCGATCACGTTCCTGGAGGGCCAGGGCCTGATCCGCCGGGAACGCGACGAGCGCCGCCGCGAGCGCTACGTCGTCGACGACGACGTGTTCTACCAGAGCACGATCGCCGGCGCCCAGTCCAATGCCCAGCTCGCGGAGGTGGCGCGGCAGGGCGTCAGCGTCCTGGGTCCGGGCACCCCGGCCGCCACCCGCCTGGAGAGCATCTCGCGGTTCGTCGACTTCATCGCCGAGAGCCTCATCCGCGCCGCGGAGCAGGCCCGCGAGATTTTGTACACGAAGCCCGGAGCGGGTTCGGGCGGCGTCGCCGCACCGCGGTCGGATCGCAGCGGCGGCTGAACCGGCGCCACCCGGCCGCGAGGGCTCGAACAGACCGCCGCCCCCGCGGCCGGGTGGCTCGCGGGGGCGGCGGGGTGCTCGCGGGTCAGTCGTCGCGGTGGGCGGTCCACCACGCCTGGCCGGTCTCCGGCAGGGTGTCGATCGGGTCGTAGTAGGCGTAGCGCTTGTTGAGCGCTTCCAGGTCGGCGGACTCGATCGAGGTGCGGTAGTTCTTGGTCCAGTAGGAGATGCCGCGTTCGCGGTCGTACTCGGTGAGCATGTGCACCCAGCGCTTGCCGACGAACGGGACGTCGCAGACGATGCGCGGGGTGGCGTAGCCGGGCAGGTAGCCCATGATGTCGTGCTGGAGCTGCTGGGCGTGCCAGACGGGGACCCGCCAGTGCTCGGCGTTGGGGATCATGTCGCACATGTAGAAGTAGTACGGCAGGATTCCGGCTTCGCCCTGTAGCGCGAAGCAGAGGTCGAGCAGGTCCGCGCTGGTGGCGTTGACGCCGCGCATGAGCACGCCCTGGTTGCGGACGTCGCGGACGCCGACGTCGAGGGCCGTCTGGGCGGCCCGGGCGACCAGCGGGGTGATCGACTGGGCGTGGTTGACGTGGGTGTGGATGGCGAGGTTGACGCCGCGGCGGGCGGCGGTGCGCGCGACCCGCTCGAGGCCCTCGACGACGTCGCCCTGGAGCCAGTGCTGGGGCAGGCCCATGAGGGCCTTGGTGGCGAGGCGGATGTCGCGGATGGTTTCGATCTCGAGCAGCCGCATGAGGTAGGACTCGAGGTTCTTCCACGGCACGTTGGCCACGTCGCCGCCGGAGACCACCACGTCGCGGACCCCGGGGTGGGCCTTGAGGTAGGCGATGTGGGCGTCGTAGCGGTCGACGGGCTTGAGGGTGAGCTTCAGCTTGTCGACGGCCGGGGTGGAGTTGCCGACCAGGTCCATGCGGGTGCAGTGCCCGCAGTACTGCGGGCAGGTGGACAGCAGCTCGGCGAGGACCTTGGTGGGGTAGCGGTGGGTGAGCCCCTCGGCGACCCACATGTCGTGCTCGTGGAGGCTGTCGCGGCTGGCGTAGGGGTGGGAGGGCCAGTCGGTGCGCCGGTCGGAGGCGACGGCGATCATGTAGCGGCGGATCGGGTCGGCGAGGAACGCCTCGGTGGTCATGGGCTCGAACGGCACCATGGTGTTGACCATCTGCGGGGGCACCAGCATCGACATGGTGGCCAGGGCCTTCTGGTCGGCCTCGAGGTCGGCGTAGAAGCTCTCGTCGACGAGGTCGCCCAGAACGGTGCGCAGCTGCTTGATGTTCTTGACGCAGTTGACCCGCTGCCACTGGGCGTTCTCCCACTGCTCCCGGGTGACGTGGCGCCAGCCGGGGAAGCGGGTCCAGTCGGGTTCGACCAGGGGGCTGCGGCGGTACTCGTACGGCTGCCCGGCGGTCGGAACGGCGACCGGGGCGTGACGGGGTTGAGGGATGGTCTCAACCGGTTGGGTCTGGGTCACGGCCCCTCCTGACATCTGGTGCGAGTGATCAACGATCCCGAAGGCTACTGGAAAATATTCGGTGAAGAAATTAGTCTGCCGTAAGTTTTCCCGCGACGCGAGCCCTGGCCGGGGTTTCGGGCGGCTGAACATAGGGGGTCGGCGTGACGTCACCGGTGGGTCTGCACCGAGTCGTGGAACCGGCGGGGGTGCTGCCGCAGGCGGCGTGGCGGTTGGACGCCGATCCCCGGATCGCCGCCAACGAGGTGCGGATCCGGGTCGAGCGGCTGAACCTGGACGCGGCGAGCTTCCGGCAGCTGTCGGAGAAGCACGGCGGCGACGGGGAGAAGGTCCGCGCCGAGGTGCTGGAGATCATCTCGACCCGGGGGAAGATGCAGAACCCGGTCACCGGCTCCGGCGGCATGCTCATCGGCACGGTGGAGGAGGCCGGGAAGCGGTCCCCGCTCGGGCTGCGGCCGGGCGACCGGGTGGCCACCCTGGTGTCGCTGACGCTGACCCCGCTGACGATCCTCGACGGCCTGGCCCGCTGGGACGGGCGCAGCGAGCAGGTACCCTGCGACGGCTACGCGATCCTGTTCGCCCGGTCGATCGCCGCGGTCCTCCCGGACGACCTGCACCCGGAGCTGTCCCTGGCCGTGCTCGACGTGTGCGGGGCGCCGGCGCTGACCGCGCGGGTGGTCGCCGAGCAGGTGGCGCGGCGCCGCCGCGAGAACGACCCGCGCCCGGTGACCGTGGCGGTGATCGGCGGCGCCGGCAAGAGCGGCTCGCTGTCCCTGGCCGCCGCGCGGCGGGCCGGCGCCGGCCGTACCGTCGGGGTGGTGCCGGTGGCGGCGGAGCGCGACGCGCTCGACGCGGCCGGCCTGGCCGACGTGGTCGCGCTGGCCGACGCCCGCGACCCGGTCGCCCTGTCCACGGCGGTGACCACGGCGCTGAGCACCCCCGCCGACGTCACGGTGGTCTGCGTGGACGTGCCGGGCTGCGAGCACGGGGCGGTCCTCGCCACCGAGGACGGCGGCACGGTGATCTTCTTCTCGATGGCGACGAGCTTCGCGGCCGCCGCGCTGGGCGCCGAGGGTCTGGCCGCGGACGTGACCATGCTGGTCGGCAACGGGTACGTGCCGGGGCACGCCGCCCTGGCGCTGGACCTGCTGCGCGGCGAGCCGGGGGTGCGTCGTCTGTTCGAGGCCCGGCTGGCGGCAGACTGAGCGTCATGACGAACCCCTCGACCCTGTACCGCGGCGGAGTGCTGCACTGTCCGGCCGACCCGAGCGCGACGGCGTTGCTGGTGCGTGACGGGCGGATCGCCTGGCTGGGCGCCGACGCCGACGCGCCGGCCCCCGACCGGGTGGTGGAGCTGGGTGGGGCGCTCGTGACGCCGGCGTTCGTCGACGCGCACGTGCACGCCACCGACACGGGGCTGGCCCTGGCGGGGCTGGACCTGTCGGCGGTGCGGTCGGCGGCCGGGCTGCTGGAGGCGGTGGCGGCGTTCGCCGCCGCGCTGCCCTCCGACGCGGTGGTGCTCGGGCACGGCTGGGACGAGTCGTCCTGGGCGGAGCCGGCCCTGCCCGACGCGGCGGCGCTGGACCGGGCGGCCGGGGGCCGCAAGGTGTACCTGTCGCAGGCGTCGATCCACTCGGCGCTGGTGTCGGCGGCGCTGCTGGCGGCCTGCCCGGACGCGGCGGGCGCCGCCGGCTACGACCCGTCGGGCTGGCTGCGCCGCGACGCCCACCACGTGGTGCGGGCCGCGGCGCTGGGCTCGGTGACGGCGGCGCAGCGGGTGGCCGCCCAGCGCACCGCGCTGCGGCACGCCGCGTCGCTGGGGATCGCCGCGGTGCACGAGTGCGGCGGCCCGGGCACCTCCGACGAGAGCGACTTCACCGGCCTGCTGGCGATCTCCGGCGACGGCGTGCCCGAGGTGTACGGGTACTGGGGTGAGCTGCTGGGCGCGGCGAAGGCCCGGGAGCTGGGCGCGGTCGGCGCCGGCGGCGACCTGTACGCCGACGGGGCGCTCGGGTCGCGCACCGCGCACGTGTCGGCGGCGTACCTGGACGGGGAGCCCGGCGCCTGCGGGCACGGCTACGTCACCGCCGAGCAGGTGCGCGACCACCTGCTGGACTGCGCGGCCCACGGGCTGCAGGGCGGCTTCCACGCGATCGGCGACGCGGCCATCGGCACGGTGCTGGACGGGTTCGCGCAGGCCGCGCGGAAGGTGGGCGTGGACCGGCTGCGGGCGGCCCGGCACCGGGTCGAACACGCCGAGATCATGAGCAAGCGGCTCATCGCCGGGTTCGTGGAGTACGGCATCGTGGCGTCGATGCAGCCGGCGTTCGACCGGCTGTGGGGCGGCGCCGGCCGGATGTACGAGTCGCGGCTGGGCCTGTCCCGGTCGCTGGAGTCCAACCCGATGGGCGCCATGCACGGGGTGGGGGTGGCGTTGGCGTTCGGGTCGGACTCGCCGGTGACGTCGCTGGACCCGTGGGGGTCGGTGCGGGCCGCGGCGGCGCACCACAACCCGGCGCAGCGGATGAGCGTGCGGGCGGCGTTCGCCGCGCACACCCGCGGCGGGTGGCGGGCGGTGCACCTGGACAACGAGGGGGTCCTCGCCCTCGGCGCACCGGCGACGTTCGCGGTGTGGGACACCCCGGCCGGGGTGGAGCGGGGGCTGCCCGTGCTGCAGGCCGATGACCCGGAGGCGCGCGGCGCGGACGACCCGACGCCGCTGCCGGTGTGCCGGGCCACGGTTCTGCGCGGTGACGTGATCTATCAGGAAGGCACTTCTCAGTGACAGGCAAGCTTGGGCTGGATCCGGCGCTGGTGGCGCGGGCGCGGGAGTTGGCGCGCCGCGCCGGGCAGCCGGTGGTGGATCTGGCGCGCAGCCACACCACCGTGTCGGTGGAGCGGGCGGTGCTGCGGCTGGCCGGGGTGACCGGCGCCGACCCCGACGGCATCCCGTGGGTGAACCGCCTCGTCGACGCGGTCGTCGCCGACGTCGGTCTCGGCCACGGGGTGGCCGCGCCGGTGTTCGACGCCCTGGCGCGGGAGCAGATCGCCGACGTGACGCTGCTGGCGCAGAAGGCCGCCGCCGGGTCGGTGCGGTTCCACCTGCCCACCGGGAAGGCCGCCACGGCCGCCCGGCGGGCCGCCCGCAAGGCGGTCGCCGCGGGCGTGCGGCAGATCGACCGGCGCCGCGCCGAACGGGAGCGGCTGGTGAAGCGGTACGGGGACCCGAAGCAGCGGCCGTGGATCTACCTGATCGTGGCCACCGGCGACATCTACGAGGACATCCCGCAGGCGCAGGCCGCCGCCCGGGCCGGGGCGGACATCATCGCGGTGATCCGCTCCACCGGGCAGTCGCTGCTGGACTACGTGCCGGAGGGCGCCACCCGGGAGGGCTTCGCCGGCACCTACGCCACGCAGGAGAACTTCCGGCTCATGCGGGCCGCGCTGGACTCCTCGTCGCGGGAACTGGGCCGGTACGTGCGGCTGACGAACTACGCGTCGGGCCTGTGCATGCCGGAGATGGCCACCCTGGCCGGCCTGGAACGCCTCGACATGATGCTCAACGACTCGATGTACGGGATCCTGTTCCGCGACATCAACCCGATCCGCACGTTCGTCGACCAGCGGTTCTCCCGGCAGGTGCACGCCCGCGCCGGCATCATCATCAACACCGGCGAGGACAACTACCTCACCACCGCCGACGCGGTCGACGAGGCGCACACGGTGACGGTGTCGCAGCTGCTCAACGAGTACTTCGCGCACGAGGCGGGGCTGGCCGACTGGCAGCTCGGCCTGGGCCACGCGTTCGAGATCAACCCGGACCTGCCGGAGTCGTTCCGGCTGGAGCTGGCGCACGCGCTGCTGGCCCGGGAGCTGTTCCCCGACGCGCCGCTGAAGTGGATGCCGCCGACCAAGCACATGACCGGCGACGTGTTCCGCGGCAACCTGCTCGACGGGTTCTTCAACCTGGTCGGCACCATGACCGGGCAGGGCATCCTGCTGGTCGGCATGATGACCGAGGCGGTGGTCACCCCGTGGCTGTCCGACCGGGACATCGCCCTGCAGAACGTCCGCTACGTGCTGGGCGCCGCCGGCGGGCTGCACGAGGACTTCGTGCCCGCACCGGGCGGGTTCATCCAGCAGCGCGCCCACCGGGTGCTCGGCGAGGCCGTCGACCTGCTGGAGCGCATCGGTGACCAGTCGCTGCTCACCGCGATCGCCGAGGGCACCTTCGGGATCATGAAGCGGCCCGCCGACCGGGGCAAGGGCCTCGACGGCGTCGCGAGGCACGAGGCCGACTACTACAACCCCGCCACGGACATCCTGGAGCAGGCGGCATGACGGAGAAGAAGATCGTCCGGCCGTACGGGGACACCACCGGCGACGGCATGGTGCAGGTGTCGTTCACGCTGCCGGTGCCGCACGACAAGCGCGCCGAGGGCGCCGCCGTGCAACTGGCCAACAAGATGGGCATGGACCCGGCCATGCTGGTGCACGCCAAGCAGATGGGCGACGAGTTCACCTTCTTCGTCGTCTACGGCCGGGTGAACCACCTCGTGGACCTGGACAAGGTGCAGGTGGTGGAACGGGACTTCCCGCTGCTGTCGGCCAAGGAGGTCAACACGGTGGTGAAGCAGCGGCTGCGGCGCAAGCTGTCCGTGGTGGGCGCCTGCATCGGCACCGACGCGCACACCGTCGGCATCGACGCGATCCTCAACGTCAAGGGCATCGCCGGGGAGAAGGGCCTGGAGTACTACCGCGAACTCAAGGTCACCAACCTGGGCGCGCAGGTCAGCGTCCCCGAGCTGGTCGAGGCCGCCCGCCGGGAGAAGGCCGACGCCGTGCTCGTCTCCCAGGTCGTCACCCAACGCGACGCGCACCTGCACAACACCCGGGAGATGTCCGCCGCGTTCCGCGAGGCCCTGCCCGCCGGCAGGCGGCCCCTGCTCATCGTCGGCGGCCCCCGCTTCGACGAGACCATGACCGGGGAGCTGGGCGTCGACCGGATCTTCGGCCGTGGCACCACCCCCGGCGAGGTCGCCAGCTACCTGGTCCACGCCCTGATCACCGACAAGAAGGCGAGAGCATGAGTGACCCCCGGGTCGGCCTGACCGTCACCCACCGCCGGTACGTGCCGTACTCCCACGCCCACTACGCCGGCAACCTCGTCGACGGGGCGTACGCGCTGGGCCTGTTCGGCGACGTCGCCACCGAGGTGTGCATCCGCACCGACGGCGACGAGGGGCTGTTCGCCTCCTACTCCGACGTGCAGTTCAAGGCCCCCATGAAGGCCGGTGACGTGCTGGAGGTGACCGCCACGGTCACCCGGGTGGGCACCCGCAGCCGCACCATCGACTTCGCCGCCCGGGTGGTGTGCCGGGGCCGCCCCGACCGGTCCGAGTCCGCCGCCGAGGTCCTCGCCGAGCCGATCGTCGCGGTCACCGCCACCGGCACGGTGGTCGTCCCCCCAGCCTCGTGAGCGCGAGGAGTGAGCCGGGTCTGCGAGCCCCGCAGTCGCGAATGAAGGACAACTGCGCGTGAACCTCGCCGTCTGCGCCGACGTCGGGTCGACGTACACCAAGGCGGCGGTGGTCGACCTCGACGGTGGCCGGCTCGTCGCCGCGGCGGCCGCGCCGACCACCGTCGGCACCGACGTGCTGCACGGCCTGGACGCCGCGGTCGGCGCCGCCACCGCCGGGCTCGCCGCCGGTGACCTGCCCTGGTACGTGTGCTCGTCGGCCGGCGGTGGCCTGCGGCTGGCCGTCATCGGCTACGAGCCGCTCGTGACCGCGCAGGCCGGCCGGCGGGTCGGGCTGTCCGCCGGGGCGAACGTGGTGCACGTGGCCGCCGGGCGGCTCGGCGCGGCCGAGCTGACCGCGCTGCGCGCCGCCCGCCCCGACGTGGTGCTGCTCGTCGGCGGCACCGACGGCGGCGACGCCGACACCCTCACCCACAACGCCACCCGGCTGGCCCGGGCCCGCTGGCGGGTGCCCGTGGTGCTCGCCGGCAACGCCGACGTCCGCGACGACCTGCACGCCCTGCTCGCCGCGGCGGGAGTACCGGTCACCGCCGCCGACAACGTGCTGCCCCGCATCGGGGTGCTCGCCCCCGCGCCGGCCCGCGCCGCCATCCGGCAGGTGTTCCTGCGGCACGTCATCGGCGGCAAGAAACTGTCCCGCGGCAGCCGGTTCGCCCGCCTGGTGCGGGCCGCCACCCCCGACGCGGTGCTCACCGGCGTGGAGGTCCTCGCCGACGCCCTCGGCGGGGACCTGGCCGTCGTCGACGTCGGCGGCGCCACCACCGACGTGTACTCGGTGCTCACCCCCGACGAACGCGACACCGGCCCCAGCCAGGAGGTCACCGGCACCCTGTGGCGGGCCCGCACCGTCGAGGGGGACCTCGGCATGCGGTGGAGCGCCCCCGGTGTGGTCCGCGCCGCCGCCGAGGAACGCCTCCTCGCCGCGGGGGAGGAGGACGAGCTCGCGGCCGCGGCCGCCGTGCGGGCCGCCGACCCCGGCTTCCTGCCCGCCGGTGACGCCGACCGGGCAGCCGACCGGCGCATCGCCGCGCTCGCCGCCACGGTGGCGCTGCGCCGGCACGCCCGCGGCGCCGCCACCGGCGAACGCGCCGGCCGGGACCTGCGCGACGTCAAGCTGATGGTCGGCTCCGGCGGGGTGCTGCGGCACGCCGCGCCCGGCGACGCCGCCGAGGTGCTCGCCGCGGTCCTCGCCGACCACGCCGGCGGGTGGCCGCTGCCCCGCGCCGCCCGCCCCGTCGTCGACGTCGACTACGTCCTGGCCGCCGGTGGGCTGCTCGCCGCCGACCACCCCGGCGCGGCGGCCGCGCTGCTGCGCCGGCATCTGGCCGGCTGAGCGCGCCGGACGGCTCGGCGCCGTGCCGCCGCGAGCACTATTCGGCGGGGAGCTTCGCGCTGCGGGTGTCCGCCTCCTGCGACGCCGACCAGGAGGCCAGCAGCCGGAGGTTGTCCGCGGAGGCGGTGCCCGGCTCCGCGGTGTAGATGACGAGGCTCAGGCCCGGTTCGGCGGTCATCGCGAGGGTCTCGAAGGCCAGGGTGAGGTCCCCGACGGCCGGGTGGTGGAAACGTTTCGTGCCGGTCCCGTGCCGGCGCACGTTGTGGGCGCCCCAGCGGGTGCGGAACGCATCGCTGCGGGTGGACAGCTCGCCCACCAGGTCGTGGAGATCCTTGTCGTGGGGGTCCCGGCCCGCCTCGGTGCGCAGCACGTCGACGGTGACGTCGGCCATCAGCTCCCAGTCGGGATAGAAGCGGCGCGCGGCGGGGTCGAGGAACTGGTAGCGGGCCAGGTTCGGCGGCGGCGATCCGCCGCCGGCGTCGATGTCGCTGAAGAAGCCTCGGGCCAGCTGGTTGGTGGCGAGCAGATCCAGGCGGCCGTTGCTGACATAGGCGGGGCCGGCCGTGATGGCGTCCAGGGTCCACTGCAGGCTGCGGTGCAGCGGGGTGTGCCGGCCCACCCGCCGGCGTGGCCGGGCGAGCGTGTCGGAGCCCTCGGCGGCCTGGGCCAGGTGAAGCAGGTGGGCGCGTTCGGCGTCGTCGAGCTGCAGGGCACGGGCGACGGCTTCGAGGACGCCGGGGGAGACCCCGGCGAGGTGGCCGCGTTCGAGCTTCGCGTAGTACTCGACGCTGACGTCGGCGAGCGCGGCGACCTTACTGCGGCGCAGCCCCTTCACCCGGCGGCGGGTGCCGGCCGGCAGGCCCACCCGCGCCGGGGTGATCTTGGCGCGCCGCGAGACGAGGAAGTCGCGGACCTGGTCATGGTTGTCCACGCCGTCGACCGTACGCGGCGGCAACCGCGGCAGCCATGTACTGCCGGTACACCCCTCACCAGGCACTCCCTGCCGCCGCGGACAGGGAGTTACCTGGTTCTCGAGCGGGACTAGGCGCCCGCCATCGGGGCAATCCGTGAGTCGGCACACCGCCGCACGCACGGGACACACCATCGGCAAGGGAGACCATCATGCGTGGCGTCGTCATGCACGCACCCGGCGACGTCCGGGTGGAGGACCGCCCGGATCCGCGGATCGAACAACCCACCGACGCCGTCATCCGGGTGTCGGCGACCTGCGTGTGCGGCTCGGACCTGTGGCCGTACCGCGGGGTGCAGAAGGTGGAGGGCCCGACACCGATGGGCCACGAGTACGTCGGCGTCGTCGAAGAGGTCGGCGCCGACGTCACCAGCCTCACGCCGGGCCAGTTCGTGGTCGGCTCGTTCTGGGCCTCCGACAACACCTGCGAGATCTGCCGGGACGGCTACCAGTCCGCCTGTGTGCACCGGGTCCCGATGGGCATGCTCGGTTCGCAGGCGCAGTACCTGCGGGTGCCCCTCGCCGACGGCACCCTGGTCGCCACGCCCGAGGTGCCGCCGGCCGACCTGATTCCCAGCTACCTGGCCGCCTCCGACGTGCTCGGCACCGGCTGGTTCGCGGCGGTCGCCGCCCAGGCCGGCCCCGGCCGGACCGTCGCGGTCGTCGGCGACGGCGCCGTCGGCCTGCTCGCCGTCCTCGCCGCCCGGCAACTGGGCGCCGAACGGATCATCGCGATGAGCCGGCACGAGTCACGGCAGAGGCTCGCCCGCGAGTTCGGCGCCACCGACATCGTCACCGAACGCGGCGACGAGGGCGTGGCCAGGATCAAGGACATGACCGGCGGGCTCGGCGCGCACTCGGTGGTGGAGGCGGTCGGCACCCAGGAGTCGATGATGCAGGCCATCCACGCCACACGCGCCGGCGGGCACGTCGGGTTCGTCGGCGTCACCCACGACGTGGCCGTGCCCGGCATGGAGCTGTTCTGGTCCCTGGCGCACCTGCACGGCGGCCCGGCACCCGTACGGCGGTTCCTGCCGGAACTGATGCGCCTCATCGGCGACGGCACGATCAACCCGGGGAAGGTCTTCGACCTCGACCTGCCCCTCGACCAGGCCGCCGAGGGATACCGGGCCATGGACGAACGCCGCGCGGTCAAGGCCCTGCTGCGCCCGTGACCGAGCCACGCACCCGAAGGAGCGTCGATGGAACTCAGGCCCGTCAACCAGACCGTCAAGACACCCGCGCAGAACTTCACCGGAGACGTCTACCTGACCCCGATCTACAGCGGCACCGAGCCGTCCCGGATGACCGTGGCCCTGGTCCGCTTCACCCCCGGCGCCCGCACCAACTGGCACTCCCATGCCGTCGGGCAGACCCTGCACGTCACCGAGGGCGTCGGTCTGGTCGGCACCCGCGACGGCACCGTGCTGCGCATCCGGGCCGGCGACACCGTCATCTGTCCGCCCGGTGAGGAGCACTGGCACGGCGCCACCGCCGACACCTTCATGAGCCACCTGGCCATGCTCGAAGCCTTGCCCGGCGGGCAGGACCCCACCACCTGGCTCGAACCTCTCGCGGAGGATCAGTACCAGGCGGTCAACCAGCGCAACCACTGACACCCCGACATCCGCGCGGGCGTGAGCCGGCGCACCCCACAACGACGACGAGGGGCAGACCATGGCAGCCACCGGCAGGACCGGCGACTTCGCGGGCAAGGTCGTTTTCGTCACCGGCGCGGCCAGCGGCATCGGCCGTGCCACCGCGCTCGCGTTCGCCCGTGCCGGCGCCGACGTCGCCGCCACGGACATCTCCGGTCCGGGCGTCCAGGAAACCGCGCACATGATTGAGGAAGCCGGCAGTCGAGCCCTCGCCGTCCGCTGCGACGTCACCTCGTCCGAGGATGTGCAGGCCGCCCTGGCGCGAACCGTCGAGACGTTCGGGCGCCTCGACGCCGCGTTCAACAACGCCGGCGTCGAACAGCCCGTCGCGCCCACCGCCGACATCACCGAGGACGACTGGGAGCGGCTCGTCGCCGTCAACCTGCGGGGCGTGTTCCTGTGCATGAAGTACCAGATCCCGCTGCTGCTCGAGCACGGCGGCGGCTCGATCGTCAACACCTCCTCCGGCGCCGGGGTCGTCGGCATCGCCGGACAGGCCGCCTACACCGCGGCCAAGCACGGCGTCGTCGGGCTCACCAGGTCCGCCGCCCTCGACTACGCCCGCTCCGGCGTGCGCATCAACGCCGTCTGCCCCGGCATCATCGCCACCGAGATGATGGACCGCTTCACCGGAGGCACCCCCGAGGGACGTGACCGCGTCATCGCCCAGGAGCCGATTGGACGGATGGGCACCGCCGACGAGATCGCCGCTGCCGTGCTCTGGCTCTGCTCGGACGCCGCGGCATTCGTCATCGGCCACGCCCTGGTCATGGACGGCGGGCAGACCGTCGGGCCGGCCTGACCTCCGAGAGAAACCGGCGTTCGCATCGAGACGCGCCGACGCGACACGCCGTGTCGCAGCACACGACAGGCCCGGGTGGGTTGACAGCGGCGGGGGTCCACGCCGTACCGTCTTTGAGTCCTACCACGGGAAGCGGCTGTTGTTCGCTTCGTCCCTTCGTCCGCTGGCCGAGCGACCGGAAGGTTGCGGCGGCCAGGTCCAGCGGGCGGGGGTCGGCGGGGCGGCGCGAACCGGCCGCGGTTACCGGTGTACGGGCAGGGGTGAAAGGCACGGCCAGTAGACAACGGCCAGGCGGGGGCAGCCAGTCCACGTCGGGTCGGTCCGAAGGTCGGCGCCGATCGTCCTCGCCCCACCGGCCGGGAAGGGCCTGGGAGCATCGGGGCGCGGCGCGAGCCGCGCCCCGATTTTCGTGCCCGCTTCAGGCCCCGGCCGGGACGGTACGACCGGTTATGCTGTGCGGTATGACCGGAGCGGTGCGGAAACTGTCGATCTCGGTCCCGCCGGACGTCGCCGAACGCCTCGAACGGGAACCCAACGCCAGCGCCTTCCTCGTGCACGCCGCGCGGTCGCTGATGCGCCGGGAAGCCCTCGACGCCGAGCTGGCCCACCACGGCGTCACCGTCACCGAGGAGGGCATCGCCCGGGCCCGGGCGGCGCGCGCCGCCGTGGACGTGGCCTGGCCGGCCGAGCGCTACCAGGCGATCCGGGAGCGGGCGCGGCAGGCCGCCGCCGACGGCGAGGACCGCGCCTCCCGGGTCACCGCCGCGTGAGCGACCCCGACGACGGCCCGCCCGTGCGGCTGGTCCTCGACCGGTCGACGCTGCTGGCGTACCTGGCCGGGTCGGTGCACGTGGGGGAGACGCTGCACGAGGTGATCGCCGACGGGGTGCGCTTCGGGGTGAGCGCCGTGGCCGCCGCCGAGGCGTACGCGGCCGTGGACGACCCGAAGGACCGGGCGGCGCTGCGCCGGCTGCTCGCCCTCGACGCCTGCGCCGTCCTGCCCACCGACGGCGGGGCCTGGCAGGAGCTCGCGTACTGGCGGGCCTTCACCGGGCGGGTCGACCTGGCCGCCACCGTGCTGGCCTGCCTCGACCACGACGCCCCGATCCTCACCGGCGAGGGCCGCTACGGCACCGACGAGCTGCCGGTCATCCGGCTGCCCGAGTGACCGGCCCGGACGGGCCGACCGGCCGGTCCGCCGGGTAGCCTTCGGCCCGTGATCGTGGTGAGGTGCCGGTGACGACGCTCGACCGGGAAGAGACGCAGGCCACCGGCGGGCCACGCCCGGGCGCCGGCGGGGGACCGCTGCCGCTGAAACTGGCCGTCCCGGCGGCCCTGCTGGCCGGTCTGGCGCTGCTCGCCGCCTTCCCCCCGTACGGGCTGTGGCCCCTCGCGCCGGTCGGTGTGGCGCTGCTCGCCGCCGCGGCGCACCGGCGGCGGCCGCGCGCCGGCGCCGGGCTGGGCTTCCTCGCCGGGGTGGCGCTGTTCGCGCCGCTGCTGGAATGGACGAACCTGCACACCGGCTACCTGCCGTGGCTGCTGCTGTCCCTGCTGCAGGCCGGCTACCTGGCGCTGCTCGGCGCCGCCACCGCCTGGGTGTCCCCGCTGGTCGACCGGCACCGCGCGGCGTGGCCGCTGGTCACCGGGGTGCTGTGGGTGGGGCAGGAGGCGCTGCGCGACCGCACCCCGTTCGGCGGCTTCCCGTGGGGGCGGCTGGCGTTCAGCCAGGACACCTCCCCGCTGCTGCGGCTGGCCGCGCTCGGCGGCGCCCCGCTGGTCACCTTCGCCGTGGCGCTCGCCGGCGGGATCCTGCTCACCCTCGCCTGGCGGGACTGGCGCCAACCCGCCGGGGTGTGGCGTCCCGTGGCCGGGCTCGCCGCCGCCCTGGCCGCGGTGGTGGCCGCCGGCCCCGCCGTGCCGGCCGGGGTACGCGGCGGCGGCGACACCGTCACCGTGGCCATCGTGCAGGGCAACGTGCCCCGCCTCGGGCTGGACTTCAACGCCCAACGGCAGGCGGTGCTGAACAACCACGTCGACGCCACCCTGAAACTGGCCGAACGCGTCGCCGCGGGCACACAACGCCACCCCGACCTGGTGGTGTGGCCGGAGAACTCCAGCGACATCGACCCGCTGCGCAACCCCGGCGCGGGTGCGCGGATCACCCAGGCCGCCGACACGATCGGCGCGCCGATCCTGGTCGGCGCCGTGCTGCTCGGCCCCGGTGAGGGCGAGGTGCGCAACGCCGGGCTGCTGTGGCGCCCGGGCAGCGGCCCCGACCTGGACCAGGTCTACACCAAGCGGCACCCCGTGCCGTTCGCCGAGTACGTGCCGCTGCGCGAGATCGCCCGAATGGTCAGCTCGGAGGTCGACCGGGTCCGCTCCGACTTCGTCCCCGGCAGCACCCCCGGCGTGCTCGACACCGGCGTGGCCACCCTCGGCGACGTGATCTGCTTCGAGGTCGCCTACGACGGCATCGTCCGGGACACCGTGACCGGCGGCGCGCAGCTGCTGGTCGTGCAGACCAACAACGCCACCTTCGACGCGGCCGAGGCCCGCCAGCAGCTGGCCATGGTCCGGCTGCGCGCCGTCGAGCACGGTCGCGCCGCCCTGATGGCCTCCACGGTCGGGGTGTCCGGGTTCGTTTCCCCGGACGGGCGGGTAGACGGTGCGACCGGGTTCAACACCGCCGCGGTGGTGGTGCGGCAGATGCGGCTCGGCGACGGGCGTACCCCGGCCACCACGGCGGGGGTGTGGCCGGAGGTGGCCCTCGCGGCGCTCGCCGTCGCGGCCCTGGCCGGCGCGACGGTGCTGCGCCGGCGCCGGGAGGTCGACCCGGGCTAGGACGACGAGCGGGAGGCGGTACACGGTGGGCGTGGTAGCCGACAGGCGCACGGTCGGCCATCCCGGGGTGGGACGGGTCCTCGTGGTCATTCCCACCTACAACGAGGCCGACAACGTCGACCGGATCGTCGCCCGGGTGCGGGAGGCCGCGCCGGGGGTCGACGTCCTCGTCGCCGACGACAACAGCCCCGACGGCACCGGCGCCATCGCCGACGGCCTGGCCGGCGCCGACCCGCACGTGCACGTGCTGCACCGTCCCGGCAAGGACGGGCTGGGCGCCGCGTACCTGGCCGGTTTCGCCTGGGCCCGGCAGCGCGGCTACGACGCCGTGGTGGAGATGGACGCCGACGGCTCGCACGCCCCGGAGGACCTGCCGGCGCTGCTGGACGCCGCCCGCGACGCCGACGTGGTGATCGGCTCCCGGTGGACCCGCGGCGCGCGGGTGCTGAACTGGCCGCTGCGGCGGCTGCTGCTGTCCCGCGCCGGCAACCTGTACGCGCGCCTCGCGCTGGGCGTGCCGGTCTCCGACGCCACCGGCGGCTACCGGGTGTACCGGTCGGCCGCGCTGGACGCCATCGACCTGGCCTCGGTGCGCTCCCAGGGGTACGCGTTCCAGGTGGAGCTGTCCCGGCTGGCGCACCGCGCCGGGGTGCGCATGGTCGAGGTGCCGATCACGTTCGCCGAGCGGGAGCACGGCGACAGCAAGATGAGCCCGCTC
Source organism: Micromonospora halotolerans (assembly GCF_032108445.1). Taxonomy (NCBI): domain Bacteria; kingdom Bacillati; phylum Actinomycetota; class Actinomycetes; order Micromonosporales; family Micromonosporaceae; genus Micromonospora; species Micromonospora halotolerans. The sequence continues at coordinate 5,749,525 of NZ_CP134876.1, read as the reverse complement.
ATCGTGGCCGAGGCGCTGTGGCGGATCACCACCTGGGGGCTGCGGGACCGGCGGGCGGCCGCGCGCCGCCCCGACGCGCTGGCCCGCTGGCCGTGAGCGCGGGCGTGTCATGCTGGAGGGGCGTGATGACACCCCCGGGCGGATGAGGTGAGATGCGCCGAGGACTGAAGTACGTACCACCGGCCCTGCTGCTGCTGGCGCTGCTGGAGCTGGCCGTGTTCGTCCTGGTCGGCCGGGGCATCGGGTTCGGGTTCGCGGTGCTGCTCGTGTTCGCGGCCTCGCTGCTGGGCCTGGTGCTGCTGCGCCGGGAGGGCATGCGGGCCTGGCGCGGCTTCCGGGCCGCCGTGGAGTCCCGGCAGCCGCCGGGTCAGCAGGTCACCGACGGTCTGGTGGGCCTGCTCGGTGCGCTGCTGCTGGCGCTGCCCGGCCTGGTCAGCGGCCTGGTGGGGCTGCTGCTGCTGGTGCCGCCGGTGCGGCGGCTGGCCCGCGCCGGGGTGCGCCGGGCCACCGAGCGCCGGGTGTCGTCGATGGTCGCCGGTGACCTGTTCGGTCCGCGCCGGGTCCGGGTGCGCCGCGGCGCTCCCCAGCCGGCCCCGGCGCCGCAACCGCCGCCGGTGACCGAGCCGGGCCGCGCCATCGAGGGGGAGATCGTCGAACCCGGCCGGTGAAACCGGACAGACATGACGAAGCGCCCCCGGGGTGACCCCGGGGGCGCTGTCGTCGTTTCGGGTGCTCAGGCGCGACCGCGGCGGGTGCGGACCTCCTGCAGCCGCTCGGCCAGGATGTCCTCCAGCTCGGCGATCGAACGCCGCTCCAGCAGCATGTCCCAGTGGGTACGCGGCGGCTTGGCCTTCTTCTGCTCCGGCTCGCTGCCGTCGACCAGGCGGGCGACGCTGCCGTCGAACTTGCACTCCCAGGTCGTCGGGACCTCGGCGTCGACGGCGAACGGCACCTCGAACTGGTGCCCCTTCGCGCAGAGGTACTCGCGGGTCTGACGCGGCGCGAGCTCCGTGTTGCGATCGGATTCGTAGCTGACTGCGCCCAGTCGGCTACCGCGCAGCATACGCTCGCCCATGATCGACTTCCCCTCGTTCGTGGTGCTGGTCTTCAGGTGTAACGGCCCGTCACCGCCGCCCCATTCCCGGCCACGCTGACGACCCGGCGCGGGGTCGGGATCCTCAAGAGTAGCCGGTCATGACAGCTGCCCGGCGGGGTCGTCCCCGGCCGGGCCGAATCGGTGGAGTGTTTCGACTGTCAACGGGGATGTTATCCGCCATCACGTGTGCGGAGGTGACGATGACCGGTGACGCGCCGGCCGAGGCCCGAGTGCCCGGCGGGAAGACCTTCTTCGGCCACCCGCGGGCGCTGTCGACGCTGTTCCTCACCGAGATGTGGGAGCGATTCAGCTTCTACGGCATGCGGGCCATCCTGGTGCTGTACCTGACCGCGTCGGTCGCCGACGAGGGGCTGGGCATCGGGGAGTCCACCGCCAACGCGGTCTACGGGACCTACAACGCCATGGTCTACCTCATGGCGCTGCCCGGTGGCTGGGTGGCCGACCGGCTCATCGGCGCGCGGCGCAGCGTGCTCTGGGGCGGCGTGGTGATCGCGGCCGGGCACTACGTGATGGCCATCCCGGCCCGGTGGAGCGTGTTCGCCGGCATGACGCTGATCGTGCTGGGCACCGGCCTGCTCAAGCCCAACATCTCCACCATGGTCGGGGACCTCTACGACCGGGACTCCCCGCGCCGCGACGCCGGCTTCTCGATCTTCTACATGGGCATCAACCTGGGCGCGTTCATCGCCCCGCTGATCACCGGCTTCCTCGGCGAGAAGATCAACTGGCATCTGGGCTTCGGCGCGGCCGCCATCGGCATGACCTTCGGCGTGATCCAGTACGTGCTGGGCCGGCGCAACCTCGGTGACGCCGGCGCCCGGCCGGCCGACCCGCTGCTCGGCGCGGACCGGCGGCGGGCGCTGACCCGCATCGCCGTCGTGGCCGTGGTGGTGCTCGTGGTGCTGGCCGTGCTGGCCCTGATCGGGCTGTTCACCGTCGACACGGTGGTCAACCTGCTCACCCTCGTCACCGTGCTGGTCACCATCGCCTACTTCGCCCGGATCCTGACCGACCGGGAGATCAGCGGCACCGAGCGCAGCCGGATGAAGGCGTACCTGTGGTTGTTCGTCTTCGCCGCGGCGTTCTGGCTGATCTACGACCAGGCCGGGTCGGTGCTGAACATCTTCGCCGAGGACCAGACCGACCGGAACGTGGGCGGCTTCACCTTCCCGGCGTCGTGGCTGCAGTCGGTGAACCCGATCCTGATCATCATCGGGGCGCCCCTGGCCGCCTGGCTGTGGCTGAAGCTCGGCCACCGGGTGTCCACGCCCATGAAGTTCGCCGTCGGCCTGGTGCTCAACGGCCTGTCGTTCGTGCTGATGGCCGCCGCCGCGCAGGCCGCTGTCGGCGGTGACCTGGTCTCCCCGTGGTGGCTGGTCGCCGTGTACGCGATCCAGGTCGCCGGCGAGCTGGCGCTGAGCCCGGTGGGCCTGTCGGCCACCACGAAGCTCGCCCCGGTCAAGTACGCCAGCCAGATGCTCGGCCTGTGGTTCCTCGCCACCGCCGTCGGCGACGCGATCGGCGGTCAGGTCGCCCGGCTCGCCGACAGCTGGTCCGAGTCGACGTACTTCCTGACCTTCGGCCTGGCCTCGGTGGTGCTCGGGCTCGCCGCCGTGATGTTCACCCGGCAGATCCGGCAGCTGATGGCCGGCATCCACTGACCGACCGGGACGTTCACCGGGCCGGGGTCGGCGGCAGTGGCAACGGCAGGCCCGGCAGCCCGTCGATGCTGGTCGCCACGTGCTCCTTGCCGGCGAAGTACGCGCTCAGCGACGCGTCGTCCTCCCGGGCGAACCGCCGCCCGTGCAGGTCCCGGTCGGCCTCGTAGGTCATCAGCGGAACCGCGTAGCCGCAGGTGTCGCGGATCAGCTCGGCACGGACCACCACGATCGCCCGCAGGCCGTGCAGGCCCGGGTCGATGTCGGGGAAGTGGCCCATCAGCTCCGGCCAGCGGGGATCGTCGCGGAACACCGGCTCGCCCCGCCCGTGCACCCGGACGATGTTCGGCGGGCCGGCGAAGGCGCACCACATCAGGGTGATACGGCCGTTCTCCCGCAGGTGCGCGACGGTCTCGGCGTTGCTGCCGGCGAAGTCCAGGTACGCGACCGTCAGCTCGTCGAGCACCGCGAAGGAGCCGCGCAGGCCCTTGGGGGAGAGGTTGATCGTGCCGTCGCCGGCCAGCGGAGCGGTCGCCGTGAAGAACATCGGCTGCGCCTCGATGAAGGTCCGCAGCCGCCCGTCGATACGTTCGTACGTCTTACCCACGCCCTGATCATCCTCGCCGGAGGCCACCCCGCGCTGGCCGGTCCCCGCCCGTCCCAGCCCGTGGCCGGCGGCCTCAGCCGGTGCGGGAGCCCAGCCGGGCCAGGGCGCTGGCCAGGTCGCTGACCTGGTCGGCGAGCTGACCGGCCCG